>JAUIEP010000001.1 GCA_030428835.1 Gammaproteobacteria bacterium | reverse complement strand
CGCGCCGCGGCGCGGCAGAACCCCAATACCGTCGTGGTGCTGTATGGCGGCAGCCCCGTGGCCATGCCCTGGCTGGATGAGGTGCGGGCGGTCTTGCTGTGCTGGTATCCCGGCATGGAAGGGGGCGCGGCGGTCGCGCGCACGCTCTTCGGCGACAACAATCCCTGCGGCAAGCTGCCGGTCACCTTTCCGCGATCACTGGCGGACAGCCCCGCGCACGCGTCCCCGCGCAGCTATCCCGGCGACAAGCGCACCGTGCACTACGACGAGGAACTGTTCGTCGGCTATCGCCACTTCGACAAGCGCGATATAGAACCCCTGTTCCCCTTCGGTCACGGCCTGTCCTACACCCGTTTCGACTACGACAACCTCGTGCTGGAGCAGGACGCCCTGGATGCGGCGGACACACTTGTCGCTACCCTGGAACTGTGCAATAGCGGTGAGTGCGCCGGCGCAGAGGTTGTACAGCTGTATATCGCCGACCTCGACGCCCCGGACGACCGCCCGGTACAGGCCCTGAAGGGGTTTGCCAAACACACCCTCGCGGCCGGAGAGCGGGTTACCGTGCGCCTCGAGGTGGCGGTGAGCGACCTGCGTGTATTCAGCCCCGCAACAGGCGGCTGGGAGCTGCCGCCCGGGCGTTATGAGCTGCGCGTCGGCAGTTCGTCGCGCGACATCAGGCTGCGCGCGCCGTTTGGGTTGCGCGCCACGGCAAATCCTGACGACGACTCATCAGACGATAACAACGACACAACACGGGAGGCATCATGAATCCGCACCTGAAGACTTTGGCCACGGCGCTCGCGCTGCTCGCGGCCAGCGGCATCGCCAGGGCACAATCGCTCGCGCTGGAGGAAGTACTGGTCACCGCCACCAAGCGCGAGTCGAGCCTGCAGGACGTCTCGGTGGCCGTAACGGCACTGAGCGCCGAGGATCTCGGTATCGCGCAGATCACGTCGTCCGAGGATCTCACCTTCCTTGTCCCGGCGCTGAACCTGCAGAAGGGCACCAACCCGCGCCAGACGTCCTTTTCCATCCGCGGCATCGGCACGCAGTCCTTCAGCAGCGCGGTGGAACCCAGTGTCTCCACCATGGTGGACGGCGTAGTCATGGGGCGGTCGGGGCAGGCGTTCATGCAGTTGCTCGATGTGGAGCGCGTGGAGGTGCTGCGCGGCCCGCAGGGTACGCTGTTCGGCAAGAACTCCACGGGCGGCGTGGTGCATATCATCACCCAGAACCCGACGGACACCACGACCGGTGAAATTTCCGCGACCGCAGTGAGCGGCGACGAGTACCGCGGCGCCCTGACGCTGTCCGGACCCGTTACCGACACCCTTGGCTATCGCCTGTCGGCCAACGGCACGGATGTCGACGACTACACGCAGAACAAGTTCGACGGCGGCAAGCTGAACGGCAGCGAGGACTGGAGCGTGCGCGGCAAGCTGCGCTGGCTGCCCGCAGAGAACATCGAGCTGAAATGGGCCAGCGACGCCAGCGACCGCTCCTGCGACTGTACCGCCGGTCCGCTGCGTTCGCTCGAACCGTTCGGCGGCAATGACGAGCAGGTCGATGAAGTCTTGGCGCTCATTGCCCCGGTCGTGCCGGGCGAGGACAACAAGGACGTGAACATCAACAAGCGGCCGTTCAGCGACAGCAAAACCAGCGGCCATTCCCTCGAGGTCAACTGGGATATCGGCGAGTACACGCTGACGTCGATATCCGCGCTGCGCGAGTTCGAGGTCAACGGCTTCGGTGATGTCGACAGCCAGCCCATCGACGTTTTCGGCTTCGACCAGTTCGGCTTCAGCGAGACGGAACAGTTCACGCAGGAACTGCGCCTGCTGTCGCCGCTCGGCGAGCGCTTCTCCTATGTCGCGGGCCTGTTCTACTTCGACCAGAACGTCGAGCGGCGGTTTCGGCGGGAGTTCGAGTTCCAGGAGGGCAGTCCGGGCGCCGCGATCGCGGATTTCGAGGTAAACACCGAAAACTGGGCGGCGTTCGGCGAGTTGACGATAAACGTCACGGACACCGTGCGCGTGATCGTCGGCGCGCGTTACACGGAAGACGAACTGGACTTCACGTTCATGCGCACGCAGGAGGGCTTCCCCCTCGGCCTGCCGGACACGGTGCCGCGCACACCCGGGCAGACGCAGGAGGATGACCTGTCCGGCAAGATTGCGCTGCAGTGGGATTACAGCGACGCGGGGATGGCGTACGCGTCCTACGTGAGCAGCTACAAGGGGCCGGCCTTCGACGTGACCTTCGGTACCAATCCCGAGGGCCTGCAGCCGGTCGACCCGGAGACGGCCGACGCCTTCGAACTCGGCCTGAAGACGACGCTGTGGGACGGCAGGCTGCGCCTGAACGCGGCGGCCTTCTACGCCGAATACCAGGAGTTCCAGGCGCAGGCATTCTTCGACCCCGACGGCCAGCCGGACTGCCCCGAGGAGGACCCGCTGTGCGATCCCAACGACGACCCCGGCAGCTTCCTCCTGATCAACGCGGGGGAGGTCTCGACCACGGGCCTGGAGCTGGACTTCCTCGCCCAGCTTTCCGAGCACCTGCGCGTGACCGGTGGCGCGGCCTGGATCGACGCGGAGATCGAGGACTATCCGGGCGAGCCCTGCAGCGGCGGACAGGAGTTTCGCGGCGAGTGTCCCGAGGCAGGCCTGCAGGACCTGTCCGGCGGCGAACTGCCGTTCAGCCCCGACTGGAAAGTCAACCTCGCGGCCACGTATTCCTTCCTGCTCGATGGCGACTTCGACCTGCACCTGACCGGTGCGGTGCGTTCCCAGGACAAGGTACAGTACTCGTTAACGCAGGATAGCGAGACGATCGGCGACGGCTATACTATCTACGACCTGTCGCTCGCCCTCGCGGCCAAGGACGACACCTGGAAGGCGTCACTGTTCATCAAGAACCTGACCGATGAGTTCTACCCGTCGATCATCGTGCCCAATAACCAGAACATCCTGCCCAATGGTTACAACCACCTGTACAGCAAGGCATCTGAACGCACGTTCGGGCTCCAGCTCGGTTATCGCTGGCTGTGACTAGCCGGCTGCTCCGGTGGTGGCCGTTCGCCTGGGTGCTGTTCTGCCTGGGCGCCGGCCACGCGACGGCTGCCGAGCGACCCAACATCCTCGTGCTCATGGCCGAGGACATGAGCGCTCGCGTGGGCGCGTTCGGCGACACCGTCGCGGTCACCCCGAACCTCGACCGGCTCGCGGCCGCGGGCACCCGCTATCCCAACACGTTCACCACCGCGGGCGTCTGCGCACCGAGCAGGGCGGCGCATATCACCGGCATGCACCAGATCGCCATCGGCGCACAGCACATGCGCACATCCTCGGCGCCCGGCGGCGGCTACAAGAGCGTGCCGCCGCCGCAGGTAAAGGCCTATCCCGAACTGTTGCGCGCCGCCGGCTATTTCACGTTCACCGATTCCAAGCTCGACTACCAGTTCAGCGGGCCGATGTCCGGCTCGGGCCCCTTCACGATCTGGGACGTCGAGGGCTCGGGCGGGCACTGGCGCGACCGCGACGATGAGAGGCCGTTCTACGGGCTGCTGAACTTCGCGGTGACCCACGAGAGCGGCGTGTTCCGCCCGCTCGGTAGCTGGCCCAACAGCGTCATGCACTTCGCCATGCAGGTCATGCGCGCGGTGAGTCGCGTCGGCGCGCCGCCGGTGGAGGAGTTAGTGGAACCGGCGGCGGTCACTGTGCCCCCGTACTTCCCCGACACCTCGACGGTGCGCGCCGATATCGCCCGGCACTACAACAACATCGCGGCCATGGACAACGAGGTGGGGCAACTCCTGGCGCAACTGGAGGAGGACGGACTGGCGGACGAGACGATCGTCATCTGGACCACGGATCACGGTGACGGCCTGCCGCGCTCCAAGCGCGAGCTCTACGACACCGGCATCAAGGTGCCCATGATCATACGCTGGCCGGAACAGTACCGACCGGCGGACGCGCCGCCAGGTGGGCTGGATACGCGCCTCGTGAGCTTCGTCGACCTCGGTCCGACGATCCTCAGGCTCGCCGGTGCCAGGGTGCCCGCCTACATGCACGGACGCGACCTCGTGCAGGGTGAACCCCGCACCTATATCTACGCCTCCCGCGATCGCATCGACGAGGTGGCCGATCGCCAGCGCGCGGTGCGCGACGCGACATTCAAGTACATCCGCAGCTGGTACCCGGAGCAGGGCGGCGGGCACGAACTCGCCTATCGCGACAATATCGACATGATGCGCGAAATGCGCGCCCTGTACGCGCAGGGCAAGCTGGACAGCGTGCAGCGCCGCTGGTTCGAGGGGCCGGGCGAGGAGCAGCTGTACGACATCGACGCCGACCCTCTGGAGCTGCACAACCTGGCCGGCGACCCGGGGTATGCCGCGCAACTCGAGCGGTTGCGCGGCGCCCTGTCCGCGTGGCAGGAACGCGTCGGGGACTGGAGCGAGCAGTCCGAGGAGGCCATGGTGGCCGGCTTCAACCCGGGCGGCGCGGTGCCTGTCAGCGCCGCGCCCGTTATCCGCTCGACACAGGGGAGGGTACAGATCAGCGCTCCCGATGGCGCCTCCATCGGCTACCGCCTCGACGACGGCGCGTGGCGGCTGTACACCGGCCCGTTCGACCCGCACGGCGCGGCCGGGGTGACAGCGAAGGCGGTCCGCTACGGCTGGATCGAGAGCGAGACCGTTGAGTTCGACATCAGGAATTAGCCGGGAACCTATGAAATGCAGATAGTTGCAAAATCGCTGTTAGCGGCACTGGCCCTCCTGGCCGGCGCACACTCGGTGGCCGCGGAGCGCCCCAACATCGTGTTCATCATGTCGGACGACCACGCGGTGAAGGCCGTCAGTGCGTACGGCAACGCGATCATGCAAACGCCCAATATCGACCGCCTGGCACAGGAGGGCATGCGCTTCGACCGGGCCTACGTGGGCAACGCCATCTGCGGGCCGAGCCGCGCGACGATGCTGACCGGCATGCACAGCCACGGCAACGGCTTCTACAGCAACGAGTGGTCCGGCCCTTTCGACGGCTCGCAGCAGACCCTGCCGAAGCTGCTCAAGGCCGGCGGGTACCAGACCGCCGTCGTCGGCAAGTGGCACCTGTACAGCGACCCGGTCGGCTTCGACCACTGGGAAGTCATCACCAACGCCTTCGAGCAGGGCACCTACTTCAATCCCCACTTTCGCAGCGCGGCGGGCGTCGAGGAGACTACCGGTTACGTGGCGGACCTGGTGACCGACAAGGCGATCAATTGGCTGGAAGAGGCGCGGGGAAGCGATGCACCGTTCTTTCTTATTTATAACCACAAGACGCCGCACCGCGACTGGATGCCCGGGCCCGAGGAACTCAGGAACTGGGACGAGGGCGCGAGGGTGCCCGAACCGCCCACCCTGCTGCGCGATCTCGAGGGCCTGACCGAGGCGCGCCGCGAAGCGCGCATGACCATTCGCGACTACATGACAGACAACGACGTCAAGCTGTCCCAGAGCAAGAACTTCACGCCGCAGCAACAGGCCCTGTGGGACGGCGCATTTGCCGCGGGGAACCGGGCATTCGAGGAGGCCGACCTCGACGGCGACGACGAGGTGCGCTGGAAATACCAGCGCTACATCAAGAGCTACATCGGCTCCGTCAAGAGTATGGACCGGCAGATCGGCCGCCTGCTGGACTACCTGCAGGAAAAGGGACTGGCGGACAACACGATTGTCGTTTACACCTCCGACCAGGGGTTTTTCCTCGGCGAGAACGGCTGGTTCGACAAGCGCTGGATAGACGAGGCGTCCGCGCGCATCCCGCTACTGGTGCGCTGGCCCGGCAGGGTGGCGCCCGGCAGCGTCAACACGGACATGGTACAGAACATCGATTTCGCACCCACGCTGCTGGCCGCCGCCGGCCTGGCGCCACAAACGCCCATGCACGGCATGAGCCTCCTGCCACACCTTGGCGGCGACGGCAACATCGCCCCACGCGACCTGTACTACCACTTCTATGAGAACCCGGGCTTTCACGGTGTCGCCCGGCACTACGGCATCCACACGCCGACGCACAAGCTGGCCTATTACTATGAGAACGACGAGTGGGAGCTGTTCGAATTCGCGTCGGATCCCACCGACCAGGTCAATCTCTACGGCAGGCCCGGACAGGAGGCGCTGACGGCGGAGCTGAAGCAGCGCCTGGCGGCACTGCGCGCGCAGTATGCGGTACCGGAGACGGACCCTGAAGTGCCCTGGTGGCACGGGCCCGTCATTCGATTGATGGAACAACTCATGAAGTTCATGTAAGGACACGGGGCTGACCATGATCAGGAAAATTCTGCTCGGACTGGTGCTGGTGGTGGCCGCGATCGTGCTCCCGCTATGGTTTATCGGCAGCGGCTCGATGGGGGAACCCTGGCGTTCGGCGCAGACGTTGCCCGGTCCGCGCCCCGTCATTCCCCCGGCGGCAACCGGTGAGCCGCAGATCCTGTTCGGGGACCTGCACACGCACACGAACTACTCACTCGATGCCTATATCTTCAATACCAACCTGATGAAAGACGTCGGCATCACCACACCCGCCGACGCGTGCGATTTTGCACGCTACTGCTCGGCGCTGGATTTCTGGAGCATCAACGACCACGCGGAATCGCTGACGCCGCGCGTCTGGGCGGACACGCTCGAGGTGATCCGCGACTGCAATGCCGGGGCCGGCGACCCGGCTGCACCCGACATGGTGTCCTTCGTGGGCTGGGAGTGGTCCAACAGCAATGCCGACGATGTGCCGAGCCACTACGGCCACAAGAACGTCATCTTCCGCACCTGGGAGGAGGGCAGTACTCCGACCCGGCCGATCGCCTCGCGCGACACCTACATACTGGCCAAGGTGCCCGCGCCCCTGCTCGGGCTCGCCGCACTGAGCGATACCGTGCAGGCGATCAGCGACCTGGGCTGGTACATGGCCGAGGTGCGCGATACCCCCACCTGTGCGGACGGGGTGCCGGTCACCGAGCTGCCCGCGGACTGCCGCGAGGTGGCGCTCACGCCCACGGCGCTGTACCGCAAGCTGGACGAGTGGGGGTATGACAGCCTCGTGATTCCCCACGGCCTCGCCTGGGGCACCACGAACCCCCTGACGGCGGATTTTCGCGACCAACTGGACGAGTACGAGGCGCGCTACCAGCGTCTGCTCGAGACGTACTCCGGGCACGGCAATTCAGAGCGCTTCGAGGACTTCCAGCGCATCGGTTACCTCGAGGGCGGGGAGGCCTACTGCCCACCGGCGACCGACAATTTCACCCCGTGCTGCCGCCGCGCCGGGGAGCTGGTGCGGCAGGCCTGCGATGACCCCGCAGCGCCCGCGTGCGAAGACCGGGTACAGACCGCCATGCAGGATTTCGTCGAGCGCGGCGCACCCGCGGGGCGCAAGCTTCTGCCCGATGCCACCCTCGATGACTGGGCCGGGTGTGGCCAGCTGCAGAACGCGTTCCAGCCGGCGTCGATGTATGTGCCGCGCCAGTCCACGCAGTACAACCTGGCCCTTGGTTTCGACGCCGACGGCAACGCCAAACGCACGCGCTTCGGCCTGATCGGCTCCTCGGACAATCACATGGCGCGCCCGGGTAACAGTTTCAAGGACACCAATCGCCGCCTCTACACCGACCACAAGGAGGTCAAGGGCGAGCGGGGCTTTCCGCTCGGGGTAGACCGGGAGTCCGCGGCCTTCTACTACACGGGAGGACTCGTGGCCGTGCATGCGCAGGGCAGGGACCGCGATGCGATCTGGAAAGGCCTGCACAGCCGCGAGGTGTACGCGACTTCGGGCGACCGGACCCTCGTGTGGTTCGACCTGCTCAACGGGCCCGAGGGCACCGCACCCATGGGCAGCGCGGTGACCCTGGGCCATACGCCGCGCTTCCGGGTGCGCGCACTGGGCGCGTTCGAACAGCAGCCCGGGTGTCCCGATTTCGCCGTCGCGGCGCTAGGCCGTGAGCGCGTGGCGTCGCTCTGCGGCGGCGACTGCTACCGCCCGGGCGATCGACGCAAGGCCATCACCCGCATAGAGATCGTGCGCATCCGTCCGCAGGTCGCGCCGGACGAGGCCGTCGCAGACCTTATCGAGAATACCTGGCAGGTGCACGAGTGTCCCGCGGACGGCAGCGGCTGCGAGTTCGAATTCGAGGACACCGACTACATTCTCGCGGAGCGCCCGGCCGTCTACTACGCTCGGGTCATCCAGGAGGAGGAACCGCTGATCGGCGGCGACCCTTTCGGCTGCGTCTACGACGAAGAGGGCGTGTGCCAGCGGCGCGAGTACTGTATCGGCGAACGCGCGGGACCACAGGAAAACTGCCTGGCACCAGCTGCACCGCGGGCGTGGACCTCGCCGATCTATCTCGAGTACGGCGCCGCGCCCGCCTTCTGAACGATTGCCCGGGCGCCGGGTAGGCACGACCGACCTGGCCACATTCCACTGTCCTGGTTCAAGGGTATAGACCTCCCGGCGAACGCGACCGCGCGGCGTGCCCAGGCGCTTGATTCGCAAGCGCGTTTTGCCAAACTTGCCGCTTCCCGTGGAAACCGAATAACAGTCTGGAGAGACGCCATGTCCCTGAGCGAAGCAGAACAGAAAGTGATTGACGGCACCGCCTGGGATGAATTTTGCGATGCGCTGAAAGATGCCGGCAAGATCATCCGCAGTGAGAAGGCACCCGGCGACCCCTTCAACCAGGCCGAGGGGTACCGCTATCTCGCCCGACTGCTGCGCGGCGGCCTGGAAAGTTTCCTCGAATACCGGGACCCGCTGTTCCCGCAGTTGCGCTGTGGCGCGCACGAGACGATCAAGCTCGGCGCGGACAACCCGGACAACCGCTACGAGAGCGCGCCGATCAACCCGCGCTACGACTACCGCATCACCGGTACGCGCGGCACCGTCGACTACCTCGGCATCAGTTCCATCATCAACCGCTACGCGATCGACGGCACCATGGCGGTAACCGGGCACATCGATCACCGCCAGATGGATATCGGGCCCAACGGCGAGATCGAGATTATCCTCAGCCGCGAGGAGAAGCCCGGCAACTGGCTGCCGCTGGGGGAAGACACCAACTCGATCACCGTGCGCCAGACCTTCCAGGACAGGGTGAACGAAAAACCCGCCGAGATGAAAATCGAGCGCATCGGTGCGACCGAGGACCGGCCCGAACCGCTGACCCCGGAGAAGCTGGTGCGTGGACTGCAGGGCGCCGTGATGTTCGTGCACGGCTCCGCGCAGATGTTCGAGGACTGGGCGGAGAGTTTCCTGCCCACGCTGAATGACCTGCCGCCGGCCGACCAGGACTACTGCCAGTCCATCGGGGGCGACCCGAACATCTTCTACTTCCACAGCGCCTGGGAACTCGCGGACGACGAGGTGTTTATTATCGAGGCGCCGGATATCCCGGAATGCCAGACCTGGAACTTCCAGCTCGACAACTGGTGGATGGAATCCCTCGACTACCGGCATCACAACATCCACGTGAACAAGCACACCGCGCACTACGAGGACGACGGCAGCGTACGCGTCGTGGTGTCCCACACCGATCCCGGAGTTCCCAACTGGATCGAGACCGCGGGTCACCGCATGGGGACCATGTGCTGGCGCTGGATTGGCGCCGACCGCCACCCGACGCTGAATTCCCGTGTTGCCAAGCTCGCGGAGTTGCAATGACTGCGCAAGACGTCACCTTCGTCGCGGACGAGGTTATTGCGGAAGCCAGGGAACAGACGGGTTTCAGCGAGTTCGGCGAGCCGCCGTACCGCGAGGGTCTCGAGGTGCTGCTCGAAACCTACGATCGCAACGTGCGGGACCCCGAGGGTCGCCAGCGTTGCCGCCAGCGCGTGGTGACGCAACTGGCGACGCGCCTGAAATGCGAGAATGCCTTCCGCACCATCCCGGAGTATGCCGACGAGGAGATCACCGCGCCTATTTTCGTCACCGGCCTGCCGCGCTCCGGCACGTCGGCGCTGCTGAACCTGCTGGTGTCGGCGCCGGAGAATCGCGGCCTGCTGCAGTGGGAAGTCCAGTTCCCCGATCCCTGGCCAGGCAGCAAACCCGGCGAGGAAGACCCGCGCTACCCCTATCTCGCCAAGGCGCTGGAAGCGTCGCGCGATTCCGAGTTCGCCAAGATTCACTACATCGACGCCGATACCCCGGAAGAGTGCGTGCTCCTGCACGCCTACGCTTTCACCGGGGTGCAACTGGGTTTCGAGATCATGCTGGAACCCTGGCGCAGCTGGCTGCTGCAGCAGGATCTCGTGCCCATGTACGCCTACCAGAAACGCCAGATGCAGATGCTGAGCTGGCGCAGCCCGGGCGGCCAGTGGATGCTGAAGGCGCCGGCGCACATGTGGGGCATCGACGCCATCCTGGAGGTCTTCCCCGACGCGCGTTTCATCTGGTGCCACCGCGACCCGCAGAAAGTCGTGCCCTCGATCAACAGCATGAACAAGGTTGTCATGGGCATGTACGCGGGTGACCACAGCCATCTCGACGCGGGCGAGATCGGCCGCGCCGTGATGGACTGGTACGCGATGTCACTGGAAAAGGGCCTCGCCATGCGTGACAGGCTGCCGCCGGAGCTGTTCGTCGACTGCTCCCAGGCCGAATTCGTGGATGACCCGATGGGGGTGGTGCAGAAAGTCTACGACGCCTTCGGCATGGCGCTCAGCGAAGATACCCGTGCAGCGTTGCAGGCTCATGTCGATGACAACCCCAAGGGCAAGCACGGCAAACACGAATACGACCTGGCGGCATACGGCCTGACCAGCGAACTCATCGCGCAGCGGTTCGCGTTCTATACCGGCGACCCGCGCTGGCCTATCTCCGACTGAGCACCGCGGTGCCGCTTACGGCCAAGCGCTAGCGGAAACTGTATTCCATCGTTACGCCGTAAGTGCGCGGGTCCCCGAACGTGGCGAGACCGCCGACAAAGCCGAAATCATCGAAGGTCGGCTGGCGGATGTTGCCGACGTGGTATTCCTCGTCGAGCAGGTTGTTGCCCCACAGGGATATGCGCAGCGTACCGTAGTCCTCACCCAGCTCGATATCCGAAACGCCGAGGGTCGCGGCGAGCAGCGTGCGGTCGTTCAGTTGTCCGGTGGGAACCTGCACGCCGCCCAGTGACTCGTCCTGGTACTGCGCGTTGATGTTCGCATCCAGTACGCCGAAGTGCAGGGGCTTGCGGTAATCCAGGGAGGCCGTGATCGTGTGCTCAGGCGCCAGGGCGAGGTCGTCGGTCAGCGGCTCGGTGACCGTGCTGAAACCGGTGGGTGAGCCGGCGTCGATCTGCAGGTAGCTGATGGAATCCGGGCCGAAGCTGGTGTCGAGGTAGCCGTAGCTCAACGTGCCGGTCAGCGCATCGGTCAGGGCCAGGGTCAGGTCGAATTCCAGGCCGCTGATCTCGGCGTCGTCGATGTTTACGAAGTCGCGTTCCCCCGCATTGCGCCCCGTTTGCACGCTCTGCTGGTATCCCTCGAACTCCATGTAGAAAAGCGCGGCGTTAAACCGCATGCGCCCGCCCATGAGATCGCCCTTGTAACCCAGTTCGTAGGAAATCAGGTCCTCCGGGTCGAACCCCGCCTGGAAATTCTCGGTACTCGTGGAGCGCTGGCTGGTACCGCCGGATTTATAGGCGGTAACGACCTTGGCGTACACGTTGGAAAACTCGTTCAGGTCGTACTCAACCGTGAACGAGGGATTGAACTCGTCGAAGTCCTGGTCGTAGTTGGCCATGAACGCGGGTATCGGCGTCGGCGAGCCGCCGAGACCGAACGATACGCGGTTGTTGTCGCGAAATGCCTTGCGATTGTCATCGGAGTAGCGCAGGCCGAGCGTGAAATGCCAGTCCTCGAGCCGGGGGGGGCTCCAGGTACCCTGGCTGTACAGGGCGATCGAGGTATTTTCCGTGGTGGTAAGGTCCTGCAGTACCCCCGGGGGCAGGGCCTCGGTGCCCGACGTGTCCCCGAGGTTCTCCTCCTCGGACTCGTCCTCGTAGTAGAACAGGCCGCCCACCCAGGTAACGGTATCCGTGGTCGCCAGGAGCTGGAACTCCTGGGTGAATTGCTCGAAGCGGGTATCGGGCCGCCCGTCCGTCACACTGAAGACGCCGCCCAGGGAAGTCGTCGGCGACTGGGAGTTCTGCGTGAACGCGTCGACATCGCGATAACCCGTTATCGAACGGAACGTCAGCGTCTCGTTGATATCCCAGCCGATGTTCAGTGTGTGCGCGTCGATCTCGACGTCGCCGCGCTGCTGCGTATCGAACGAGGTGGCGCGTGCCTTGCGGTCGCTGCCGGTATCGACGGGCTGGCCACGGTCATTCAACGCCGGGTTTGCGAACCGGATGAGGGCCGTCAACGGCGCGGTCGCGTCATAGCGCAGTATCTGCGAGAGCCGCGCCGTATCCTCTATCGTGGACTTTTCGAATTTGTAGTCGAGCGTCGTCGCGTCACCCGCGTCCCAGTGGAAGTCCGCGGTGATATTGCTGCGGTCCTGCATGCCGAAGTCTTTTCCGGCTCCCTGATTATCGACAAAGCCGTCCCGCTCCGAGCGCGAGTACCCGACCTTGAGCGCCATCGACTCCCCGAGGGGCAGGTTCAGGATGGACCTCGAGCGAAACAGGTCGAAGCTGCCCACGGTCAGGCGCTGGCGGAAGTAGAGTTCCTCGGGATCGGCCTTGTTGGTAATGAGATTGATGGCCCCGCCCGTCGCGTTGCGCCCGTAGAGCGTGCCCTGCGGCCCCCGCAGGACCTCGATGCGCTGGATGTCCGCCGTCTCGAATGCCGTGCCCACGGAGGAACCGATATACACGCCGTCCATGTACAGCGCCACCGAGGGGTCCTGCGTCACCTGCACGTCGTTCTGGCCGACACCGCGGATGAACAGGCGGACCGTCGTGGAGGACCCGGTGAACTCGTTTACCACCAGGTTCGGGACCTTGGAAGCCAGACCCTTGATATCGCTGACACCCATCTTCTCCAGGGTGTCTTCGCTGAAAGCCGCTATCGAGATCGGCACATCCTGCAGCGACTCCTCGCGCTTTTCCGCCGTGACGATGACTTCTTCAAGGGTAGGCGCGGCGCAAGCGAAGGAAGTCGCGAGACACATCGCGACGGCGACGGGGAGAGTAGAGCGCTGCATGGTGAGTAACCTGTTTATTGGAATTTTGTGCGAAGATTATAGGCCTCCGTCTGCCGGCCTGTCGCTTGCCCAATAGGGTCGGACACGCGCGGTATAACTATTGCTTCGGCAAGTGCGGTGGGGCGATCTGCGGCCCGCCCGTACGCCCCATAAAAAACCGGCAATCCTGATTGTTTTTGCCCCGGATTTCACCTATATTCCGGAACATCCGCGCCCCGGTTTTTCGTCCGGCGCGCCGCTGCGACATTCACGCACGTCTAGTGACAGGAGATGCCAGGTGAGCATACCCAGGGACAGGCTTGAGCGGGCCTACCGCCAGATGAAAACGATCCGGGAGTTCGAGGAGCGAACCCACGCGGAGATCATGAACGGCCAGATCGCCGGTTTCACCCACCTCTATACAGGCCAAGAGGCCAACGCGGTGGGCGTCTGCGAGCATCTCAACGACGAGGACACCATCATTTCGACGCACCGCGGCCACGGCCACTGTATCGCCAAGGGCGCCGACGTCATCGGCATGATGAAGGAACTGTTCGGTTCCTCGGAAGGGCTGTGCAAGGGCAAGGGCGGCTCCATGCATGTCGCGGACATGGAGAAGGGCATCCTGGGCGCCAACGGCATCGTCGCGGGCGGCCCGCCCATCTCCGTCGGCGCGGCACTCGCCGCGAAGATTCGCAACAACGGCCGCGTCGCGGTGTCATTCTCGGGTGACGGCTCGGTCAACCAGGGCACCTGCTTCGAGGCCATGAACCTCGCCGTGGTGCTGCAGGTGCCCGCGGTGTTCGTCATCGAGAACAACTACTACTCCGAGCACACCAACATCAGTTATGCCGTCGGCTGTGACGACCTGAAGGCGCGCACCGAGGGCTTCGGCTTCCCCGTGTTCGTCGCCGACGGCGCCGACTTCTTCTCCGTGTACGAAGCGGCGGGCAAGGCCATCGAGCACGCCCGCTCCGGCAATGGCCCCGCCGGCGTCTTCGCCGAGACGGGGCGCTTTCACGGCCACTTCGTCGGTGACCCGCAGGCCTACCGCGCCGAGGGTGAACTGGACGACCTGAGGGAAAACAGCTGCTGCCTGAAAAACTTCCGCGCAAAGATGGCGCAGACCGGCGAGATCAGCGCGGCGGAACTCGACGCCATCGACGCCGAGGTCATGGCCCTGATCGAGGCGTCCGTCGCCGCCGCCAAGGCCGCGCCGCGTCCCACCGCCGAGCAGGTGACCCAGGACGTGTACATCAACTACGGCGCCGCATAGGAGAACGACCATGGCAGAGAAGACAATGCGCGACGCCATCAACGAGGCGTTACACCAGGCGATGGCGCAGGATGATTCCGTGTTCGTCATCGGCGAGGACGTGGCGGGCTGCAACGGCAGCCCCTCGGGCGACGTCGGCGCCGTGGGCGGCGTGTTCGGCGTCACCGGCGGGCTGTACAAGGCGTTCGGCCCGAATCGCTGCATCGATACACCGATCTCCGAGTCGGCGATCGTCGGCGCGGCGGCCGGGGCGGCCCTCGTCGGCATGCGCCCCGTGGCGGAGATCATGTTCGCCGACTTCATCGGTGTGTGCATGGACCAGATCGTCAACCAGATGGGGAAGTTCCGCTACATGTTCGGCGGCAAGAGCAAGTGCCCGGCGGTGATTCGTTTCGCCTCGGGCGGCGGCTTCTCCGCGGCGGGCCAGCACAGCCAGTCCATGTACCAGGTGATGACCTCGTTCCCGGGCCTGAAGGTGGTGATCCCGTCGAACGCCTACGACGCGAAGGGCCTCATGCTGCAGGCGATCGCGGACGACGACCCGGTGCTGTTCTTCGAACCGAAGGCGCTCTACCAGGAGGCCTGCGAGGTGCCGGACGAGATGTATACCATCCCGTTCGGCGAGGCGGGCTTCGTGCGCGAGGGCGACGACGTCACCGTGGTGGCGTTCGGCCAGATGGTGAACCGCGCCGCGGCCGCCATCGACGCGCTGGAGGGCGAGGGCATCAGCTGCGACCTCATCGACCCCCGCACCAGCTCGCCGCTCGACGAGGGCGCCATCCTGGAAAGCGTGGAAGCCACCGGCCGGCTCGTGGTGGTGGACGAGTCGCCGCCGCGCTGCGGGCTCACGGCGGACATTGCCGGCCTGGCTGCCAGCAAGGCATTCCATTCACTCAAAGCCCCCGTGCAGCAGGTCTGTGCGCCGCACAGCCCGACGCCGTTCTCACCGGAACTGGAAGCGGCCTACCTGCCGAGCGTCGACAAAATCAGCGCGGCAATCAAGGCGACACTGGCATAACGGCATGAGCGAGATTTACCCGATAGCGGTGCCCAAGTGGGGCATCGAGATGGTCGAAGGCACCATCAACACGTGGAACAAGGCCGAGGGCGACACCGTCAGCAAGGGCGACGAGGTCTTCGAAATGGAGTCCGACAAGATCGTGAACGTGTGGGACTCCCCGGTGGCCGGCGTGCTGCGCCGCATCGTCGCGCAGGAGGGCGATACGCGGCCCGTCGGCGCGCTGCTGGGTGTCATTGCCGCGGCCGATGTAGATGACGCGACCATCGATGCCTTCATCGCCGACTTCGGCGGGGGCAAACCCGCCGCCGGAAAACAGGACGCACCCGCAACGGCGCCGAAAACCGGCGGCGCGGGTGATGCGAACACGCGTTCCAGCCCCTCCGTGCGGCGCCTGGCGCAGGAGCTGGGCGTCGACCTCAACACGGTGACCGGGACCGGCCGTCGCGGGCGCATCACGGAAGACGATGTGCGCGCCGCCGCGTCCGGCGAGGCTGGAGGGGAGGGCGATGCCGTCGACATCATCCCGCTGACGCCCACGCGCAAAACCATCGCGCGTCGCCTCACCCAGGCCAAGCAGGAGATCCCGCACTTCTACCTCACGGTGGAGTACGAGCTGGACGGCCTGCTGGCGAAGCGCAGGTCGCTGCAGGAGGCCGGTGACGACAAGGTCTCGGTCAACGATCTCATCGTCTGGTGCGTGGCGCAGGCACTGATGAAGGAACCGCGCGTGAATGTGAACCTGGTGGGCGACGACATCCACCAGTTCAGGAGCGCGAATATCTCCGTCGCCATCGCCACCGATGACGGCCTCTACCCGGCCACGGTGCGCGGCGCGGAAACCCTGTCGCCCGCCGGGATTGCCGCGGCGGTCGGCGAACTCGCGGAAAAGGCAAAAGCGCACAAGCTCTCCGCGGAGGACATCAGCGGCGGCTCCTTCACCGTGTCCAACCTGGGCATGTTCGGGGTCAGCAACTTCACCGCCATCGTCAACCCACCCATGGGCGCGATACTCGCACTCGGCAAGGGCGAGCAGAAAGTGGTGGTGAAAGACGGCGAGCCGAGCGTGGCCACCGTGATCAGCGCGACACTGTCCTGCGACCACCGCGTGATCGACGGCGCGGTGGGTGCACAGTTTTTGCAGGTGCTGGGACAGGAAATCGCGGCGCTGTCCTGATTGCGCATGTCCCTGTCGGGTCGAATTTATTCGACCTGGAACGACGTTCTCGATACCAACATCACTGGGTATCGAGCAATGAGTTTTGCGGCGAATAAATTCGACCCTACAGTAACCCCCCTGTCCAGCAGCCTCTATACTCCTGCCATGCACTTCATCTTCGAAATCCACATGCGACCCGGCTACCCGCCCGAAAACTATGCACAGGCCTGGGTAAAGGCCAGCGAGATCATCCAGCAGGCGGCCGGCGCACAGGGGACGCGCCTGCACCGGAAGATCGGCGCGCCCGATGTCCTGCTCGCGATAGCCACTTGGGAGAGTCGCGAGCAGCGCCTGGCGATGGAAGAGGGCATGGACGCGAGAGTGCGTGCTATCATCGAGGAGCAGGCCGAGTTCGTCGAGGTCAGGATGATAGGGGAATATGAAGCACCGGAGTGGGTGGTCCTGCCGCCCGGTTGACGCCGCCACGCGGCAAGGGGACAGTGCAAACGAAAGGGGATTGATACAGGCGAGGTAGCACTGTGAAACGCGATACTGTAGTCACACCCCCTTTTCGTTCCGGCCGCACCATGCCGCGCCGCGAATTCCTCAAGGCACTCGCTGCCATGGCCACCGCCGGTTCCGCGGGCGCACATCTGCTCAAGTCGGGCGGGGCGCTTGCCGACGCGGGCAGCGCGACCGCATTCCCGGACGGCATCAAGTCGGGCGACCCGACGCCGCGCAGCGCGGTGATCTGGACACGGGTAGCGGCACAATCTTCGGAGCCGGTAGCGGTGCTCTGGTCGGTGGCGGAAGACGCCGACATGCAGAACGTGGTGCGCGGCGGGCTGGCGGAGGTCACCGCCGCGACGGGCCACAACCTGCACGTGCAGGTGCAGGATCTGCAGCCCGATCGCTGGTACCACTATCGTTTCGAGACGGCCGGCGTCGGCAGCGTGGTCGGGCGCCTGCGCACCGCGCCCGAACCCGGTTCCTCGCCCGACCGCCTGCGCTACGCCTTTGCCAGCTGCCAGCAGCGCACCCAGAGCTACTATGTCGCGCACCGCGAGATCGCGCGTGAAAACGTGGATTTCTTCCTCCACCTCGGCGACTACATCTACGTCAACGACTTTGCGACGCTGAGCGTCGACGACTACCGCGAAGTGTACCGGCGCTTTCACTCCAATCCCGAGCTGCAGGCGCTGCACGCGCAGGTGCCGTTGGTCGCAGTCTGGGACGACGGCGAGTTCTACAACGGCGTCGACAGCACGGGTGACCCGGCGCGCCTGGCCAATGCCCGGCAGGCATGGTTCGAGGCCATGCCCGTCTTGAACGTTAAAGACCGCACCTTTCGCTCCCTGCACTGGGGCGATCTCGCGGAAATGATGCTGCTCGATACGCGGCAATACCGCGACCCCGAAGTGCCGCCGAACACCACGTTCGCGGGACTGCTGGACGCCCAGGACACCACCTTCCCGCCCGGCGGCGACATGCTGGCGCCGGGGCGCACCGTACTCGGCGACGACCAGAAGACCTGGGTGAAGCGGCGCCTGGCGCAAACCCGCGCGCGCTGGAAAATCCTCGGCTCAAGCTATGACATGGCACCCTGGAAGCTCGTGGACTACGACACCCCCGAACTGCGTGCCGCAGACCCCGACCTGCAGAAAAACGGCGGCGTGTACGTGTCGAACGAGGGCTGGGACGATTACCAGGACGAGCGCCGGCAACTGATGCGCCACATTGCGGACAACGCCGTGTCCAACGTCCTGGTGTCGTCGGGCCACACGCATTTCTACAAGGCGAGCAATATCCAGCCCGACTGCGACGACGAGAATTCTCCCGTTACCGCCATGGAATTCGTGAGCGGTTCGCTGACCGCGGACCCGCTGCCCACCGAAATTGCACCGCTGGAATTATTGTTGCTGGCGGAGGAGATCATGCTTGGGGCGAACAGTCCCTACCTGCGACATATTGACCTGCTCAACCAGGGCTACGTGGTGGTCGACATCACGCCGGAACAGACGATCGTGCAGTTTCGCGTGATCGATACGCTCGACCCCAATGCGGAGGCTGTGACCCGCGGTCGCTTCCGGGTGCGCAACGGCGTTCCCGGTATCGAGACGCTATCGCTCGATTACGAACCGATCCCGCCGGGCTGCTGAAGGCCGGAGGGGTCGCGCAACGCCTCGCGCAAGCCGGCGTGGTCCAGGATGGTGATGTAGCGCTTGTCCTTGGCAATAAGCCCGGATCGGACCAGTTCGCTGAGGTTGCGACTGAAGGTTTCCAGGCGGATTCCCAGGTAATTGCTGATGTCGCGCCCGGTAGCGGGAAGGCGGAATTCACTGCTCGACTCGCCGCGCCGCTGGGAGCGGTGGCCAAGGCCCAGCAGGAAGGCCGCGATGCGACTGGTGGCGGTGGTGTTCGCGCTCAACTGGCTCAGGTGTTGCTGGTAATCGTTGATGCGGTGGCTCATCAGGTGCAGCAGTTGCGATTGCAGGCCCGGAACAGTGCGGCACAGGCTCTCCAGCTCATCGAAGGGAATCTCGCAGACGTAGCTCTCCTGCAGGGCCATGGCGCTGGTCAGGTAATGGGCCTCGTTGATACCTGAAAATCCGAACAGTTCACCGGGCAGGTGAATACCCGTGATACTCGTCTCTTCCCCGCCCTGTGACTGGTAGGTCTTCACCGCACCCGACAGTACCGCGTACAGGGAGGCGAACGGCTGGTCCTGTTTGTAGATGTGTGCGCCGGCCGCGAATTTGCACTGGTACTCTATGATGCCCTCCAGCACCGCGACCTCGTCGGGCTGCAGGCCCGCCGGCAGGCAGAGCGAGCGCAGCCTGCAGGCATCGCACCTGGCGCCCTGTTGTGGCCCGCAAGAGGGATCGGTACAGGCCAGCAGTGTGGTCTCGGGCTTGTTCAAATCGTACGGCCTCTCTGGACAGGTCGGGCGCACCTCGCCGAGCCGGTGGCGGCTGGCGGTTGCGGTATCGCCGTGTCCTGCGATTCCGGGGCAGGGCAGGCGCGCGCCCTATAGTAACGCCGAAGCCGCGCTGTTCACACCACCACCGGCGCCGGAAAAGCCTTGATATTATTAGGGTTTATAGGAAAGCACGGCCGGCGTCACGCGCACGGTGTGGACACAACCGGCGCCGAGGCGCAACGCTCTACCGCGATCGCGATGTGATCTACACTTACTGCTCAAAATAACCTGGAGGCACGCCCCATGACAGACACGATGAGCCCCGCGATGCAGATGCTCGCCGACATGATGGAAGGCGGCGTGGTGCCGCGGGACAATCCGCGGGAGGCTATCCTCATCCACGACGAGGACCTGCCCCACGTGGAATTACCCGACGGCTCCACATTGCAGTTGCTGCAGGTGGACCTCAACCAGAACCTCTGGATAGTACGCAACCATTTCCGCCCGGGCTTTGCGATCGACACGCACTATCACACGGGGCCGGTGTTCGCGGTGACCGAGTCCGGCGAGTGGTTCTACAAGGAATACCCCGACAAGGTGAACAAGGCGGGCTCTTACCTGTACGAACCCGCACATTCCGTGCACACCCTGACCGTGGCGGACGACGCCAAGGAGGACGCGGTCGTCTGGTTTGCGGTATTCGGCAGCAATATCAACATCAACGACGCCGGTGACGTGACCAGCATCATCGACGCGCGCATCGTACTCACGGCATACCGCGGCCTGTGCGAGGCCGAGGGCAAACGCTGCGACAAGGTCATCGTGCTCGGCGAGTGAGCATGGCCGCCTTCGACAGCGCGTTCGTCACCGGCGCGGGCGGATTCATAGGCCGCCACCTGGTGGCGGCACTGCTCGCCGAGAACGTGCGCGTGGTCGCCCTCATGCTGCCCGGCGAGCCGGTACCGGCGGAGTGGGGTGACGCCGTGCGCACGGTGACCGGCGACGTGCGCCGGCTGCGCGAACTCGAGGAGGACATCGGCAGGGTAGACGTGATCTTCCACCTCGCCGCCATCGTCAGCGACTGGGGCGCTCAGGACGAACACGTGGCGACCACCGTGGGCGGCACGGAGCAGGCCATCGAACTCGCCCTTGTATGGGACGCGCACTTTATTGTCACGACCAGTGTGTGCGCCTACGCATCCCGTCTCGCGACGGGCGATATCTCTGAAAAGACACCGATCGGCAGCGTGTCCTCGCCGTACGAGTTCTGCAAACAGGAACAGGAACGGGTCACGCGCAAGGCGGTGGGTATCCAGCGGCTGAAGGGCACCATCGTGCGACCGGGCAATGTCTACGGCGTCGGCAGCGGCCCCTGGGTGAACACGATGCTGGAGATGATGCGCCAGGGCAGGCCCGTCATGATCGGCAGCGGCGACTGGGACGCGGGCCTCTGCCACGTGCACAACCTCGTGGCGCTGTTGCTCGCGATCCCGGGTTCCGGCTGCACCGGCGGCGACATCTTCAACGCGGCCGACGGCTTCGGCGTCACCTGGAACACCTACCTGCACCGGCTGGCGGAGGCGGCGGGCCTTGAACCTCCCGCCAGTGTCAATCGCACCCTTGCGCGCTGCAGCGGGTGGCCGCTCGAGGTGCTGGGTCGCCTGGCGGGGAGGGTAGAGCGCCCCGCGATGACGCGACAGCTCTACCGCCTCATGGGCGGCCCCAACCGGTTTGCCATCGACAAGGCGAAACAGTGCCTGGGCTACCGCCCGCAATTCGGCTTCGAGGAGGCCATGCAAGAACTTGCAGGGCACTTCGGCACAACGCCCAGGGAGCCCACGGGACCGTGGATCTGGGTCACCGGCGCCGCCAGCGGCCTCGGACGACACCTTGTGGGCCAACTCCTGCAAAAGGGCCGCTGCGTGCTGGCGACCGACCAGGACCTTGCTGCACTCGAGCAGTCCGCAAGCGCGGACTGTTGGCCCGCGCGCCGCGTACAGTGCGCGGCACTGGACGTCGGCGTGCGCAAGCAGTGGCAGGATCTGCTCGCGCAGCAATGTGCGAACGGCCGCACCTTCAGCCATCTATTGAACGTGGCCGGGATTATCCGCCCTGGCTACAGCTTCGAAAACACCGCCCGCGATGTCGGCGTACAGGTCAAGGTCAACTTCACGGGCACGCTCAACGGTTGCGACACGCTGTTGCCGCACCTGGAGCAACACGGCAGCGGCCATATCATCAACATCGGCTCCCTGGCATCCTTCGGGCCCGTCCCGGGCGTCGTGGGCTACACCGTATCCAAAAGCGCCGTGCGAACGTTCTCGAACGGCCTCGCGATGGACCTGGAACTCGCCGGTTCACCCGTAAAAGTGTCACTCGTGTGCCCGGACCTGGTCGCGACGCCCATGCTCGACCACCAGCTCGAATACGGCGATCACGCACGCATCGTATTCAGCGGCGACCGCGTGCTGAGTATTGAGGAAGTCTGCAGCGCGATACTCGGGCACGTTTGGAACGAACAGCCCATGGAATTCGCGCTGCCGGCCGGACGCGCACTGATGGCGCGGTTTATGGGCATGTATCCCAGACTGTCGCTGCTGGGCGCGAAGCGTCTCGAGGACAAGGGGCGGCGCAGCCTTGATGCATACCGTAACGGCGCGCAAGGCCCTGAAACGCACCGCAAACCCTGAAAACCCCTGAAGAGCGCCCAGTCCCGGCCACTGCTGGTTTTATCCACAACTACGTATAATATATATTATGTTAAATTACGAATCTGGCCACACAGTTACCCACAACGGCCCCCGCCTATTCCTTTAAGCGCGACCAATCACGTTACCGGGTGCTGTTGCGCGGACGCGCCGGCCCTCCGCGTTACCAGGAGCCGACCTGAATTGAGATGACAGATGTGCGGCCGGTCGTCACCAACCGCCGCCGTGGAATTGTCGCAACAGGACGTCGAGTTACTGGCGCAGTTGCTCGAGAAGCTCGCGTGACTTTTCGATTTCGGGGACGTTACCGCCAATCGCCAGCGCCGCCCTGAGCTCTTTCTCGGCCTCATCCGGACGGTCCAGGTCGATCAGCGCCACTGCGGTGTGATAGCGAATGCCGGGGTCGGCGGCATTCAGGTCATAAGCCCGCCGCAGGAAGTTCAGCCCCTCGGCCTGCTGGCCACGGCGGACCAGTATCCAGCCGAGGGTGTCCAGTACCGCCGAACTGCCCTCCCCGCCGGATGCCAGTGCCTTCCTGGCCGTTGCCTCGGCCTTCTCGAGATCGACATCGGCATAGATGTTGGCGAGGTTGTTGAGAATGCCGGGGTCACCCGACAGTTCGGGAATCGCCAGCATCTTCTCGTAGTAGTCCGCGGCCTTACCCGTATAACCCTGCAGGAGGAAGCTGTCTGCCAGCAGCCGGACCACCCAGACCGGCAGGCTGGACTCCTTCAGGGCCTGCTCCAGGGCATCAGTAAAGGCCTTCTCCCCGACGCCGCGCCTGCTCAGCTCGTACAGTCGCCTGATGGCAAAGCCGTTCTCATGCTGCATTTCGAAGGAGCGCAGGTAGTGCTTGTGCGCCTGTTCGGGCTGGTCCCTGGCGAGGGCAACTTCCCCGCGTAGGTAGGCGATGTCGGCGCGCGAGCCCAGTTCCTGTTCCAGCCCATCCAGCGTCTTTTCCGCCGTCCTGAGATCGCCCTCAGCGAGGTCGATCCTGACCAGGTCAAAACGCGTGTCTATCGAACCCGGGTCTCCCTTCAGCGCGGTCTGCAGCGACTGCCTCGCCTCTGCATACTCGCCGGAGTCTGCCTGCATGGCCGCTAACTGGCGCAGCTTCTCGGGCTGTCCTTCCCACAGCGCCTTGAGGCGCCGCAGGGGCATCTGGGCGAGGTCCTTCTGCTCCTCGCGCATGTACAGGTCTGCCAGGCGCACGAGGTAGTCATCGTTCAGGGGATCCGCGTTGATCAGTTCCAGCGCGACTTTAACCGCCATGTCGAAATCGCCGGTCCGGGAGTAGATGTTGAGCTGCAGTTCGGCCGGCAGCATCGACAGGCGGTCGAATTCACGCACCTTGTAGCTCTGCGCCAGCGCCTGTTCATACTTTTCCTGTTCCAGGTACGTGTTCGCAAGCAGCAGGTGCGCCCTCGTATCCTCCGGCCGTCTCTGGATAATCTCGCTTGCCAGCGTCACGGCCGTATCGAGCTGCCCGCGGAGTTTGGCCAGCATCGCGCGGTAGAACTGCGCCTCGGCATTATCGGGGTCCAGTTCCAATGCGCGATTGATGCGCTGTTCCGCGAGTGCCAGATCCCCGGCCCGCATCGCGATGACCGCACCGAAATTGTGTACGCGGACGTTCCGGGCGTTGTCCTCGGCCAACTGCTGCGCAATCTGTTCCGCCGCTTCTATCTCCCCGAGATCCAGGTGCAGGGCTCCGCGCAGCAGCGTCGCGGTCAACGGTTCGCGCTCACCGAAGGGTTTCGTCTCCAGCAGCGCTAGCGCCCTGGATTGTTCGCCCTTCGCCCGCATCAGCTCCGCTTCCATAACGTAGACGACGGGCGTATCAGCCCCCGTCTGTTTCAGCTGGCCGAGCAGTTCCTTGGCGCTGTAGCTGTTCTGGTTCTGGATGTACAGTTGCAGCAACTGCAGCGTCAGGCCCATATCACGCAGTACCGTGTCGCGGCGCGTATCCAGCAGGTCCATGGCCAGACGTGTCTGGCCGTTGCGCTGGTACAGGTCAGCGAGCATACGGATAGCACCGAGGTCGTTCCGGTTGCGCGTCAGGTAGGCGTTGAGCAGGCTGATGGCGCTCTGGTCATTACCGCGCATGTAGTCCGCGGAAGCCTGGATGAACAACATGCCGTCATCCGCACCGTCCTGCACGGAATCCAACTCCGAGAGCCTGTTGCTCAAATCCGCCAGCATGGACTCCCCTTCCGCGATCTCTCCCTCCTGGATTTGGATGATCGCGCTCAGCAGGGTCGCGGCGGGGTCATTGGGTGACTGGGCGAGAATCAGTTCGAGATACTTCTTCACCTCGTCCATGTTGCCAAGCAGCATATTCACACGCGCGAGTGAGCGCTGGATCTGGAGGTCCTCCGGCGCATAGCTGTAGGCTTTCTCATAGTGTGCGAGGGCATCGACCTGGCGGCCCTCCGACATTGCCAGTTGCCCTTCCAGCTCCCACGTCTTCGGGTTTTCCGGGTCCAGTAACTTTGACTTGTCGATCGCGCGCCGCGCCTGCAGCGGCAGGTCACTGTCGATATAGATCGCGGCCAGCGTATTGTTGGAGCGCACGTCCGCCGGAAACATGGCCGCGCCTGCCTCGAACTCCTTGAGGGCCCGCTCGCGCTCCCCCTGGATCAGGTAGGCCTGGCCCCTTAGCAGGCGCCATTCGAACTGGTTTTCCCTGGTAAATCCGTTCGCCAGCGACTCCAGTTCGAGGAGCTTGTCCAGTTTCCTCTGCATGATCAGGGCGGTGCCGTAGACCGGCAGGACCTCGTTGATGTCGGTACCCAGCAGCAGTGCCTCGTCGATCTCCTTCTCCGCGGCGGCCGCATTGCCGACATTGAACTGCACGCGCGCGAGCAATACACGCGCCGGCGCCAGGTTCGGATCTTCCTGGAGGGCATTCTTCAGGTGGATGAAGGCCTCTTCGAGCTCGTTGGCGTAGAAGGCCTCGGTGGCGTCCTCGTAGTGGTCAATGGCGGTCTGGGCAAACGCCGGCGAGGAGAGGAGAAAACACAGGGTAAAGCCGGTCTGGAGGATGATGCTACGCACGGACAACCTCTACTGGGGGACGCATATCGGTCGTCATGGTAGCGCAGGCATAAAAAAAGCGGAATTTGGTGATTCCGCTTTTTTGAACTGGGTTTGGTTGGGGCCTAGGCGCGGTGCTGCATCCGCCTGTGCAGCCCGTAAAGGCCCAACAGTACCAGCGGCAGGCTGCCCGGTACGGGAACATCCGTGGGCGGCGGCGGAATGTCGTCGGTGTACGTCTTGATCGCCGATAGCTTCAAGCCGTCGTCACCGGCATCGCCACCGGCGCCGAATACGGGGTTGTACACGCCCACCAGCCACTGGGTGGAAACGACATCGCCGGGGTTCACAGCGTAGTAGCCGAGGGGCACGCCCGTGTAGTTGCCCACGGAGTTGAAGCCACCGCCGTTACCCGCGAGAACGCCGCTCCAGGTTTCGCCATTGAGGGTGTCGTCGCCGATACCATTCCAGGCGAGGATGGATACATCCGCGCGGTTGGTGCCGCCGCCCTGCGCCCAGTTGAGGTTGATGTTCGTCAGGTTGACCGCGGTATCGAATTCGAGCAGAAGCATGTCGTACTCGCCGTCGGAGTCAGAGGTGACGCTGTCGACCGAGTGGTTGGGGGAGCTGGTATCCTCATCGCGGTTGACGACGCCCAGCGCACCACTATTCGCCCAGTGCAGGCGCGCGGTTTCGATTTCGTCGGGACCGCTCGAATCGTTGGTATCTGACCAGGCGGTTACGGTGAGGTTAATGCCGTCGCTTGACGTCAGGCTAAGGGTATTCCCGAAGTTGTTGCTGCTGAACGACTGGCTACCGCTGTTGAAGTCCCATACCTGCACCGCCGACAGGGCCGGTGCGGCATTCAACGCAGCGGCAAGCCCCAGTGCCGCGAAACCTGTAAGTTTGCCCTTCGAAACCATTTTATTGCTCCCTCATCTCCGGCACGGCTGGCTGTGAGCCAGCGCCGCGACGGTGAAAATCAATTTCTGGAGCATAAAAAGCAATTATTACGCCAATAAATTTATCTCATTGATTTTATTGGAATATTTGAAGAGGCTACCGGTGTCGGCGGAGAGTCACTCGCAACGCTTGTAAAAATTGCTGACGATTTAAGGATAGCGATCACTAAATATCAGCCAGAAGCCCGGGCAGTTGCAGAGCGTAATTGCAAACCGTGGTTGCGCGGCGCAGTCCCGCCAGCCGGGTGTGCCCCGCCGCACATGGCACAGCAGAGGGGTGTTCAGCAGCCCGGTGTGGCGTCGCAGAAATCGCCGATTCCGTCGCTGTCCAGGTCCCCCTGCTCGGGGTTTACCACCGTGGGACAGTTGTCGACAGCATCCGCCACGCCGTCGCCGTCGCCGTCGTTGCCGGCCAGGACGGTAACCTGCACGCTGGCCTGCGCCGACAGGCCGCTGCTGTCCGTAACGCTCGCGGTGAGTGTGTGGGAACCCGCGCGCAGTGTTGCAGGCGAGGTGATAGCGCCGTCGAGGCTGGAACGCCAGGTGACGGCACTGCTCAGGTCGCCGTCCTGCGGGTCACTCGCCACCGCGAGCAGCGCCACCGGACCCCCGCCACCCGCAACTTCGAGGTTGCTGCCGGGAGCCAGAATCGTGATGTCGGGCGCATCCCCCGCCTGCAGCATACTCGTAACCTGCGCCATATCGACCCGCGGGAAGACCAGTCCGTTGCGCGCGTCCGTCACGCTGACCGCGTGGCTCGACAACAGGCTGCGAATCTGCGCCACGCTCATACCGGGTGCTGCGGCGCGCACGAGCGCGATGGCGCCCGCGACGTGCGGTGTGGCCATGGAAGTCCCCGAGAGTGTGCCGTAGGCGCCGTTGGGCAGCGCGGCGGTGATCGGTCCGCCCGGTGCCAGCACATCGACGAAACTGGCGCTGTTGGAGTAATTGTGTACTGCGTCGTTGGTATCGCCAACGGCGCCCACAGAGATCGCCGTGGAGACGCAGGCGGGCGAACCGATGCCGTCGATGTAACCCGAGTTACCGGACGCGGCCACCGTCGCGATACCGAGGGTGGCGAGATAGTCCATTGTTCCCTTGTGGAACGACCCGTCGCAGGGCGCGGCATAGTAGCCGCCACCCAGGCTGAGGTTTACCGCGGCAATCACGTGGTTCGAGGCCAGTCCCGCCACGTACTGCATGCCCGCGAGAATGTCGGAGTCGTAGGCCAGAACGCAGCCGTCGGGATCGTTACTGCCGCAATAGCCGGGGTTGTGGAAACGCGAAAATACCTGCACGGCGATAATGCCCGCATCGGGCGCCACGCCGGTTACCACACCGTCGCTGCCCGCGGCAATCGAGGCGACGTGGGTGCCGTGGTAGCAATCGTTGGCGCAGGGCGCGGCCGCCCCTGCGCCGTATTGCTCATCACCGCCACCCGGGCAGAGGCTCGTTGCGTTGTGTGCGGCATAGGTCGTCGAGAAACAGGCTTCCTCGATCACGCGGCCGCCGAAATTGATATGACTGGCATCCACGCCGGTATCGAGTATGGCGATAGCCACGCCGTTGCCCGTCAGGGCGGTGTTGTGCGCCACATTACCGCCGATGCGGGGTACGGACTGCAGCAGGCTGGGTTTGTTGAGGCTGTCTTCGACGATCGCGTCGAACTGGCCGCTGTCGGTAAAACTTGCGAGTTCATCCGCGTTCAATGCGTAGACCTGCAGCGCCTTGCGCCGGAATTCCCGCAATGGTCGCTGCTTGTGCCGCTCGGCGAACTTGCGCGCGCGCTGTTTTGCGCTCGCCTCCCGCACGAGCACACCGTCGCGTGCGTCTTCGCGCGGCTGCACGATCACCCGGACCCGCCCTTCCCGGCGCGCCTTGCGCTGCAATTGCTCGAATGAGGGGGCGACCCGCTCCCGGTCTTTCCCGTCCCCGGCGAAACTATGTGGAGCCCCCGCGCAAAGTACCACCAGGGCTGTGGCCCCGGCGGCGAGAATCGCCCGCAACTTGATCACTGTCTGTCCCCTGCCCGCTTTTTATTACCAGCGGTTTTCTTGTCCCTGCGGGGAGTATAGAGGTGGGTGGCTATGCCCCAAAGCGCGGAGGTGTCGACAAGTTACAAAAACAGCGTTCTACTGGCGCTGGGTATAAATAGGCGCAAAAATCACGGCGGTTATATCAAGATATTCCCAGGAATCAGCCGTCGTTCCCCACGCATCGCTTCACGGCGCAGCGTGTGACACTATGCACATCCATCGCAGCGACAAGGAAAGGCCCATGAAGCTTGGCCTGGGTTTGATCCAGACCGCGTTCAGCGCACACCCCACCCTCGATCTCGAACTGCTACGCACCGTGGAAAACCTCGGCTACCACTCCGCCTGGGTCGCCGAGGCCTACGGCTGCGACGCCGTGAGTTGCGCAGCCTGGCTCGCGGCCCATAGTGAGCGCCTGCAGGTGGGCACGGCCATCATGCAGATGCCAGCGCGCACGCCGACCGCCGCCGCCATGGCGGCCATCGGCCTGGACGCGCTGTCCGGTGGCCGTTTTATTTTGGGCCTGGGGCCCTCGGGCCCACAGGTCGTGGAGGGCTGGCACGGCGTGAGTTACGACAAGCCGCTGGTACGCACGCGTGAGTACGTCGAGATCGTACGCAAGGTGCTGGCGCGTGACGTTCCCGTGACCTACGAGGGCTATCACTACAACCTGCCCGCGCAGGGCCCCACGGCCACGGGCCTGGGCAAACCGCTGCGCAGCGTGGCGCATACGAACCCCGCGCAACCCATCTACCTCGCCTCCATCAGCCCGGGCGGCATTCGCCTCACCGCGGAGATCGCCGAGGGTATACTGCTGTCCTTTGTCGATCCCACCGACACCACGGAGACTGTCGACAGGCACCTCGCGGAAGGCTTCGCCAAACCCGGCGCACGCTGCAAACGCGAGGACTTCACGGTCTCCACATTTGCCAGCGCGATCGTGCACGACGACTACAAGGCGGTGCTGGAGGCCATGCGCCCCACCCTCGCCCGCCAACTCGGCGGCATGGGAGCGAAGAGCAAGAACTTCTACGCCGAGTTCGCACGCCGCATGGGTTATGACGACGAGGTCGAACAGATCCAGTCGCTGTACCTTGCCGGCGACAAGGACAAGGCGGTGGCCGCGGTACCGCTGGATCTCATCGATCGCACCAATCTCATCGGCCCGCCGGCGCGCATCCGCGAGCGCCTGGGCGCCTGGCGCGAGGCCGAGGCGCGCGGTTCACTCGACATGCTGCTGGTGACCTCGACGCAGGAGGAAGGGCTTACGCTGCTGGCCGAGGAACTGCTCTAATTCTGTGCTGGCCACAGGGAGATGATCTGGCCAGTGTCGGGTGCGGCCCCGCCCGAGAGCACCGACTGGTAGACCCGCTCCACGGCCTCGGGCCCGTAGCTGCGCTGCACTTGCAACCAGCGGTCCGCATCCCGGCGAAACGCCACGTAGTCCGCCCCCATCGCCAGCATCAGGTTGGCGGCGCCCAGCTCCTTGCTGCGGCTTTGGATATGCCCCGGGGCAAAGAAGAACTGCGGCTCTGGCCCGGGCATAGCGCCAGCAGCACCGAACTGCGCATGGTGCGTCGCGCCGACCCGACACGAGTGCTTCAGGTTGTCGGCGTAGCGATAGTGCAGCTCGCTGAGCAAGCCCATGTTGCCCGCCATGTCCACGCTGACCACGGGGCGCGAACCGTCCAGCGCATCGAGTTCGTCGTAGGCCAGCACCCGGTCGTAGCAACCCAGCGACTCGCAGAAGGCGCGGTTGGGCTGCGAGGTGAGGCCGACTCTCTCCAGCCTGCCGCGCTTTTTCAGACAGAAACCTAGCGCGATGCTGGTCTTGCTGGAGGCGCTCGTAACAAGGCAGGCTTCCGCCCCGAAACTGTCGTTACAGGTGAGGAAGTCCTCCACCAGCCACGAGGTAAGAAACAGGCCGCGCAGCAGGCTGTCCTGGTCCTCGCGGTCTTTCTCGTAGATCGGGTTGGCGGCTGCCCGGTCGAAGCGCGCGTACACAGGTGCATACTGGGCGCGATGCGGCGAGACATCGTCGAAGTGGTCTGCACTCACGTTACCCGCGAGTATCCGCAGGTGCGTACTGAAGGGGAAAAACCCCCAGACACGTTCACCGACCGCGATGTCCGGGTGTCCGGATTCCAACACGTCCGCCCATCCCATGGCGGGAATCCGACCCCAGCCGTCCTCGGCGGGGAAGAATCCCCAGTATCCGATGCTGTCGCCGGCGCCCGCGTAGGAAATGTTATTGGCGGTGAGCGCCTGGCGGTCCACCTTGAGGAGCACCTCGTTCGCTCCGACAGGGCCGACCGACTCGGTCACCACGCGCGTCTGCGCCCAGTCGGACTTGTTCACTTCGAGCGTGGTTACGTCAGTCATGTTCGCGCCCCGTTGTCAGCCGTACGTGTTGTGCAGGTTGCCGATGACGTCGTAGAACTCGCTCATCGTCTCCTCGATCACCTCGCGCACCGGTCGCACGGCGTCGATGCGCCCGCACACCTGCCCGATCAACGGGATCGCCGCCTCCATGTCGCCGCCGAAGTAGAGATCCTGTATGTCGGCCATGTGCTCGAACACGTTGAACTTGCCCAGCGGCGCGAGCGCGGCCGTGCGCTCGGTCTTCAGTGCGCGCAGGGCGGGCTTGGATTCCTGGTTGAGGAATACCGTATCGGTCTCGGCGGCGTTGATTACCGCCTGCTTCCAGTTGTCGTGCACCGGCGATTCCGCCGAGGTCAGCATGCGCGTGCCCATCTGCACGCCGTCGGCGCCGAGGGCGAACGCGGCAGCCATCGTGGCGCCGTCGGTAATGCCGCCCGCGGCGATGATGGGCAGGTCGGTACGGCTGCGCACGAGGGGCAGCAGCACCATCGTGGACACGGGACTCGGGTTCTTGAAGCCACCGCCCTCCCCGCCTTCCACCAGCAGTCCGTCCACACCGTCGTCGATCGCCTTGAGCGCGCCCTCGAGGGTCGGCACCACGTGAAAGACCTTGATGCCGGCCTCCTGGAACGGCGCGGTGCAGACCGAGGGGCTGCCCGCCGACGTGGTGACGAACTTGATGCCCTGCTCGATCACGAAGTCGACGATGTTGGTGCCGCGCACGAAGGCCAGGGCCACGTTCATGCCGAACGGCCGGTCCGTGAGTTCGCGCATCTTCGCCACCTCGGCCTTCACGTTATCGAGTTCCCCCGACGAGGTCTCGATGATGCCCGTGGCCCCGGCGGCGCACACGGCAGAGGCCAGTTGGGCGCGTGCGATCCAGCCCATGGGGGCCTGGATGATCGGGTAGTCGGCGCCGGTCATGGCCGTCACGCGGTTCTTGATGGGTTTTGGTGCCATATCGTAGATCCTTGTCAGGCGTTGAACAGGGTTTCGCAGCCGGTGCCATCGAGGACACCGTCCACGCGCGCGCGGTCGGCGGCGCCGAGGGCTGCGTATTCCTCCCGGATCCAGCGCAGGCACTTGGCCTGGTAGGGGAAGGTCTTCTGGGTCCAGGGGGCGCCGTCGATTTCGGCCTCCCAGGTGTCCTGCTGCGCCTCCACCGCGGCGGCGTTGGCGAGCAGCGCGGGCGCGTAGACGCGGCCGATCTCGGCAAACAGCGCGCGCAGCGTGGCGGGCTGGTCCTCCACCGCAATCCAGTCGGCGTCGGCTGGCTCCAGGCCGCAGAGGTCCCGCACGCGGTCCACCCAGGCCACCGTGCGCGGCGAGACTTCGTGGGTGATGGCCCGGGGCGTCGGGTCGAAGCCGACCAACTGTGTCAGTTGCCCGTACATGCTGAAATCGCCGGAACCCGGGCGGTTGCCCAGCATGAACGGCTGCCGCTGCAGGTGCGCCTCCATGGCGGCGAGGTAACGCCGGTAGCTGGCGTCGATGACGGGCGCGGTCGTGTCGTTGGAACCGACCACGTAGAGGCGGTTGATCTGCCGGTCGGAGAAGAAGCGCTTGAACTGCGCCAGTTCCTCGTCCGACAGGCCCAGGTCCATACTCAGGGGCAGCAGTGTGCCGGCATTGTCGGCATCCTCGGCCGGGTACCAGCGGTAGTGAAACATGTACTTGGTGCACCACTCGTCGCCGAAGTCCTCGATCAGGTAATCGAGGAAGGCGAGCGCCGGGTCTGCCGGGATAACCTCGCGCCCCGCGTGGTCCGCTTCCAGGCGGCGGATGATCGGGCTGGAGTCGCAGGTCGGCTGGACGGCGCCGTTGTCGTCCTCGAAGAGGAAGGTCGGGTGAAACGTCGGGCGCGGCTTTTCCAGCCCCATCTGGTCGAGCACGGCGACGGGGTCGCCCCAGGTGATGGCGTACAGAATGCGGCGGTAACGCAGCACCGCGATCATCTTCTGGGTGTAGGGCGAGCCGGTGCCGCCGATCAGGCGCAGGCGGTCGGAGCGGGACATGCGGGGTCTCCTCGAGTCGTGGGCGGCCGATATATTGACACGATTAATGCCAATATGTCACCTTCTCACCAGATCGTCGGCCGTTCTGCGCTTCCCTTTGTGTGGGGCCGAATTCGGTCGACGGCTCGGGGCGACGAGCAGCGGCGCGCACACCGCCCAGCCCCCTGTGGGGTCGAATTCATTCGACCTGGCGCGCAGCGCGCACGCAGCGAGAACCAGACAGATTTACAGCTACACTTCACCCACACTTCACCCATTCTTCACCCAGGCCAACCCGTACAGACCAATGACAGACACCACCCGCGACAACCCCTACCGCCAACTGCCCTCCATCGACGAAGTGCTGCGCGCACTGCCGGGCGAGATAGAGCGCTGGGGCCGCGAAGCCGTCACCGAGGCGCTGCGCGAGCGCCTGTCGGAACTGCGGCGCGAGATTGCCGCGGGCGGCACCGTGGACGTCGAATCCCTTCGCGCCGACCTCAACCGGCACCTGGAAGCCGCGGACACGCCGACACTCAAACCGCTGTACAACCTGACCGGCACCGTGCTGCACACCAACCTCGGGCGCGCGCTCTTGCCACGCCGCGCCATCGACGCCATGGCCATCGCCGCCGCGAATCCCAGTAACCTGGAGTTCGACCTGGAGACAGGGGGGCGCGGTGAACGCGAGACGCACGTGGAGCACCTGGTCTGCGCGTTGACAGGCGCGGAAGCCGCCACCGTCGTGAACAACAATGCCGCCGCGGTGCTGCTCGTGTTGAACAGCCTCGCACTCGGCCGCGAGGTGCCGGTCTCCCGCGGCGAACTGGTGGAGATCGGCGGCTCGTTCCGCATACCCGAGGTGATGGAGCGCTCCGGTTGCAGGCTCGTGGAAGTCGGTGCGACCAACCGCACGCACCTCAAGGACTACCGCCGGGCCATCGGCCCCGACACGGCACTGCTGATGAAGGTGCACACGAGCAACTACGAGGTGCAGGGTTTTACCAAGGCAGTGCCGGAGGGCGACCTCGCGGCGCTGGCGCACGAGCACGCGCTGCCGTTTGTCACCGATCTCGGCAGCGGCAACCTCGTCGACTTCGCCGCGCTTGGCTTGCCGCCCGAGCCCACCGCCGCCGAGGCGATCGCCGGCGGCGCCGACCTTGTCACCTTCAGCGGCGACAAGCTGCTGGGCGGCCCCCAGGCCGGCATCATCGCGGGACGCGCGGACCTGGTCCGCATTGTGCGGCAGAACCCGCTGAAACGGGCGTTGCGACTTGACAAGGTCACCCTCGCCGCCCTGGCGGAGGTGCTCAAGCTGTACCGCAACCCGGCACGCCTGCTGCGGGAGTTGCCCACGTTGCGCCTGCTGACACGCGATGCCGCGCAGATCAGCGCACAGGCCGCGCGCCTCGCTCCCGCCGTCGCGGAACTGATCGGAGCGTTCTGCAGCGTGAGCGTGGAGGACTGCCAGAGCCAGATCGGCAGCGGCTCACTGCCGGTGGAAACACTGCCGAGTAGCGCCCTCTGCCTGCGACCGTCAGGCGACAGCGGGCAGTCAGTGGGCGCACTGGCGGCGCGGCTGCGCGACCTGCCCCGCCCGGTCATCGGCCGCGTGCACCGCGGCGCCCTCTGGCTGGACCTGCGTTGCCTGGACAGCGGCGACGAACAGCACTTCCTGGACCAGTTCCGCCAGCTCAACCGGTGATCATCGCGACCGCCGGCCACGTCGATCACGGCAAGACGTCCCTCATCGCGCACCTGACTGGCGTCGACACCGACCGCACGGAGGAGGAAAAGCGCCGCGGCCTGTCCATCAACCTCGGCTTCGCCTACCTGCCGCGCGCTGTCGGCCTGCCCATCGGCTTCATCGACGTGCCGGGACACCACCGCTTCATCAACAACATGATCGCGGGCGTGAGCGGCATCGACCGCGGCCTGCTGCTGGTCGCGGCGGACGACGGCCCGATGCCGCAGACCATTGAGCATCTAGATGTACTCCGTCTGCTCGGTGTGCCGGCGCTCACGATCGCATTGAGCAAGATCGATCGCGCCACGCAGGCGCAGAGGGAGGCCGCGACGGAGAGCGTGGCCGCGCTATGCCGAGCACGCGGCTGGGAGGATGCCCCCGTTTTCCCGCTCAGCAACGCGACCGGCGAAGGCGTGGACGCGTTGAAGAACCACCTGCTGGCGTTGTGTGACAACCGATCCCATGCGCACGACGGACAGTGTTTTCGACTCGCAGTAGACCGCGCGTTTCACCTCAAGGGTAGCGGCCTTGTGGTTACCGGTACCGTGTCCGCTGGCGCTGTCGCCACGGGCGAGACACTGCGCCTCGAACCCGCCGGCCGCGAGGTGCGGGTGCGCTCACTGCGCGTGCATGACGGCGAGGCAGAACTCGCGGTTGCGGGCCAGCGTTGCGCCCTGAACCTTACCGGCGACGTCGCGCTGGACGATGTGGCGCGCGGCGACTGGCTCGTTGGCAGCGATGCCGCGGCGCCGTCCACTCGCCTCGATGTGAGCTGCGGCCTCCTCCCCCACGCGCCCTTCCCGCTCAAGCACATGGCGCCGGTCAAGCTCCACATAGGCGCTCGACGCGTGGCCGCGCGACTCGCACTGTTCGGGACGACGCGCATCGGACCCGGCGATGAGTTGCTCGGACAGCTACTGACAGACGAGCCGGTCGCCTGCGCACGCGGCGAGCGGTTCCTGCTGCGCGACGACTCGGGCAGCGAACTGCTGGGTGGCGGACAGGTTCTGGACCCGGGCGGCACAATGCCGCGCCGCCCGCGGGAAAAGCACGTGGAGCACGTGCGGGCGATGCAGGCGGAAACACCCGCGGCGGCCCTGGCTGCCCGCCTCGCCCTGGATGAGCCGGTAAACGTCGAGCGCTTCGCGGGTTCCTGCAACCTCACGGGCACCGCGACCGACGCACTGCGTCCCGACGGCGCGCGCGCCTACACGCGGGACAACACGCGCTGGCTCGTCAGCGAGACGCGCTGGCGCGCGGTGCGCGACGCACTGCAGGCCGGCGTTACGGCGTATCACCGCGAGCACAATCAGGAAGCCGGCCTGAAGATTTCCACATTGACAGCACCACTGCGCAGGGCGACACCCCAACACCTGCTGCTCGCGGTCCTTGGCGATATGATCTACAGCGGCGCTTTCACTCTGAGGGATGGCCTTGTTGCACAGACCGACTTCAGGCCGCGGGTATCGTCGCAGGATGAAAAGGCCTGGCAGACGATCAGGCAGGCACTGGATGCGCACGGCAGGCAGATACCGCTGTTCTCGGAACTGTTACAGGGCACGAGGCTGGAACAGTCCCGGCTGCAGAAAATTATCCGCGAGAAGGTCAAGACAGGCGAACTCCACCGAGTCTCCGACAGGCGCAGTGCACTCCCGGTACACCTGCTGCAACTCGCGCGGGGACTCCTGCGCGTTGTCGCCCGCGGTGAGGCGGTGACTGTCATCAACGTGAAGAATGAATGGTCCGCGGGGCGCAATCTGACGGTGGAAGTACTGGAGTACTTCGACAACATCAGATTTACCCAGCGTCGAGACAATGAGCGCGTGGTGCTGGACGCGGAGCTACCCGAACGCCTGTACGGCGGCTAAACTCGACTACCCCGGAAGAGCGACATCCCCGGTGGGGTGCCTGGTCTTCAAAACCAGCGAGGCGCCGACGTGGTGCCTGGTGGGTTTGACTCCTACCTCTTCCGCCAGAATACGATTATAAATACTTGATATATAACATTTTTATATTAGATAGTCTACTCTACCCACACACCAACCCACACAATGAATTTTGGTCAGAATGAAGTTCGAACTTGAATCGCTCCCCTCATACAAGGATGAGGACTTACTCGAAGAAATCAGGCGAGTCAGTCAGCGCGTGGCAGGCAAACTGACAATGAGCGAATTTGATAAACATTCCAAGGTTCATTCAAGCACCGTAAGTAAAAGGCTCGGGGGTTGGGCGTTGGCGCTTGAAAAAGCTGGCATTGCCCCGGCTGTCTCCCCCCAAGCGCGACAAATTACCAGCGAAGAAATCATATCTAGAGCACAAGAATTAGCGGAACAGTTGGAAGGCAAAGCCCTCACAAGAAATCAATTCACTAAGCACACCGGCATCGGTGCGAGAGCGATAAATAGTAAGTTCGGCTCATGGGCAAACCTCATCGAACAAGCTGGCCTAGAGCGTCATCATCTTTCGATGAGGTACACAGATGAAGATTGCTATGAGAATCTTCTTGATGTGTGGACCCATTACGGCAGACAACCAAAGTATGGGGAGATGAAGCTCCCTCCATCAAGAATTGGCCCCAAGGCTTACATGCGATGGGGGAGCTGGCGAAAGGCCCTGCTCGCGTTTGTGGAACGTGCCGAGAGCGAACTTGACGTACCAGACCAGCAGTTGTTGCGCGAACCTTCCGTAACGAAGGAGACCGCAGCCAAAGTCAATCAAGGGCCTAGAGATATTCCCCTCAGACTTCGATATAGAGTACTAAAAAGGGATTGCTTTAAGTGTACTCTCTGCGGTGCAAGCCCAGCAAAAGACCCTAGAGTATATTTGCACATCGATCATATTTTTCCTTACTCGAAGGGCGGGGCTACTACTGAGGAGAATTTGAGAGTGCTCTGCAACGCCTGCAATCTAGGCAAGGGCGATCTGATAGAGAGTTAATTTCCCTCAGACCAGTTCACCAGCTTCAGCGCGTCATCGGGATTAACCCCCGCCTCTTTAGCTAGAGCCAACAACTCCACCACTTGAGCCGCAGCCCGTGCCCGACCGCCAGCGTCGAACGCTTGCAGGGGTTGCATTACATCTAGCTTGATCGGGGTTCCCAGTTTTTCACTGGCTTCCGCTGCAATGCCGTTCGCAACGGGTTGTAGCATCCATTGGGCAAGGTGGCGCTGTGCCTCCCTCACCAGTGGGCCGGTAGTGTTCGCATCGAACAAGGAAGGCAACACACCATACACCGCGAGGATAGACGCACGGGACGCTGCCAGCGTTTCGGCGGTCATGGCTTTGGATATGTCCGGGGTTACGTCTGAGGGCTTCCAATCGGTATTGGGTACCGGCCCGCCTGCACTTGTTACGTTCACAGATTCACGCAGTAACACTCTGCCACGCTTGCCACGGAAGCCTTGCCCCAGCTTGTCTAAATCAACGCTGGGAGATTCTGGAAACGGTAATACCTGAGTACCCAGCGGCATGTTTTCAAACGCTTCCGCGAGTGCAGCCTCTACCGCGTGGAGCATTGACGCCGTGAGATTGGCGCGGTGCAGGGGCGCGGTACCAGTCCAGGGGCTGGCCGCGTCGCTACCGATACGGAAGTGCAGGACTTCACCCGCGAGGGCAGTAACAGACTGACCGCCACCGGCTTCACTGATCGACAGACGGTAGGCGCGGGGCTGTCCATACCGTGTAGACAACTCCCAATCTGACACCGGCAATAGCTGCTCTGGGGTCAGGTACAGCACTGCCTCACCCCGCAATGCTAGGCAACGGCTGGTAGTACCTAACAGAGCGGGGGTCAGCAGTTCGGTTCCCTTTACGTCTGAAATGCTCAGGCCGTGTTCCCACAGACTGACACAACTTTGCACCGTTGCCGTTAGCTCGCCTAAACCGGAGCGGCCAGCAAGGTAACTCTCCCGCGCTGCCATGAGTTCAGCGGTAAAGCCTTGCCCGCTGCTACGGGTCTCGGTCTCAGGCTGTTTCTTACGAAAGGGCCACATGGTCACACCTACCGAAACGAGCGGAGCAAATCAGCCGCCCCGGAGTGTTGCAGAGCCTTCGCCTTCCAGTTTGGGGAGCGTTCTATTTGTTCGGCTAGGGTCTCACCGATATTGAGCGAGTAAGAACTACTCCCAGCCGGAGCAGCGTCCCGCTGCATTTCGTTGTAATAGCCGTGCAGTCGCTGGTAAGCCTCTACCACGAGTTGCGGCACTGCCTCTTGTGTATCGCCTACCGTGCCCGAGATTTTGTAGGTCGCCCGTTCCGGCAGACAGAAACCACCGAGCGGAGACGCATGGGGAGTAGCTGCGCTCCATGTGTATGTACTGTCATCCCACTTATCAACAGTGAGATTGGAGACTGGCTTTAGGTGCGGCTCCCACACACCGGGGCCGCGCACAGTCCAGACGCATTGCCGGGGAGACCAGCGCCAACAAATCCACTTCTCTATCCGGCTCCACAGATGACGCAGCGGCGCGATATTTTCAAAGTCTGAACCCTCATCCCAATAGACGGGTAACTCAGGATATGAAGCCGGGGCCGCTTCCTCGAAGTGTAGAATTTCCATTCACAGCCTCCAGCGAAAACGGGGCGCAGTGCAATTAACTGCGCGAGTGCAATTAATGTCACCGGGTAATTCCCAGTTCCGTGATTGAATGTCTGTCTCGCTGTAGGCGGGTCGGGTTACTGCCGAGAGTTCATACAGCACGGCCTGTCTGATCGTCCTGATAAGCGCGCGGCCTTCGGCGGGGTTTTCTTCCTCCACCGATTCAGCGTTGTCTACAGGCGCGACACGGAAGCCCGGAGAAACACCGCCCACCAAACCAGCGGACAGCATCGCCATAAAATCCCGCCCGTGTGTCGTATCCAACACATCGGCAGACAGCCGCGCCTCAAAGGTCAGGGCTTCGGGCGTGTCCCTCAAAATCAGGGAGCCAGCGTCACGGGACGCCAGCGCCTTACTGAAGTCATGGCCAGACAGGAAGTGAATATCCAACTCGCCCACATCGAGCGAGTAAGTGAAAGCACCGGGCGCGAACTGCTCTTTACGCGGTCGGCTTTTCTTCCCACCGCTGTGCAGCGTGGCGCGTGAGTTGTAAGGGAAGCGCCCACTAACTGTAGCGCCTCCCTCACGACCGCGCCGGACTTCTAACGCGCCCTCCGCGTACCCGTAGAGCATTACTGCAATCCGGTAATGATGCCCACTTGCGCGGCACGGGAGCACGTCACGTCTGCCGTTACCAGTCCGGTCAAGATTAGCTGTCCGCTCGCGGCCTTCGTGTAGGGGTCGCGTATCAGATCGACACCGCCCCAAATGCCCATGAAGAACGGCGGCACACCGCCCACGCTGGTAGTCATTACCGCCGTGGATTCTGCCGGGGAGCCGGTAGGTGCGGACAGCGCATTGCCTGTACTGATAACAGAGCCGAAACGCGACACCACAAAATCCCATTCCGTAGTCGCGCTGCCAGTCTCAAAAATGGTGCTGTCCAGCGTATTCAGGATTTCATGCCGCAGTAGCAGGCGAATATCCTTGAACGTGGTCGCGGCATTCCGGGTCAGGAATTCCACCGCCGCCGCACGGAAGGCGGCATAGCTTGCAGCCGCGCCAATGTCGTTAACGTCAAATCCGTAGGTACCGACACCAGTCACAAGCCCCAGCGGTTCACCACTGGCACCGGCACCGAGAAACGCCACGCGGTCAAGTTCGGCAGACATTGCTGAATTCAGATCACGGCGCACGGCTTGCTCTACCGCCTTGCCGGATTGCTTGAGCGCCTTCCGGCTCAGGGTCATCTGTGCGCCCATGTGATAGTCAGGGGCAAGGGACTTGTCTACCGTGGTGTATTGGGTAGATGCCCCCACGTTCGCCAGTTCACCATCACCCCAGCCCACAACGGCGCCAGCGGTTGCTACAGGCCATTCAACCTCGCCGCTGGTGATGTTGATAAGGCTCCCGCCCATACGGGCAGCGACCGAGGAAGGAAACAGCCGGTCGATGATCGGGCGTGTCTGTACCGGGTCAGGGGTACCACTGGCCACGGTTTCACCGGCCCGCACTTCGAGTGCTTCCAACGGCACGGGCAAGCCCTGATAGCTGCCCTGGTTCCGCATTTCCTGCACCACTTCCAGCGTCTGGCCGCTCAGTTGGGAGCCGTCATCGAGCGCCGCCGCGATCTGGCGCAACTCGAAACCGGCCAGCAGCTCCGCGTATTCCTTTTCGCTGCGAGTCTCTAGCTCGTCCTTGGCTTCCTCGCGCTCTCGTGCCTCGGAAATTTTTGCAGATGAAATGCGCGTCTCAAGGGTACGAAACTCCTTATTCAGTGAGCGCATTTCTGTGATCTCGTCATCGCTGGGATTCTCGATCACATGTAGTTCATCTAGACGCGGGCCAATCTCCCGCATACGCAGTTCAATCTTGGTACTTTCCAGCATGTCACACGTCCTCACGTTTTTAGCACTAGTTCTCGCCACGCTTCGCGCTCCGGGCTTAAAGGCCCATGCACTTCCGTCCGTGTTTTTTTGCCATGACAGGCACGGCAAAGCGTCTGGAGCCGACTCATGGTAAAACATTCAAACTCGCTTACACCGTCCCGCAACGGAATAATGTGATCTACCTGTAGATAACGTTTAGTTCCGCACTGCACGCACTGGAAGTTATCCCGTTTTAGAACTTCCCAGCGGAGGCTTTTCCACCGCTTACTGCGGTAGATGTGTTCAGCAGTGCGCGGGAATCTACGCCCACGCATATTTGGGAGCCTTCGATTCTGGCTTGTTCGCTTGTCTGTAGCCTTCGGCAATCGCAATGATTGCAGCCGCTGCCAGATCGTCGCGGGCCTTTTGGGATTTCTTCGATAGCTTGGCATTGCCTGCCGCGTCTGTTTCCACGCGACTACCCGCCATAGTCACCCGCCAAGTGAGGCAGCGTTTTACATGCACATTGCCGGACAGCACGGCCTTACGGAATTGCCGCACATCTTCCGCACCGTCGCGGAAGCCTTGCCCACGGGTCAGGATGGGAATATTCGCCCCCAGCTTGCGCAGTGCGTCTGTCAGTTCACCCAGCCGCCAGCGGTCGCAGACAATCAGGCGCGGGGTTCCGTACACTTCAAAGGCTTCCGCCAGCATTAGGGAAACATCGGGGACGCAGCCGGAGTGCAGCTTGATACCGCCTTCCTCGTACATTCGCAGATAGGTATTGCCCGCGTGATCGGCCCGCGCCCTTTCCTCTAGGCTGGGGTCATCTCCGAACGCCATGTGACCCTCTACCCTGCCATTGGGCCAGTAGGCTGCAAAGCCGCTCGCGCTCGCCGTGGTGCCCAGATCAACGCCCAGAATCGGAGCACCCGTGTTGGCAGGGAGAATGTCTACCTCGCAGCCTTGCCATGCGGATACGCCAATTAAGACGTTCTCCACCACATCGGCAACGCCCTGATTCAGTCGCAGGGCACGGAAGCTGGCCATTGCTGCCGCATCCTTTGCCGCTGCCTTCGCCTCTGTCTCGTACAAGGCTCTCAGTGTCGGGATATGCGCTAGGCTGGGGTTCGCCTTAGCCCACGTCTCCGGGTCTAGCGGGTCATCATCAGGCCCCGCGCAATGCGTCTGTGCGTAATCCGCGCCACCGTCTAGCATCCGCTGAAAAAAGTGATCTTCCGTCGCAGGGCGAGTGCCCAGAAATAGCAGCTTTGACCCTACCTGTTTCCCCATGCTGGTCTGCAATGCGGCCACCATCGCCTCAGCGGTCGCCGCAGGCCATTGGGGAGGTTCATCCGCGAGAATGAGGGAAGGCGCGAGACCATGCGCCCGCTTGGGGTCGGAGCCGATACATTTCAGCATGGCCCCAGTTGGCTTGTGTTCAATCGTGGCAGTGTTCGCGCTGTCCTGTACCCGCCATATCTTCCGCTGCGCAGGGGTCGGGGCAGTTAGGCCCAGATCAGCTAGGACGTGACGAAAGGGAATTTTCGCCTGTCCGAAGGATGACGCCACAATGATGACCTGCCCACGCTCTACCCGCAGAGGCCCATTGAGAAAAGCGCCCGCAATCAGGGCCGTGAGGGTTGTCTTACCTGCCGCCCTCGATACTGACAGGGCTGCACAGAACACCGCAGCGAGGAAGGCATTACGAATAAACGTCTCTTGCCACGGCAGTACCGTGAATTTCTGGCCGCTCAGAGGCCCCTCTGTGACCGTACGGCCCGCCAGATAGGCCAGCAGGGCATCAGCTATTTGTGGCTGCAAGACTCACCCCCGCGCCCCCTGTGGAGCCAGCCGGGCAGCCATTGGGACCATTAGCGCGCTTGGTCTCGGGCGGCTGGCCCGCCTGGAATCCATTGGGATGGTCAACGGGCAGCGACTCCGCCCACTGCTCTACCTCGTGGCGCAGGTAGTACCGGAAACAGCCCACTTTGAAACGGCGCGGGCCGACATTCGTCCTGTGCCAGTAGTCCCAGCTTGTGACACTGCGCGGCTTATCCTGTGCGGCAAGGTACGCCCTTGCCTCACGCAACCGGATAAGGTCGGGGAGTTCATCGGCTGTAATCTCGTGCCCACTGGCTTTACTGATCTGTGCTGCTACTAGATCAACGTCATACAGCTTGTACGGATGGTGTCTGACCCGTGAGTGTGTTTTGAAACTGGCTTTGAACAACTTCCCCACCGTGTACCGATGCAAGCTCAACATCGCTGCCAGTTCTACCGTGTTCACTAACTTGCCCATCTGATAATCCCCTGTTGTTGTGTAAAAACTGTGTTGGGTGCAATTAATGTCACTGCACGAGTTCCAGCGCCTGCATGATCTGATAGCACTGTTTCGCTGGCTTCCGAGAGAGAACAGGTTGCATCTTCCCGAACGCTTTACGCCGTGCCCCACGAATACCGCCGCGCCGTTCCTGCTCTCGCAAGTGCTTGCGGAATTGATTCTGATACCAGCGGATTTGACGTAGCGTGACCATCCCGCCAACTCTATAACCTTCAAAGTCTCGTGTGGCTGTATCACTCATTTTTTTAGCTCCACGGGTGCAGTTGAATTGAAGTAACTAACACAATCCTCTAGATGCTCGTGTATCCATTTCAGCGACGGCGATTTAGGTGGCTCATATTCTCCACCAGTGATTTCCTCCCAGTGCTGTGCAGTCCATTCAAGAACAACCTTCGCGTGTATCGGTTTATCGAAGTACTTGAACACCGTGTACAACCTATCGAGATTCCACGGACTCAGCTTCCCTTTCGTCTTTGCCTTCGGGTGATACTTTCTCAATAGCTCGAACCAGAAACAGACCTTCGCTTTTGCATCGTTCTTCGTTTTCGTATTGATGCTGTGTAGAAATTTCTGAGTGACTGGAAAAGCACTCATCTTCTCTTCTGGTGTCTTTTCCTTCTTGCCCGGTTGTTCAGAGAATTCCCCTTGTATTCCCGGTGCGCAGATTTCTTGCGCACCCTCTACCTCTATTGGTCCGTCTAATGATTCTTTAGTGACTGATTCATAGGTGACAGATTCTTCGAGCGGCAGTATCGCCGCTCCGCTTTTGGACAGAACCGCCGCTCCGCTATGGACGGAACCGCCGCCCGGTGAAACCGCCGCTCCGCTCTTTGGTTTGACCGGTAGGACATACACACTCGTCCGCTGTTTGCCTGAATCGTCCCACCGTCTACGCACAATCGTTACCATGCCCTTAGCCTCCAGTTCGCTTAAGATTCTCTCTACCGTTCGTCGGTGCTTCCCTGCACGTTCCGCAATCCGCTGAATACTCGGGAAACACTCACCGTCTTTGTTGGCGAAACCTGCCAACGCAGACAGCACTCTGTATTGCCGGTCAGTAACGTTGTTGCTCTGATTTTCAATGTACTGGTAAGCCTCTAAGCTCATTCCAACAACTCCCGGCCCTCGTTTGGGCCTTGAAAAATAGTGTTTTGGTGGGAGTGCTGGTAAACTGTGCGCAGCACTCCCGGTGGTTAGCCGACCTCTGGTTGATGCATGAAGTCTCCACTTCATTTTTGAAGGTCGCATCGTGTTCACCCCTCGCTGCGGCCTTTTTTTATGCCGCTACTTCCAGCCCAGCGATGTACGCTTGAATCTCACTCAGCAGCCAGCCCACGGCATTCGAGCCGAGTTTTCGCGCTTTCGGGAATACGCCTAATGCAATTCGACGGTAAATTTCTGAGCGGGATAGTCCGGTCATCTGCTCGACTTCCGGGCGACGTAGGATGCGGTCGGGGTAGGACGTGCTGAACAACACACCAATATCCCGCGTCAGTTCTGTCTGAACATCGGAACCGACTTCAGTGGGGCCGAGGTGGTGTTGAACGATCTGGCGAATCTGGTCGCCGTGTAGTGATGCTGTCATTGCATGAACCCTGAATCTCGGGTTCACGTTTCAGATGGGCACAAAAAAGGCTCCATAAGAACGCGAACTGGTGGTGTCATCCGTGCTCTATATGGAGCCTTTCGGCTCGTTGTCTCTGCCTCTAGCAGGTCATTCGATTATGGGACTTTCCCACCTTCCCATGCAAGCCCATTAGGGCCAGGGGTTGAACATTCTGGCGTAATTAATTGATCGGGACACGTTACTTACTCACTGTCAGGAACTTCGCCCAATCGGTCATTAGCTCGCGTCGTCGCTCTAGCAAGTCGGAATGCTGATACGCTGCTACCGTCTTATCACCGACAACGTGCGATAACGCAGCTTCGCAAATATCGTGTGGATGCCCGGTAGTCTCTGCCGCCCATGTTCGGAAGGTGGAGCGAAAGCCGTGAACGCTGATATCTGCCCGGCCCATATCGCGCAATAGCATGGTCATCGCCATATTCGACAAGTAGCTGTTACCTCGCGCACCGGGGAATACAAATTCTTCGTGGTGCCCTTCCTGCCCTTTGAGAATTTTCACGGCCTGCGCAGACAACGGAACGCGATGCTCCCGCCCTGCCTTCATACGGTCGCCGGGAATGACCCACAGTTTTTTGGCAAGGTCGATCTCTGCCCACCGGGCACCCCTGCTCTCGCCGCTCCGTACCGCCGTGTAAATGGTCAGCTCTAGGCACCGGGCGCGATGCCCTTCCCTACCTTTCAATGCCGCCATGAATTCGCCCATCGCGTCATAGTGGAGCGAGGGCAGATGCTTGACGCCGATCACCTTGCTAGGGCTGGCGAGTACGTGCTTGAGATTACCGCGCCACCGGGCCGGGTTCTCGCCCTTCCGGTACCCCATGACCGTGGCGTAGTCGATAACCTGCTCTATCAGCCCGCGCAGTTTGACCGCACTCGGGTTTTTCGTCAGCCAGATCGGTTCGAGTGCAGCCCGTATGTGTTGTAGCTCGACCTCTTCGACAGGCAGGGAGCCGAACACCGGGGAGGCATACGTCGCCAGCTTGGCGCGGGATTCCTTGACGTGTTTCTCTGACCGAGATTCCGGCTCGATTTTCGTCGCCACGTATTCCTCGGCGGCCTTGTCGAACGTCATCGTACCGGGCGGGGGTAGCTCTAGTTCCTCGTGTACCTCGGCGGACTCAATCGCCAGCACCTTGTCACGGGCGACCTTCACCGGCACACCAGCACTCGCCAGTGCCAGAATATCCCCGGCACGGTCTCTGGCTTCCGCCAGTCCAATCGACGGATAACTGCCTAGTCCGACCTCCGGGGTTCTACCGTCTGATTGCCTGCGACGGAATACCCACGACTTAGAGCCGGTAGGCGAGACTTGCAAGAACAAGCCCGCACCATCAGCCCAATATTTTTTGCCGCCCTTACTGTTGGCACCCTTCGCGTTCTTCACCTTCACGGCACTGAGTAGATGCTTCGCCATATTGCGCTTCCTGCTCTGTGTGGGTAGCTTGTGTGGGTAGGCTCAGGGTTCGATTCTGGCCCCTGCGGCCCCGGTAAGAGCACGACTCTACCCACACGCCTACCCACACAATATCACGGGATAGGGCAAGAAACCACGGGAACGGCTAGGAACGGAAATGCGTGAAAAGTACTGTATTTATAGTGTTATTTGCGTTTGTCTGACAGAAGATCGTCAGTAAAATCAGGGCTATTCGACTCCTACCTCTTCCGCCATGTTGCGAATGTACCCTGTTGATATATAAGGCTTTTAATTTGCCGCCTTTCAGTCTACAGGCACACCAACCCACACACCCGATTTTCTATTAGCCTGCCCTCCGATTGCCTACCCAGCCCCATGGCTATACTAGCTACGATGCCTGCTTTCAACTCACAGCGAACGTATATTTCGGACGTGGGCTTGGTGAAGGCGCGATTTCACCGCTACCTTGGAGGACTTACACATGACTATCCGATACCTCAGGGCAATGATTTTCTTATGCTTGGCGTGCCCCCCTGTTTCCCATGCAGGATTTGTCGGGTACTGGGGCGTCAATGAAATAAATCTACAGTATGACGATGACGAGCTTGCAGCTTCATATACGATCGTTCGCGATATCCCATACACTGAGGGGCAGATCGTCCCTGTACTTGATGAAGAAGTAAGCTCGACGACCGGCCGATCACTGCATTTCGTTTCCTCAGGCCGCGTCATGACCTTGGATGAATTTGTCATCTACATCGGGTCAGGAACGTCGGTATCGCAACATGCCGACAATTCGCTCTTCGAGGGCGCCGCTCGGACTCGTTACTATGGAGAGAACAGATTCCACGCGGCCGAATATGGCTTCCACACGTACAGGAGATCCCCAATACGTATCAGAGGGAACGTGTCTACAGGCGGATGGGTCTCACTTTATGTGAAAACCCAAGTGCATCAGTCAGGCTGCTACAACCCGCCTCAACCAGTACTTGAGGACATCAATTTCGAGACCTCGTCACCAGGTCCTTTTGATGTGACTCTTCCTGGCCAAGTCGTGCATGTTAACTGTGTCTACTCTGAGAATTCCAAATCGGGTTCAGCTTTCATCACCATGGAAATGAAGGCCTTCGACGGAGACTTCGGCAATTCTGAGGGAAGCTACTCATCCATAGAAATCGTTGATCAGTTAGATACAGGAAACGAAGATCCCGAAGTCGGGGACGTAGACAGTGATGGCGTGCCTGATGAAACAGATAACTGTCCACTGCTCGCCAATCCTGATCAAGTCAATACTGATGGGGCCGATGATGGCGGAGACGCTTGCGATTCTGACGATGATAATGATGGCTGGGAGGACGATTATGACAACTGCCGTAGAATCGCGAATCCGCAGCAAGAAGATAGCGATGAAGACGGCTGTGGGGATGCCTGCGTCATCAACGGCTGCGGAGGACCTGTATGCGTAAATAGCTGATGACGATTCCGATACGCTTGAGGAGGCCGCTGAGGCAGCCTTCCTGCCTGCTGCAAGAACTAGCTCAGACGATGGGACGGAAGGCCTATTATTGGCACAAAGCAGCCGATGGAGTCCCGCTTAGGAAACGGGGGAGGCAGGGATACATCGCCACCCCCTGTTTCGAAATAAAGGGAACGGAGGGGTTAAACTTTAATCCCTTCGTCCCAATCTTCAAGCTTCGGCCTGACCTGGGCCGGGATTATCGCTTCATCCATATCGCGAAGAGTGCGGAGATGCGATCCGCCCGTAACAGAAAGCCACCGTTAACGCGATTTTGAGCTAGACTAATACTAGTCCCGCTAACGCCTCAAACCGGACACTCGATCCTGCCGTGACCGGTCGTAGCAACACTAACGAATGACGAAGGGAGCGAATCCCAGGTATCTTATCGGAGTAGTGAGTCGGCGGGCCGGCCCTTTCGCTAGTGGAGAGTCCTACGTGAAGATTATGCGTCGTGTGTTTTCACTGCTCATCTCGCTCACATTCTGTCAACCGGTAATTGCCAGTCTGATACTTGACCAAGAGCACTGGACGGAGGACGTCTCTGCATGGGCCAGAATTTCTGATGGAGCGACATTCGGGAGATCACAAACCTTCACGGTGGGCCTCGGTGGATTCTTGGGCAGCGTTGATGTTCAACATACTCAGACCGGCGAATTCACCATGGCACGCATACTGGCTACCTCCGATGGAACTCCGATCGGAGGGAGCAATGGCTCGGTTGTTCTGGCGACATCTTCAATTGTTAATAAGGTCGGTGATGTTTTCACATTCGACTTTTCTGAGAATTTTCTTCCTGTAAGTGCTGGTGACGTACTGGCCTTAGAATTGTTTGGCATTCCCAACGCCAGTTGGGTGGGGCGAAATATACCCGCGGGCACCGGCTCTGCCGGCTACGCGGGAGGCGATAGCTTCTTCTTCAACACCCGTTTCGGAATACCGGACTGGGAACCAGGGAGCTTTGATCAGAATTTCCGGACGTATATTATCCCTGCGCCTGTGTCTCTTGCATTGTTTGTCCTGGGACTCGCCTTGGTTGTTGTGCAAAGGCGGCAATATAGCAGTGGCTTTCCGCACGCCGCGAGCAACACCACAACCCAGTAGGGGTAGCACGAAAATAAAGGGGACGGAGCGAAAATAAAGGGGACGGAGGGATTAAAATTTAACCCCTGGATCTAACACCGACCCCGCCCGCGGAAACCCTGAATGCACAAGACGATCATTAGACCACTCGCAGAAGCCGACGAGGCCGAGTGGCGCCGCCTCTGGACCCTCTACCTGGCGTTCTACGAGTCCACGGTCCCGGAAGCGGTCTACGCCACCACTTTCGCCCGCCTGATCTCCCGCGAGCAGGCCGACTACCACTGCCTGCTCGCCCTGGTCGACGGCGAACCCCGAGGGCTGGTGCACTACCTCTACCATGGTCACTGCTGGCATATCGATCCGGTCTGTTACCTGCAGGACCTGTATGTGGACGTCGAACTGCGCGGCACCGGCCTCGGCCGCGCCTTGATCGAGGCCGTGTACGCGGAGGCGGACAAGGCCGGCGCCGCGAGCGTGTATTGGCACACCCAGCACTTCAACGCGGTGGGCAGGCGCCTGTACGACCGCGTGGCCAGCCTCACGCCGTTTGTCATGTATCGACGCTAGGCCGCACCAGTTGGCGGCGGACCCGCCAATGAACTAGTATCCCAAGGCCGTGCCGTTTTGCGCGGCCCTTGAACGGACTCAGGTAATCATGCATCCCGCGCTAATCGCCCTCGTCGTCGCGGTGCTGGCCATCATGGGCGTGCAGTACCTGCGCTTCCTCTACGTGCGCCGCGTGCACGCGCAGGACAGGCAGTTCTGCATGCATTCCACCGAGGCTTTCCATGTGCTCGTGTTCTTCAGGGTCAAGGGCGGTGCGCGCGCCGCGGAGAGTTTGCGCGCGCTGGTGCAGCGCACCACCAATCGCCGCCGGGCGAAGCTGATTTACGCGGGGCAAGCCGCGTTTACAGTCGATTCCGAGCAACTGGGTCACCGGCCCTTCGACGGCGTGGCGCTCCTCCAGTACCGCTCGCGCTTCGAATACGAGGAGCGCGGCGCGCGGATACTGAACGGGGCGGTCATGGAACTGTTCGACGACAGCTACCTGCACGCCATGCGGCGCCACCAGCAGGCGAACCTGATGGTGCCCCTCTGGTTGCTGCGGCTGCGCATCGGCCAACTCCTGAAGGGGCGTTGGCGCCGGCCTGACCTGGCGATACAGCCGGATTACCCCACGTCACCGCGCTACGACGAGTGGCGCCGGCGCGTCCGGCGACTGGAGGCTGCGCAGCAGGTAAATTCAAGCGGCCTCGTCACCGTTAACCTCATCAAGCGCGGCAACGCGACGCAGCAGGCGGCGCAGGAGCGTTTCAACGACGCCATGCTGGACCTCATGGCCGTGAACGGGCACGGCCCCATGCATACCGGGCGCTCGGTTGCGCTCGAGGGCGTCGCCCGTTTCGACGACGTGTTCATCGCCTGTTTTCCCAGCCCGCTCTACTTCGCACAGCTCGTCACGAGCCGCTTTTACCACGACATCTGGAGCCGCAACTCCGTCAGCGACAGCATCTGGCTGGCCACGATACCTATCACCGACAGCGTGTAGAGCGCGCGGTTGACGCCGGGCCTGGCATGGCAAATCATTTGCCAACTCCTTCACAGCACCGCAACGAACAATAAGACCGACGGAGAGTCACCCATGCGTCCCAGACCCGGTATCCTGCTGCCCATCGCCCTTCTCTACGCCCTGTTTGTGGGGTGGTACACGGACTTCGGGGGCCCACTGTCCGAGGAGGAAATCTCGGCATTCCTCGACCCGATCAGGGCTCGCGAGGATCACCAGCCGGAGTTCATCGCGAAGCTTGAGCGATTCATGCGCGAGGATTCCGGCCGGCAGTTCTTCATGCTTAACGCGGTGGACTACAACGATAACCCGCCCGACGTCGAGGGCGCGCAACCCGGTGAGACGGCACAGCAGCTCATGGGTCGCTACATGGCTTACATGTTCCCCAACCTGCTCCGCCGCGCCAGTCATCCCGTGATACTCGGCACCGCGGTATTCCCCGCCATGGATGTCGTCGGTATCGACAACGCGGACAACTGGGACATGGGCGGAATGATGCGCTACCGCAGTCGCCGCACCTTCATGGAAATCGTCGCGAGACCGGAGATGCGGGACAGCCACGCATTCAAGGTGGCGGCGCTGACCAAGACCATCGCCTACCCCGTGGAAACGCAGCTCAATCTCGGTGACCCGCGCGGATTGTTGGGACTGTTGCTGCTGGCGCTGTACGGCCTGCTGGAGGCGTTCATACCACGCAAACCGGCCGGCTAGGCGCCCAGTGCGCTGTCCACGGTCTCGATATTGAGCTGCCCCTCCAGCCCGGCAGCGCGGTGCTCCGCGATGGCCTGGTAGGTGGGACTCATGATCATCTCCAGCATCGCGGCGCGACTCGGGTACATTGCGATCGCGACGTCGTCCCACAACTCTTCGACTTCTCCCAGCAGCAGGCGGCGCACGGTGCCGGCGAAAACGAAACTCCCGCCGACCGCCGCCAGGCAATCCCCGACCGCCGCGGCGTAGCGCGCGTAGGCGTCCCGGCCGCTCAGCTCGCTGTCGCGCCCATCGGGGTATTCAGCCCTGTCGCGGTACTTCAGCAGGTTGACCATGTAGATGGCTTTACTGTCATCGGGATCGCTGAATCCGGCCACCTGTTGCTCGTTGGGTTCGAGCGCGTTTTTCACTTCCACGATGCAACTCTCCGGCGCATTTTGATCATGACTTTATAGGTAATGGCAGTTATTATGTCAACAAATCGGAGCCCCGGAGAATTCCCTCAATGCAGTTGCAGGACAAGATCGTCGTAATTACCGGTGCGGGGAGCGGCATCGGCAAGGCGCTGGTCAGGCGCTTCAATGCGGAGGGCACGAAGGCCATCGTCGGTGTAGACCTCAATGCCGCAACCGCGCAGCAAACGGCCGATGAACTGGGCTGCATCCCCATGACCGCTGACGTGGCGAAAGAGGAGGACGTACTGCGCGTTATCGAGGACACGGAGTCACAGGTCGGCCCCATCGACCTGTTCTGCAGCAACGCCGGCGTCGGCGCGGGTGAAAGCGAGCAGTCACCGAATGACGAGTGGCAATTCTGCTGGGACGTAAACGTGATGTCCCACGTGTACGCCGCGCGCCACATGATTCCGCGCATGATTGCGCGTGGCGGCGGCCACCTCATGAATACTGCGTCCGCCGCGGGACTCCTGAACCAGCTCGGCGGCGCGGCCTATGGCACCACGAAGCACGCCGCCGTGGGATTCGCGGAGTGGATAGCGATGACCTACCGACACCAGGGCATCAACGTGTCTGTGCTGTGCCCGCAGGCCGTGCGCACCGCGATGACGGACAACAACACCAACGCAACACAAGCGGCCTCCACCGACGGGATGATGGAACCCGATGTGCTGGCCGATATCGTGGTAGAGCACCTGGCGCGCGACGCGTTCCTCATCCTCACCCACGAGGAAGTCAAAACCTACATGGCGCGCAAGGCCGGCGACTACGACCGCTGGATCGGCGGCATGAACAAGATGCTCCGGCGCATTACCGGGGTGGACTAGGGTCGCAACGACCGCGAACGCACCCGGGAGCCGGCGATGAGCGCAATCTTCCCCATGGTCGTGTACGGCTCCGATGTGTCGTACTTTACCGGCAAGCTGGAAATGTATCTGCGCCTCAAGGGCATGGACTATACCTTCGAGCCGATGGTGTCGCCGCGGGTGTGGAACCGCATACGCAAGGAGACGGGCGTACAACAGATGCCGGCCTGCACGCTCGCGGACGGGCGCTGGGTGACCGACACCACGCCGCTGATTGCCTGGCTCGAAGCGCAACAACCCGCGCCGCCCGTGATTCCCGCGGATCCCCTGCAGCGCTTTTTCTCGCTGCTGATGGAGGACTACGCCGATGAGTGGCTGTGGCGCCCCGCCATGCACTACCGCTGGTGGTACCCGGAGGGGCGCGCCGCGCTGGGCTGGCACCTGGCGGCCGAGCTGATGGCGGAGATGCCGCTGCCCGCCCCGCTCAAGCGCGCAATGATACGGCGGCGCCAGCTCGGCGGCTTTGTCACCGGCGACGGCGTGACCAAAGCCAACTGCAAACAGGTTGAACAGGCGTATCACGACAACCTTGCGTGGCTGTCCGCCATGCTGGAGGAGCGGCCGTACCTGTTGGGCAACAGTCCCAGCCTGGCGGACGTGGCGTTCATGGGGCCGATGTTCCGTCACTTCTCCCAGGACCCCGTCCCGGCCGAGATCATGCGCACGACCGCACCCCGCGTCTGGGAATGGGTGGCACGCACCTGGGCCGCCGGGCCGCAGGGTACCCGCGGCGACTGGGTCAGCGGCATTCCCGACGACTGGGGCCCCCTGCTCAGGGACATCGGGGCGACCTACCTGCCCTACCTCTGCGAACTCGCCGAGGCGGTGCGCGCCGGCAGGCAGCGCGCCGATCTCACCGCGGGAGGCGTCACCTACCCCGGCGCCCGGATTTCACCGTACCGCGTGTGGTGCCTCGCCCGCCTGCGCGAGGAATTCGAGGCGCTGCCCGAGCCCGCGAAAGAGGACGCCCGCGCCCTGCTCGAGCGGCACGGTTGCTGGGAACCCCTCTGGCGCTCGGACCTGCCTGAGACCGACGTCAACGTCGGCCTCGATCCCCCCTTTCGCGGCAATGCCACGATGGTCTGAGCGCGGCATTGCCCCGCCGGCCCGAGCCTGCAATCATGCGCGCTGCAACCCGGAACAGGCAGCAGCATGAGCAAACAGGCAGATCGGGCGAAAGAATTACTACCCGCGGTAATGCTGACGCTGCTCAGCATGATCCAGGCCCTCGCACTCGAATTCTACTGGGCGCAACTGATCGCCAGCGACTTCCTGCTGGACGGTGGCTGGCCTGCCCTGCTCGGCGGGTTACAGGTCGTCGTTGTGCTCTGGGGCATCCTGCAGGTCTGGGTGTTCTATGTGAGCATCGTGCTGCGCTTCACGTGGCTGCCGTCCCTGGAGGACGCCCTGACGCCCTTCTTCGTCGGCCTGCTCGAGTTCGGCATGATCGAGACCATGCAGCCCGACTACATCGGCATCTGGTTGCTGCTGATGGGAGGTATCTTCGCCCTCATGGTGATGACCGCGCGCAGGTCACTGGTCCGTGCGCGCAGGGAGCCCGCCAACGCGTACTTTTTCAGCCAGGTGGAACTAGGCACCTGGCGCGACTTCAAGGAATCGATTGCGACGGTGATTGTCCTGGTGGTAGACGGGATCATCCTGTGCTTCTGGTCAAGCAACGGATTGGCGTTGTTCGCGCTCGCGGTGGTTATCCTCGCGCTCGGTTACCAGGCGCAGCAAACCTACCACTACTGGCTGCACTCCATCAAGGATGAGAGTTAGCGCAGGACCTCCGCTGTCAGAGAAAGCACCCTGATTACGGCCCGGTAGCTCGTAGGGTCGAATTCATTCGACGTAGAACAACGCTCTCAATGCAAGGCGATGTGGCTATCGAGAGCTGTCCGGCCAGGTCGAATAAATTCGACCCTACAGAGTTGGGGTAGTGGCGCCAGGTCGAATGAATTCGACGCCACAGAATTGGCGAGCGGCGCCAGGTCGAATGAATTCGACCCCACAGAATTGAGGAGTGGCGCCAGGTCGAACGAATTCGACCCTACAGAGTTGGGGAGCGGCGCCAGGTCGAATGAATTCGACCCCACAGAATTGGGGAGCGGCGACAGGTCGAATGTATTCGACCCTCCAGAGTTGGGGAGCGGCGCCAGGTCGAATGAATTCGACCCCCACAGGTCCGGTCATAAAAAAGGCGCACCCCTTGCGGGGTGCGCCGCTTGTCCGGTTAGCCGGTGGCCGGTCAGGCCGCGGCGGATTTCGCGCTGGCGACCGTCTGCGGCTTCGTATTGACCAGTGCCTGGAACCGCGCGCGATGGTAGTCCGCATCGCCGAACAGGGTATTGATCAGCATGAGGCGCTTTACGTAGTAGCCCACCGGCAACTCGTTGGTCATGCCCATGCCGCCGTGTAGCTGGATGGCTTCGCCGCCGATGTGCCGGCCGGCCTTGCCGACCATGACCTTGAGGGCGTGCAGGCTGCGCTGCGCGTCCTCGTCCCCCGCGTCGAAGGCACACACGGCGCGATACAACAGCGAACGGGTGTTCTCGCAGGCCGCGAAGGTATCCACCATGCGGTGCTGCAGCGCCTGGAAACTGCCGATCGCCACGCCGAACTGCTCGCGGGTCTTGCAGTATTCGACCGTGGTGGCATTGAGGAACTCCATCGCGCCCAGGGCGTTCGCGGAGACCGCCAGGATGGCCTGGTCGATGACCTCCTGCAGCAACGAAAGGCCAGCGCCCTCACCGCCGATAAGCGCCTGCGCGGCCACGCCGTCGAAGCGGATGTTGGCGGTCTCCATGCCGTCGGTCATGCGGTACACGCTGCGGGAGAGACCCGGCGCCTGCGCGTCCACCAGGAACAGCGAGATGCCTGACTCGTCGGCCTGCTCGCCCGCGGTGCGCGCCGCGACCACCAGCTTGTGTGCCACGCCGCCGTTCAGCACCACGGTCTTCTCGCCGCTGATGCTCCAGCCGTCACCGTCGCGGGTGGCACGGGTCGCCACATCGTTGAGGGCGTAGCGGCTCTGCCGCTCGACATACGCAACGGCTCCCTGCAGCTCCCCGGCGATGACCCGCGGGATAAGTTCGCCCGCGATTTCCGCCTCTGCACCTTTTTGCAGGAGAGCGCCAAACAGCAGTACGGTAGGCAGGTAGGGCTCCGCCACGAGGCCCTTGCCGAATTCCTGCATGATGACCATGGCGTCCACGGGGCCGCCGCCAAAACCACCGTACTCCTCGGCAAACGGAATGGAGAGCCAGCCGAGTTCGGCCATCTGCTGCCAGTTGTCCGGGCTGAAACCGTGCTCCATGGCGACGTACGCGTTGCGCTTGTCGAACGCGTAGTTGTCCTGCACGAAGCGCGCGATGCTGTCGCGAATCAGGGCCTGTTCTTCACTCAGGTTAAAGTTCATGGCTTACCTCCTACAGGCCCAAAACGAACTTGGACGTGATGTTTTTCTGGACTTCGTTGGAGCCCCCGTAAATCGACGAGGCACGCCCGCGGAAGTAGAGCTTCTGTGCGATGCTGGCGAAATCATGCCCGTAGTCATCGTCGGACAGGTCTCCCTGCAGCGCCTGGCTGTAGTAGCCGGCAACATCCATCCGCAGTTCCTGTAACGCCTGCTGGATTTCCGTGCCCTGCAGCTTGAGCAGCGACGACTCCGGCCCGGGGTGCTTGCCCTCCGCAACGTCGGCGAGAGTCCGCAACTCGGTGTACTCGAGCGCCATCAGGTCGATCTCGACATCGCCAAGACGCTGCGCGAAATGCGGGTCGTCGAGCAGGCTCGCGCCCCCGTTCACCTCACGGCGGGCAAACTCGCGCAGCTCCGCCAGCGCGCGCTTGGAGTCTGCGACCTCGGCAATGGACAGGCGCTCGTGCACCAGCAGCGACTTCGCATAGGTCCAGCCCTTGCCCTCTTCACCGATACGGTTTTCGACGGGCACGCGCACGTTATCGAAAAACACCTCGTTCAGGTGATGGAAGCCGTCGATGGTCTCGATCGGACGCACGGTGATACCCGGCGACTTCATGTCGATGAGCAGGAACGTGATGCCCTCCTGTTTCTTGCCGGAGTTGTCGGTGCGCACGAGGCAGAAGATCCAGTCGGCGTACTGGGCGTAGGTCGTCCAGATCTTGCTGCCGTTGATGACGTAGTGATCGCCGTCGAGCTCCGCCTTCGTCTTTAGCGACGCGAGGTCGGAGCCGGCGCCCGGCTCGGAATAACCCTGGCACCACCAGTCCTCGCTGTTCAGGATGCGCGGCAGGAAACGCTCCTTCTGCTCCTGCGTGCCGTAGGTGTAGATGACGGGCGCGACCATCACGACACCGAAGGGAATGACATCCGGCGCACCCGACATCGCGCGCTCGGACTGGAAGATGAAGGACTGGGTGACGCTCCACCCCGTCCCGCCGTGTTCAACAGGCCAGTTGGGGGCCATCCAGCCCTTTGCGTTGAGGCGGTGTTGCCACTCGATCATGCCCTCTTTCATGGTGGCCGTATTGCTCACCTTTGCGGCAATGTCCTCGTCGAAGGCCTCCGCGAAAAAGGCTCGGACCTCGTCGCGGAAAGCCAGGTCTTCGTCGCTCAGTCGTGTATCCATGGTTGCTCCTCAAAGAATGCAGGGCGACGGCGCGGCCCGATAACTGTGGTGCTTCCTTTCGGGGGGTTCCCGGCGCCGCCGGCGAGACACTCCCGGCGCTAGTCCGGGACTGGAGTAAAGCTATACGCGGGCAATGTGATTACCGCTTACATTGTGTTGTGGCAGACTATATGCCATTACAATACACACGGCAACCGGCGCCACCGGTCAAATCAGGCCGCCGCCCGGTGCGCGAGCAAGCGCTGGATATGCCGCGAGATCAGCCACAGCCTGTCCTGGCCCCACAGTGCCAGCCGCGTCTGGCCATTCTCGTCCGCCAGGCGAAAGCTCGGCACGCCCCACAGGCCATGCTTGTACATCGCCAGGCGGTTCTCCTCCAGCAGGGGCTCCCAGTCCGTATCCTTGAGGTGCTGCCGGGCTTCATCCCAGTCCAGCCCGGCGCTTTCGACGACCTCGCGCAGGCCCTTGTCGGTCCCGGCGTTGACGCCGCGCGCGAAGGCGCAGTTGAGGAAGGCGCTGATCAACGCGTTCCCCTTGCCCTGCTCGCAGGCCCACGGGTAGAGGGCGTAGGCACGGCGAACGGGCGCGCCGATGGGGTCGTAGAAGTTGCCGTAGGGCACGCCGGCGTAGCGCGCCTCGCGGGCGGTATCGGTGAAGATGTATATACCTTTCTGCCGCGTGGCGGGAACGCCGCGCATGACCATGGGCAGTACAGGGCGCACCACCAGGTTCACCCCGGTGTCCTGCGCGAGTTTTACCGCCCGGTCGAAGCTGATCGCCGTATAGGGACTGCGCAGGGAGGGATAGACTTCCAGCGTCAGGCGCCCGTTGTCGCGCAACGGCCCGGCCTCGATGGGAGGCCTGGGCACAAGCGGGTCGCGACCGGATTGCTGCAGCGCGCCGACGTCACCCAGCCGCGCCTCGAGGTGATACAGCCGGTCGACCCCCCAGTACCATTCGCCGCCATAGAAGAACATCGCGCCGGAATAGTGTTTGAGCTGTGCAAGGCGCGCGTCCCCCGCTGCGAGACGCGCGGCCGCCCCGGCAGCGTCGGCGCTGCCGAGATCCTTCTCCAGCGCGGCCAGCGCCTGCCTGTCGCCGCGCCAGAGCGCGGTGCTGACCCCGGCGCCATGCGCGACAAACGCCTCGTCGTCCAGCGCGGCGAGAATCCGCGCAGCCTGTTCGCGACAGGTCTCGTCGGGAGCGTCATTCCCGCCGGGGAAATCTAGGCCGTACTCGGGTGCGACCAGGCCGGCGTCGTAGCGCGACAGTCGCAGCAACAGGTCGGGCTCCGGGGAGTTGGCCCCCCGGGGACCGCTGACAAGGTGACACACGAGCCGGATGTCATAGCGCCGGCACAACGGCTCCAGCATCTGGATCGCGAGATGGCTGTAGCCGTCCTCCACCTGGTGGAAATACTCGACAACATGTGGCGCGTCGTTTTTCCGGCGCAGTCGCTCCGCCTTGGCGCGTCGTTTCTCCACGACGCTGCGTTGGCTCAGGTGAGTCATGAATCGGGACGTCAGCCAGCGCAGCAACCGACTGGGGTTGGAGGTTGCCGCGCCTCCCTGGTCCTTGAATTGCTCGCTCATTGCATGCTCAGCCGGCGTTGCCGAGCCGGCTGCGCGCGGCGAGGAAAACGACCAGCATGACTATCTCGATCACGATGAACTGGGTGGCAAAGGGCGCCCCGTGTACCCCCCAGGCGAGAGTGCGGAACGCGGCCGCACCGCCCACCAGCGCCGCCGGGGCGAGCAGCAGGCTCCTGTCCCCGCGCAGCAGGCCCGCGAGGCCCATGCCACCGGCGACGATAAAAAAGGCGCTCAGGTCCCCGATCTGGGTACTGCGGCCGATACCGTCCAGCAATGGCATGCCGAAGCTCTCCGCGGTCGTCGCGGGGACGGCGAGCCACTGGATGCCGTTGATCAGTAACAGTGCGGACAATAGGTAAGCGAGGCCCTTGATGATCTTGTCGAGCATGGCGATTCTCCTGGTTATTGTTTTCTGCGGTGGGAGTGTGGACTGATTCAACCTGCAGGGCTAGTCGCCCGCGATGACCCGGCGCAGCATGTCGGTAACGAGCCGAATGCTGGTCTTGCGACTCTGGCCCTGGGTCTCGCGCAGGCGGTGCCAGCATTCGAATGAAGCCAGCATGTCGACCATTTCACGGCGGTCGGCCGGCAGGTCCTTCAACTCTGGCAGCCAGTCCTCGAGGTCTCTGCGGATCTGGCGCTGCGCGCGGGCATACTGCTCCTGCAGGATCTCGTAGCGCCACAGCTGCGACGTGGTGGAAAGAAATACATGCCCCGCCGCTTCGTAGGCAACCGCGTGTTGTTCCACGGCGTGTTCGATGCGCTTGTCGAGCGGCCCGTTGCGGTCGCCGCCCGCAAACAGGTTCTGGTACTTCGCGCGGTTGAGTTCGTCCGCGGTGACGAACAGGCTCTCCATGTCGGAGAAATGCCGGAACACCGAGCGGATACCCACCCCGGCGCGCTCCGAGACCTGTTGCGCGGTCGGCACAAGCACCCCCTCTGCGATCAGGCTGAGCAGGGCCTCCGTGATGGCACGGCGGCTGCGTTCGCTGCGCTGCCTGCGGCCGTCGGAGACAGGTTCTGTCGTCTGTGTCATGCATGCACCGCGTTCTGGAGCGCTTGCTCGCTGTGATTTTTAATGACACCATATGTGCCATATGTTTGCAAGCCAGCCGCGTAAAGGGTGACAAGATGAGTGACACGATGGACTACACGCTGCAGGACAGGGTTGCGCTCATCCGCTTCGACGACGGCAAGGCGAACGTGGTCAGCCCCACCTTCAGCGACACCATGAACGACTGTCTCGACAGGGCCGAGGCCGACGGCGCGGGCGCGGTGCTGCTGTGCGGACGCGAGGGCATGTTCTCCGCGGGCTTTGACCTGAAGATCTTCCAGCGCAGCGCGGAGGAAGGCATCGGCATGGTGCTCAAGGGCATCGAACTCGCAATCCGCCTGTACAGCTACCCGATGCCGGTCGTGGCGGCCTGCACCGGCCACGGTATCGCCATGGGCGCCTTCCTGCTGCTGGCGTGCGACAACCGCGTCGGGGCGCAGGGTGCGTTCCAGTGGAGCCTGCCCGAAACCCGCATCAACATGGACATACCGACACCGCTCGTTGCCCTGACGATGGCGCGCCTCGCACCCGCCTATGCGACGCGCGCCGCCATCCAGGCCGAGATATTCGGGCCGGAACTCGCGGTTGCGGCAGGCTTCCTCGACGAGGTGGTGGCGCCGGAACAGGTGTTGCCACGAGCGCGGGAGATTGCCGAGGGCCTGGCGCAGTTACCCACTGCCCACTACGCCAACAACAAACTCTCCGCGCGCGCCGCGACGCTGGCCACCATGCGCGACGAACTTCAGAAGTCGCTCAAGGCGGTGCAACAAAGTTAAAGCGCGTACCGCAATACACCAGCGCGTTGCCGTTCAGCGACAGCCCCAGTGTCGCCGCCGCCGCGCGAATGGCGGGAAGATCACGAACGCTGATGTCTATCCCGGCGAGTCCCGGCCCGCGCCCGTCACGCGACATCCGGAAACGCAGGACGGTGTCGTCGAACTGGAGATCCGGAGCCGCTGCGTCGCCCGCCAGGGGCACCCCGTAGGCCCGAGACCAGCAGTCCGCCGTGGCCGCGGGCTCCGCACTCTGGATCTCGGCCGCGACGATGGCGCCCACGTTGCGGGCGCGCGGCAGGTCATCGCCCCCGGCCTCCCCTGCCCAGAACCATTGCCGCGGCGGCGCCATGGCGTCGAGTGACGCGATGGCGCCCGGTACATCCTTCGGGTGCAGGTGCACGCCGCTCGCCGTGTCGGTATGGACCTCCCACACGATGCGGATGCCCGCCTCCGCCACCCGCGCGCGCTCCCGTTGCAGGTCATCGACCTGGACGAGCACCATGTAGCCGCTGTCGCCGCCACGGCGCTCCAGGAAGCGCCCCGCCGTGGTGCCCGCCTCGTTGGGCGCCACGACCTCGAGGTAGGTATCCCCGAGGCGCATCACCACGTTGTGCAGGCCGAACTGCCCCACCAGCGGGTCGTGAAATCCCCGCTCAAGTCCCAACAATTTGAACAGCCCGTCCTGTGTTGCCGCCAGGTCGCTTGCGACGAGTGCTATCTGCCGTATATTCATATCTCACCTGAATCCTGCCGGGGCGACACCGCGGCCAACTGGAGTCCTGCATGTTCTACGGATGGCGCATAGTCGCCGGCGCCTTCACCACGCAGTTGTTCATTGTCGGTTTTTTTACCTACGCGGCAAGCCTGCTCATCCCACACCTGCAACGCGAGTTCGACGTCAGCCTGGAACAGGTGATGTACGGCATGACGATCGGCACGTTCACCGGCCTCGTGGTGTCACCCGTCGCGGGCGCGCTGGTGGACCGTATGTCCGTGCGCGCCATCATGGTCGCGGGGAGTCTCGCCTTCGCGGGCGGGCTCGCGCTTATGGCGCGCAGTGCAAACATTACGCAGTACGTCTGGTGCTTCGGCCTCACCATGACGCTGGCGAACTGTTTCGGCGCCATGATTCCCGCGGCCGCCGCGGTGTCGCGCTGGTTCACGGTGAACCGGGGGCGCGCACTGGGCATCGCCGCCATCGGCACCTCAGCCGGCGGCGCCCTGCTGCCCGGCCTGCTGGAATTCTGGCTGGAGACCGGGGACTGGCGCTCCGCCCTCGACAAGCTCGCCCTTTGCGTGCTGTTGGTCATGACGCCCGCCGCCTTCTTCCTGGTCAGGGGCCGCCCCGAGGATGTGGGCATGGCGCCCGAGCACGACCCCCACGCGACGGCTGCAGGCGCGGACTCGGCACTCAGTGCAAAGGATATCCTCAGCAGTGGCAACTTCTGGTACGTGGGCATCAGCCTCGGCCTGGTGCTGGGCGCCTACAGCGCCGTGCTGTCCAACCTGACGCCCTATGCGATTGCCGCCGGCTTCGACGGCGGCGCCGGCTCGACGCTGATCATGGTGCTGGCGGTCTTCGGCCTGGTGGGCAAGCTGATCTTCGGCAGCGCGGCGGACCGCCTGAACCTGAGGTCGGCCCTGTGGCTGGCCGAGGCACTGGCCATCGCGGCGCTGGCCCTGTTCGCCTTCGCGGGCGACAGCTTCACCATCATGCTGGCCGCGGCGATTTGCATGGGGTTGGCCTCCGGCGGATTGCTGCCCGTGTGGGGAGCTATCCTCGCGCGGCTGTTCGGCCTGAAGAGCTATGGGCTCGCCATGGGGCTGGTGTCGCCTCTCGTGACACTGTGCGTGCTGCCGACCTTCGTGCTGGTGGGCCGGCTCGTGGATACCTACGGGACTTTCGTCTACCCCATGCTGGTTTTCGCAGTCGCCACGTTATGCGCCATGGCGATCCTGCTGCCGCTGCGCCTGCCCGAGCACGCAGCGACAACCTGATACAGGGTCAGGCGGCGACCATCCCCCCGAGCCGCTGTTTGATGATCGCCTCGGCGTCGGACATGATGTTGTTCACCAGTTCCTCGCAGGTGGGGATGTCGTTGATCAGGCCGCCGCACATACCCACCGTGACCATACCCGCCTCGATGTCGCCGGTGGACCAGGCCTTCTCCTGGTTCTTGCCGGACACCATCTCGTGCACATCGCCGAACTCGCCGCCCTGCGCCTCGATTTCGGCGACCTTGTCCGCGATGCCGTTCTTGTAGACCCGCGCCGTGTTGCGAAAGCTGCGGAAGATCAGTCGCGTCTGCGTTTCGTCCATCTCTACGATCTTCTGCTTGATACCCTCGTGGATAGGCGCCTCCTTGGTCACCATGAAGCGCGTACCCATGTTGATGCCGTCGGCGCCCAGCGCCAGCGCGGCAGCGAGTCCGCGACCGTCGGCGATACCGCCCGAGGCGACGATGGGGATGGACAGGCGGTTCGCCGCGGCCGGGATCAGGATAAGGCCCGGGACATCTTCCTCGCCCGGGTGGCCGGCGCATTCAAAGCCGTCGATGCTCACCGCCGCAACGCCGAGCTTCTCCGCCTTCAGCGCGTGGCGCACGGCGACGCACTTGTGGATGACCTTGACGCCGTGCGCGTTGAAGATCTCCATGAAGGGCTCGGGGCTGCGGCCCGCGGTCTCGACGATCTTCACGCCGCTTTTTACGATGACATCGACGAGATCGTCGTAGTTGATCGGTGTGGCGACGACTCCCACCGTGAGGTTCACGGCAAACGGCTTGTCGGTCAGCGACTGGGCCAGGGCAATATCCTTCTCGAGCTGCTCCGGACTGCCCGAGGTCAGTGCAGTCATCACACCCAGGGCGCCGGCATTGGACGCGGCCGCGGCCAGCTCGGGCGTGCCGACGCGCATCATGCCGCCACAAATGATCGGGTGCTCGATGCCGAGCAGTTCAGTCAGTCGGGTTTTCATAGATAGGATTCCTGTTTGCAAAAGTCCGTGCGCGGGTGCGCACGCCGGATTGGGGAAGCGCTCGACCCGGAGCGGTAAATTTGAAGTGGCACAATTTATGCCAAATGAAATGGAAATGCCAGTGGGCAGTGGTCACGGCGTGATGCCTGCAGCGCGGAGGCGCCGACCGCTGAACGAACACCCCTGGCAGGGGATACGGGCGGCATTGCCCCGCGGCGGGTAACTCGCGCGCAACTCAGGTGAAGCTGCCGCCCTTCTCCGCCAGCTCCACGAGAAGGGCAGCCGGCTCAAACGCCGCATCGCCGGTCTTGCCCCGATAGCGCTCCAGCCGCGCCCGCACCTCCGCGAGGCCCAGGCTGTTGGCGTAGTGCATGGGGCCGCCGCGGTACACCGGCCAGCCGTAGCCGTAGACATACACCACATCGATATCGCTGGCGCGACTCGCGATGCCCTCCTCGAGAATCCTCGCGCCCTCGTTGATCATCGGCAGCAACAGGCGGTCCAGGATTTCTTCATCGCCTATCTCCCGGCGCGTTATGCCCTGCTTCGCGGCAAACTCCTCGAACAATTCCACGGCGACGGCCGCGGGGGTGCGGTTGCGCTGCTCGTCGTAGTCATAGTAGCCCGCACCCGATTTCTGGCCGAAGCGCCCCAGCTCACAGAGGCGCTCACTGACCGTCGACCCGGTCGAGGTCTCCTTGCTCCAGCCGATGTCCAGCCCCGCGAGGTCGCTCATCTGGAACGGCCCCATGGGGAGTCCGAACTCGTACAGCACTTCGTCGATGTGCGCGGGTGTGGCGCCCTCCAGCGCCTGGCGCTGGAACAGGATGCGGTTGCCGACGAAGCCATGGCAGACACCGACCAGCACAGGGACTTTCCCAATCCGCTTGGCGAAGCGCATACAGGTCTGTATCACGTCCGGCGCGGTCTTATCGCCGCGCACCACCTCGAGCAGTTTCATCACGTTGGCCGGCGAGAAGAAGTGCAGCCCGATAACCGACTCGGGGCGCGTGGTGACCGCGGCGATCTCGTTAAGGTTGAGTGCCGAGGTATTGGAGGCGAGGATGGCGTTCGGCGCCGCGATGGCGTCGAGCTTCGTAAAAATCTCTTTTTTCACGGCCATGTTCTCGAACACCGCCTCGATGACCAGGTCGCAGTCGGCAAGGTCTGCAAGATCCAGTGAGCCGGTGAACAGATCCATCCGCGCCTGGACATCCCCCTCGGAGATGCGGCCCTTGCGCGCGGTGTTTTCGTAGTTCTTGCGCACGACGCCCAGGCCCCGCTGCAGCGCCGCGTCGCTCATCTCCACGACGGTAACGGGAATACCGGCGTTGGCCATATTCATGGCGATACCGCCACCCATGGTTCCCGCCCCGATGATGCCGACCCTGTTGATCGGCCGCTCCGGTGTATCCTTCGGCAGCCCCGGCACCTTGGCGGCCTGGCGCTCCGCGAAAAAGAAGTATTGCTGCGCCGCGGACTCGGGACTCGCAAGTGCCTGCCGGAACAGTTTCGCTTCCGTGGCGAGGCCCTCGTCGAAAGGTTGGCTCACCGCGGCCTCGATGCACTGAATGTTCAGTTCGGGCGCGAGGAAGCCCCGGGTCTTGCGCGCGATCGCCGCGCGCACCTGGTCGAAGTAGCCGGGCTCCACGGCGAGCTTGTCCTGCCTGTCGCGTACGCGCGGCAACTCGCCGCGCGCCGCCGCATCCCTCGCAAACGCCAGTGCCTGGGCGCGCAGGTCGCCGGTGACAAGCGCGTCGATGAGCCCCAACTCAAGCGCCTCAGCAGCCCGGATCGGATTGCCGGACACGACCATGTCAACGGCCTTCTCCACCCCGACCAGGCGCGGCAGGCGCTGCGTCCCGCCCGCACCCGGTAACAACCCGAGGTTCACCTCGGGCAGGCCGAAGCGGGCATCCTCCACGGCCACGCGGTAGTGGCAACACAGCGCGGTTTCCAGGCCGCCGCCCAGCGCCGTACCGTGGATAGCGGCAACAATCGGCTTGCGCGCATTTTCCATCACCGCGAGTACCGCGTGAAAATCGGGGCCCTGCGGGACAGAGGCGAACTCGGTGATGTCCGCGCCGGCGATGAATGTGCGCCCCGCGCAGTGCAGCAGGACGGCCGCCACGGCGGGGTCCTCCAGGGCGCGCTCCACCCCGTCCTTGATACCCTGGCGCACGCCCTGGCTGAGGGCGTTTACCGGGGGGTTATCGACTGTGAGCACGGCGACGCCGTCCTCCACGCTGTAGGTGACCTTGTCCGTCAATGCAATCACGCCAGTTCTCTCCAATTCGAATGCCGGGGTGGGATTAAGACCGGAACTTTATTGGCAGAAAGTATGTCAATAATGCCTCGCCCTGGCCAGTCGCGGGCGGCGCCGGGCGCGCGGTCGACCCACAACGGCCTGGCCGGGGTGTGACCACCGCCACGATTTCGGGGTGTTTTTGACAAAGCGAGTGACCTATACTTCCTAAGTGGTTGTTATACTTACAATAGATGCTGCTTTTTCGCAGCGGGAACCGGTCCCGGTTGCGTCGGACTTGCACCGCGCCGCCGCCTTGCGCAGAACTTTGCCACGGGGCTAGACTCCATAGTGCAGGATCATAGATGAGACCGCCGTACCGGCCTGCGCTGGCCACGGCGGAGCAGGTGAAACTTGAACATTAGAGCGCTACTGCATCCGCTGGCGGGGCTTGCCGCCGCTGTCCTGCTCAGCACCGCGATTGCGGCCCCGACCCACCCCCCCTTTGAATCCACTGCGGGACAGCGCGAGACGATCGCGCAACTGGTCGAGCAGCTGGAAGAGCGCCACTACGCCAAGCTCACCTACGACGACAAACTGTCCGCACAACACCTGGATGCCTACCTCGACAGCCTGGACCGCACGCGCATGCTGTTTACGCGCAAGGATATCGAGGAGTTCCAGCGTTACCGCACCGTGATGGACGACCAGTTGCGCAAGGGCAATCTCGAGGCCGGGTTTGCCATTTTCAACCGCTACTACCAGAGCATGGAATCGCGCCTGACCAGCCTGCTGGAAACGCTGCCCGACACCGTGGCAAAGCTCGACTTCAACCGCGACGAGAGCTTCATCATCGATGCCGACGACCGGGACTGGGCAAAGGACAAGGCGGAGCTGGACGACCGCTGGCGCAAGCAATTGAAGAACGACGTGCTGCGACTGCGCCTGGCTGAAAAACCGGAAGAGGAAATCGTGCCGACGCTGGAAAAGCGCTACCGCAGCCAGCTCGCGCGCCTGTCCCAGTACAATGAACAGGACGTGTTCCAGTTGTATGCCAACGCACTGACCGCCCTGTACGACCCCCACACCAACTACTTCTCACCGCGCCGCTCGGAGAATTTCAATATCAACATGAGCCTGTCGCTGGAGGGCATCGGGGCGGTCCTGCAGACAGAGGACGAGCACACCAAGGTTACCCGCCTGGTACCCAGCGGCCCCGCCGACAAACAGGGTGAGCTGCAGCCCTCGGATCGCATTGTGGCCGTGGGCCAGGGCGATGACGGCGAGATGGTCGACGTCATCGGCTGGCGTCTTGACGAGGTGGTGGAACTCATACGTGGCCCCAAGGGCACCCTCGTTCGCCTTGACGTGATCCCCGCCAGCGCCAAGACGCTGGACACACACAAGATCATCACCATCGAGCGCAACAAGGTGAAACTGGAAGAACAGGCCGCACAGAAGAAAGTGCTCGAGGTCAAGAACGGCGACGAGACGATCAAGGTCGGCGTGATCGACATCCCGGCGTTCTACATCGACTTTGACGCCATGCGGCGCGGTGAAAAGGATTACAAGTCCACCACCCGTGACGTGAAGAAGCTGCTCGACGAGCTGCAGGGTGAGGATGTCCAGGGCATCGTCGTCGACCTGCGCAATAACGGCGGCGGCTCCCTGCAGGAGGCGAATGAACTCACCGGGCTGTTCATCGAGTACGGCCCCACGGTGCAGATACGTCACTCTTCCCGCAAGGTCTGGCGAGACGGCAAGCGGCTGAAGGGCCCCTACTATGACGGTCCGTTGGTGGTGCTGATAAACCGCTTGAGCGCCTCTGCCTCGGAGATTTTCGCCGGTGCCATACAGGACTACGAGCGCGGCATCGTGGTCGGTGACCGCTCCTTCGGCAAGGGTACCGTACAGACCCTCATCCCGCTGGAAGAAGGTCAGCTCAAAATTACCGAGAGCAAGTTCTACCGTATTTCCGGCGAGAGCACGCAACACCGCGGCGTGGTGCCCGACATAGAGTTCCCCGCCCTGTTCGATACAGAGGAAGTGGGCGAAAGCTCCCTGGAGCACGCGCTCAACTGGGACCAGATAAACCCCGTGCGCCACCGCCGCTACAACGACCTCAGCAGCGTACTGCCGACGGTGACGGCACTGTTCCAGGAACGCAGCGCACGCAACCCGGACTACATCTACCTCGAAGACCAGGTCGCGCTGGCTGCGGAGTCGCGCGAAATCACCGCCCTGCCCCTCAATGCCTCAGCGCGTATCGCCCTGCGTGAAAACCAGGAAAAACGCGCACTCGACATTGAGAACAAGCGTCGCAAGGCGAAGGGAGAGCCGCTGCTGACAGCGCTGGAGGAAGAGGCCGAGGAGGAGGAACCCGAGCTCGCCCACGAGGAAGACGAAGACACCGGGGACGATGTGCTGCTGCTCGAGGCCGGCAATATCCTCGTCGACCTGCTGCTGATCAAGGAGCGCCGCTTCGCGGCGCGCAATGCCGGGACCGACCAGGACGTCCTGTCGGGCGGCGAACGCTAGGCGCTACTCTCGCCCGGGCGCTGCACCGAACCATGCCAGCTCCGCGTGCAAGCGCACGACGTCGCCAACGATGATAATCGTAGGAGCCTCCGGTCCGGCGGCGGCGACCACCTCCACCATTGTTGCCAGCGTGCCGGTAAGCACGCGCTGCCTGCTCGAAGTGGCCCGCTCGACCAGGGCCACCGGTGTATCCGGCGAGCGGCCGTGACTGACCAACTGCTCGCAGATGACCGGCAGGCCGACCAACCCCATGTAGAAGACGAGCGTTTCCGCCGGGTTCTGTAATAGCGACCAGTCGTGCTCCACCCGGTCGCCCTTCAGGTAGCCCGCCACGAAGCGCACGGACTGCGCGTGGTCGCGGTGAGTCAGCGGGATGCCGGCGTAACAGGCGGCACCGCTCGCGGCAGTGATGCCGGGCACCACCTGGAACGGGATGCCCTCGCGCGCCAGCAGCTCGATCTCCTCACCGCCGCGGCCAAAGATAAACGGGTCGCCGCCCTTCAACCGCACGACTCGCTTGCCCGATCGGGCAAGATCCAGCAGCAACTTGTTGATCTCGTCCTGGGGCAGCGTGTGGTCGGCGCGACGCTTCCCCACGTAGATGCGCTGTGCATCGCGGCGCGCCATATCGATGACCTCATCGGAGACCAGCGCGTCGTACAACACGACATCCGCGCCCTGCAGCAGGCGCGCGGCCTTGAACGTGAGCAGATCAGGGTCGCCGGGACCCGCGCCGACCAGGCAAACTTCGCCCTGCGCCGCCGCCTCACCTTCGAGCAGCTCCTCGACCATGTGCAGCGCCGCATCCTCGCGGCCTGCCATGACCTGCTCCGCGACGGCGCCCTCCAGTACCTGTTCCCAGAACCGTCGCCGCCGGGAGGGGTCCGCGATGCTGCCCTTGACGCGGTCGCGCAGATTACCGGCGAACGCGCCGAGGCGCCCGTAGGCGCCCGGTATCATGGACTCGATCCTGCGCCTGAGAATGCGCGTCAACACGGGGCTGCGCCCGCCGCTGGAGACACTGACAAGGATCGGATCGCGATCGACGATGGCGGGGAAGATGAACGTGCAAAGCTCGGGCGCGTCGACGACATTGACCGGGAGCGCCCGGTGCTGCGCATCCGCCGAGACCGCGCGATTAACCGCAACCGACGCGGTGGCGGCCACCACGATGCTGACGCCGTCGAGATCTTCCGAGCGGTACTCTCCCGCGCGCCAGCGACAGTCATCGCTCAGGAGCGCACGCAGGCTGTCTTCCATGTGCGGCGCCACCACGTACAGGACCGCCCCCGCGCGCAACAGCAGGCGCGCCTTGCGAGTGGCGACCGCGCCAGCGCCTACGAGCAGTACACGTTTCCCGGTGAGCTTGAGGCTGACCGGCAGGTAGTCCATCAGCTCCCGATCACCTCGGCGCCACCCATGTAGGGCCGAAGCGCCTCCGGAACCTCTACCGAGCCGTCCTCGCGCTGGTAGTTCTCGAGTATGGCCACGAGCGTACGGCCTACCGCGAGGCCCGATCCGTTCAGCGTGTGCAGTAACTCCGGCTTGCCCGTCTCCGGGTTGCGCCAACGCGCCTGCATACGCCGTGCCTGGTAGTCACCGAAGTTACTGCAGGAGGAAATCTCGCGGTATGTGTCCTGGGCCGGCAACCAGACCTCGAGGTCGTACGTCTTGCGCGACGAGAAACTGAGATCGCCGGCGCAGAGCACCACCTTGCGGTACGGCAGGCCCAGGAGAACGAGGACTTGCTCGGCGTGCCCCGTCAGCTCTTCCAGCGCCGCATCGGACTGGGCGGGGCGCACAAACTGCACCAGTTCCACCTTTTCAAACTGGTGCTGGCGAATCATGCCGCGGGTGTCGCGGCCGTAACTGCCCGCCTCGCTGCGGAAACACGGTGAATGACAGGCAAAGCGCACGCCGCGCTCACCGAGTTCGTCGGCTTCAAATATCCGGTCGCGCGCGATATTCGTGACCGGCACCTCCGCTGTCGGAATGAGGTAGAAGTCGCGCTCGTCGCGCAGCTTGAACAGGTCCTGCTCGAACTTGGGCAGGTTGCCCGTGCCGCGCAGGGAATCGGCGTTCACGATGTAGGGCGCGTAGACCTCACGGTAGCCGTGCTGCGTCGTGTGCAGGTTGAGCATGAACTGGATAAGTGCCCTGTGCAGCCGCGCCACCTCCGCGTACAGGACGGTGAAGCGGCTGCCCGTGATCTTGGTGGCGGAGTCCGTATCCAGTTGGCCCAGGCCCTCGCCTATCTCCACGTGATCGCGCACTGGGAAGGTAAACGCCCTCGGCTCGCCCCAGCGCGAGACCTCCACGTTGTCGTCTTCGGAGGCACCCTCGGGCACCGCGCCGTCCGGGATATTGGGCGTGCACAGCAACAGGTCTTCCAGTTCCGCCTGCGCCACCCTGGCCTGCTCTGTCAGGTCGTCGAGTTGTGACGCAATACGCTCCAGCGTCTCGTTCACCTGGGCTTTCGCGTCGTCGACACTCATGCCGTCATTGATCAACGCGCCGATCTTCTTCGAGGCACTCTTGCGTTCAGCCTGCAGGTTCTGGCTGTCGACGTCGGCCTGCTTGCGTCGCGCGTCCAGCGCGCGGAAGGCTTCCACGTCGAAGTTGAAACCGCGCTTTTGCAGTTGCGCGGCGATGGCGTCGGGGTCCTGCCGGACCACCTTGATATCGAGCATGCCGTTACGTCCTGTTCACTCATCACTGCCGGAGAAGCAGTTTTCAGTTGTGCACTGCGCTAAGCCTGGCGCCGGACCTAGAGCAATGCGCGGGTCATTGCCATCGCCGCCGCCGCCGCCGCGACGCACAACGCGGCGCTGCCGAACATGTAGCCCAGCGCCGTCAGCGTATGCCCCGTTTCCACCAGCCGTACTGTCTCCAGTGAATACGTGGAAAACGTGGTGAACGCGCCGAGGAAACCCACCATCAGCACGCCGCGCCAGTCCGAATGCAGCAGCGCCTTTTCCATCAACACCACGTACACGATACCGATGGCGAAGGACCCCACCCCATTCACAAGCAGCGTGCCCAGCGGCACCCTGCCCTCCCACAAGCCGTGCACCCAGTTGGCCAACCAGTGACGCGACAACGCACCGGTAGCGCCACCCAGGGCAACGAACAACAGGTATTTCATGCGGGGGCCGTCGGGACCTAATCGTAGCGGCGTATTGTACTGGTTTTGTCCCGCTCGCGCAGGTAACGCAGCTTCTCGGCGATTTTCTGTTCGAGGCCGCGCTCCACCGGGAAATAGTACTGACGGTCCTTCAGGCCTTCCGGAAAATAGCTCTCGCCGGCGGCGTAGGCACCCTCCTCGTCGTGGGCATAACGGTAGTCGGCGCCGTGCTCCATGGACTTGGCGAGCGCGGTGGGAGCGTTGCGCAGGTGCAGCGGCACCTCTTCGCTGGCCCCGGCCTCCACGTCGGCCATCGCCGCCTTGAACGCCGTGTAAGCGGCATTGCTCTTCGGCGCACTGGCGAGATACAGGACGGCCTGGGCGATCGCCAGTTCACCCTCCGGGCTGCCGAGCCGCTCCTGCACCTGCCATGCCTCCAGCGCGATGCCGAGCGCGCGCGGGTCGGCGTTGCCGATATCCTCGCTGGCCATGCGCACCACGCGCCGGGCGATGTACAGCGGATCGCAACCCCCGTCCAGCATGCGACAGAACCAGTACAGCGCGCCATCCGGGGAGGAACCCCGCACGGCCTTGTGCAGGGCGCTGATCTGGTCGTAGAAATCATCGCCGCCCTTGTCAAACCGACGCAGCGAGGACTGGGACACTTCCGCCAGTACCTCTGTCGTGATGACGCCGTCACGGGCCATGTCGGCCGCCAGTTCGAGTACGTTGAGCGCGCGCCGCGCGTCGCCATCGGCCTGTCCGGCGAGCGCGGCCAGTACGCCCTCCCCGGCAGTCACCCCCTCCAGCCGCGCGATGGCGCGTGTCAGGACCTCCAGCAGTTCTCCGCCGGCCAAGGGCCGCAGTTTGTAGACTCGCGCGCGCGACAGCAGCGCATTGTTCAGTTCAAAGGCGGGGTTCTCGGTCGTGGCGCCGATGAAGGTCAGTGTGCCGTCCTCGACATAGGGCAGGAAGGCATCCTGTTGCGCCTTGTTGAAGCGATGCGCCTCGTCCACGAACAGCACCGTGCGGGTACCCGAGGCGCGCGCCTGCTGCGCCTGGTCGATAGCAGCGCGGATTTCCTTGACGCCACTGAGCACAGCCGACACCTGCAGGAACCGGGCATCGGCCGCCTCCGCAGCGATACGGGCCAGGGTGGTCTTGCCCACCCCCGGCGGCCCCCACAGGATCATGGAGTGCAGCGTGCCGGCGTCGATAGCCTCGCGCAGCGGCCTGCCGGGCGCCAGCAGATGCGCCTGCCCCGCGTAGCCGTCGAGAGTGGTCGGGCGTGTCCGGGCGGCCAGCGGCGCGTATGCGTCTTCCGGCGCGCCGAACAGGTCCTCAGTCATGGTAAAACAGGTCGGCGCCCGGCGGTGGCACGAAAGCAAAGTCCGCCTCCGTCAGGTCCGGCGCAAGATCGAGGGAGGAAAACTCGATCACCAGGCGCTGGCCGAGGTTGTCGAGCACCTCCATCCCGGATACCAGATCTCCGGTGAAGCGCAGTCGCAACCGGCTGAAGCCCACGTCCTCGCCCGGGACCGGCTCGAGCAGGAAACCGCCCTCCTCGCGGCTCACCGTCAGGCGTCGCGCAATGGCCTCGCGATCAGCGGCGAGAATTTCCAATGGCGTGATGCTGGCAGAGGAATCGAGCCGCCGCCGGGTGACAGTGGCGAGATCGCGGTCGTGGTGCCACAGGAATTGGGGCCCGGCAATCACCAGCTGGCTGTCGGGAGCCGCAATATCCCAGGCGAAATAATCGGGCCGCAGGAGCCGGAAAGTCCCGCTGCTCCGGCCAAGCGATGTGCCGCGGTCATCGTACTGCTCCTGCGTGAAAGCACCGCTGAGCCGCGCGAACGGTTCGAGCGCGACGAGCAGCTCGTCCAGCGCGTCACCCGCGCTCGCGGGTGTTGCCAGCAGGAGCAGCAGGCACAGGCAAAAATTCAGGTGTTTCAAACTAGTCCTCGGGCGGCGGCGGTGCGAGCACCTCGCGTTGGCCGTTGCTGCCCATTTCCGATACCACACCGGCGGCCTCCATGGTCTCGATCAGCCGTGCCGCGCGGTTGTAGCCGATGCGCAGCTTGCGCTGTACAGATGAGATGGACGCTCGCCTGCTCTTGGTGACATAGTGCACTGCCTCGTCGTACAGCGCATCGCTCTCTTCATCTTCGTCAGATGATTCCGCCTGGAGTTCCTGCGGTGTCACCGCGGTGCCGCTGCCCTCGTCGAGCAGGCCGTCGATGTACGCGGGCTCGCCGCGCTTCTTCCAGTCCGCAACGACGCGGTGAACCTCGTCATCGCTGCAGAATGCGCCGTGCACGCGCGTCGGCACGCCGCTGCCCGGGGGCAGGTAAAGCATGTCGCCGTGCCCCAGGAGCTGCTCGGCGCCGCCCTGGTCGAGGATGGTCCGCGAGTCGACCTTGGAGGACACCTGGAAGGCAATGCGCGTCGGTACGTTGGCCTTGATCAGACCGGTGATCACGTCGACGGAGGGCCGCTGGGTGGCCAGTATCAGGTGGATGCCGGCGGCTCGCGCCTTCTGTGCAATACGGGCGATGAGCTGTTCGACCTTCTTGCCCACGATCATCATCATGTCGGCGAATTCGTCGATGACCACGACGATGCTGGGCAGCACTTCGAGATCCGGGGCGACCTGCCCCTCGTCGGTCTCGGCAAAGATCGGGTCCGGGGTCCACAGCGGGTCGGGAATCGGCGTACCGGCCTTGTGGGCGTCCTGTACCTTGCGGTTGTACCCCGCGAGGTTGCGCACGCCCAGGGCGGCCATCAGCTTGTAGCGCCGCTCCATCTCGGCCACGCACCAGCGCAGGCCGTTGGCCGCGTCCTTCATGTCGGTGATGACCGGCGTCAGCAGGTGCGGAATGCCGTCGTAAACCGACAGCTCCAGCATCTTCGGGTCGACCAGGATGAAGCGCACGTCCTGCGGCCCGGACTTGTACAGCAGACTCAGCAGCATCGCGTTCACGCCCACCGACTTGCCCGAGCCGGTGGTGCCGGCGACCAAGAGGTGCGGCATCTTGGCCAGGTCGGCGACCACGGGTTGCCCCGAGATGTCGTGGCCGAGCGCCAGCGTCAGCGGCGACCGGGACTGCTCGAAGGCCTGCGACGACAGGACCTCGCGGAAGTTCACGATCTCGCGGTGTTCGTTGGGGATCTCGATGCCCACGACAGACTTACCGGGAATCACCTCGACGACGCGCACGCTGATAACCGCCAGGGAGCGCGCGAGGTCCTTGGCGAGGTTGGAGATACGCGACACCTTGACGCCCGGCGCGGGCTGCAGTTCAAAGCGCGTGATCACCGGGCCCGGGTAGACGGCCGTGACCTCGGCGGTAACGCCGAAGTCCTTGAGCTTGAGTTCCAATACCTTGGACAGGGCCTCAAGTGCCTCCTTGGAGTAGCCCAGGCTCGGGTCCTTGCGCTCGACATCGAGCAGGTCGAGGTGCGGCAGTTCGCCGGTGACGGGCGCGTCGAACAGCGGTTGCTGCTTCTCCCGCTCCACGCGATCACTCTTCTCGGCCGGCGGTTTCAGCGGCTTGATCTTGGGCGGCGTGCGTTTCTTCTCCTTTTCGACGTGCTCCGTGATCTGAACCTTGCGCTCCTCGATGGCCCTTTCGCGCTTGCGCCGGTCGAGGAAACGCTCGTAACTCGTGAGCCCCCACTCCCGCACCGCGGTGAATGCGCGGATGCTCAGGGCGCCGAGCTGCTCCATCACGCGCAGCCAGCTCAGGTCCGTAAAGATCGTCATGCCAAACAGGAAGATCGCGAGCAGGATAAGGCGCGAGCCCACATCACTGAAAGCGACGGTAAACGCGCCGCCGATCGCCTGGCCCAGAATGCCGCCCATGCCCTGCGGCAAGGGCGAGGTGCCGGCGTCGTTGAGCGCTGCCAGCGAGGTTCCGGCCACCATCACCAGCACGAGGCCCAACGTGCGGATGCCGAACGTCAACCAGTCGAACCCCCTGTCCTCGTGCCGCTCCAGCAGGATGATCACGGCACGGTAGGCCAACATGAGCGGGAACAGGTAGGCGGCATAACCGACGAGGGAAAAGAAGACATCCGCGAGCCAGGCGCCGGTCGGTCCTCCCAGGTTGCTGATGCTCGTACTGTTGCCGGTGCCGGACCAGCCCGGATCACCCGTGGAATACGTGACCAGGGCCATGAGCAGGTAGAGGCAGACGGCCGTGACGCCGATGAAGGCGCCCTCCCGCAACCTGGCACTGAGGACGCTGTTGGCTGGACCACTGTCAGAGGCGGCTTTCATCGCTCTCCAGGGCCGGTTGCGGCCCCTCGGAATGCCCGGTTACACGACCCATGGCGGTTAATAATTGTGCAATTCTTTTTAATTATATTCAAAGACTTAAATCGAATAGCTCGAAATATAGTTATCTTTGTCGCGGGATGGCCTTTAAAGTACCATAGTCCGCCCAAATACAGAACGCGTTGCCCCCGAGAGGGCGACTTATTCACTGTAACAACGCACGCGCCCCCGGGGGCCCGCAGGGAGCCGGGCGGCGCTGCCATTGGCAGGAAACTGGCACCATGAGCGACATCCAGCACCACTCCCTCATCATCCTGGGCAGCGGACCGGCGGGCTATACCGCCGCCGTCTACGCGGCGCGGGCCAACCTCAAGCCCGTGGTCATCACCGGCATCCAGCAGGGAGGCCAGCTCACCACGACCACGGAGGTGGAAAACTGGCCGGGGGGCGCAGCCGACCTACAGGGGCCGCAGCTGATGCAGCAGATGCAGGAGCATGTCGAGCGATTCGACGCACAGGTGGTCTTCGATCACATCGAGAGCGTCGATCTGGCCGCGCGCCCGATGCGGCTATCGGGCACTGCCGAGTACTCCTGCGACGCACTGATCATCGCCACGGGGGCCTCCGCGCAGTACCTCGGCCTGCCCAGTGAGCAGGCCTTTTCCGGCAAGGGCGTCAGCGCCTGCGCCACCTGCGACGGGTTCTTCTACCGCAACCAGAAAGTCGCCGTCATCGGCGGCGGCAACACGGCGGTCGAGGAGGCGCTGTACCTGGCCAACATCGCCTCCGAGGTGGTGCTCGTGCACCGCCGGGATGCGCTGCGCGCCGAGAAGGTGCTGCAGGACCGCCTTTTCACCCGCGAGAAGGAAGGCAAGGTCAGGATCATGTGGGACCACACCCTCGAAGAGGTACTGGGTGATGCGTCGGGCGTTACGGGCATTCGCATCAAGGGCGTGAAAGACGGCGCGACCACGGACATCGAGCTGGCGGGCGTATTCATCGCGATCGGGCACAAACCGAACACGGATATGTTTGCCGGCCAGCTCGACATGCAGGACGGATACCTCACAATCCACTCCGGCACGGACGGCAACGCGACCTCGACCAGCATTCCCGGGGTATTTGCAGCGGGAGATGTCGCCGACCACATCTACCGGCAGGCGGTGACTTCCGCGGGGTTTGGCTGCATGGCAGCCCTCGACGCGGAGAAATACCTGGACGCGCTGTAGTGCGCGCCATCGCGCGCCTGGATGAGGACCTGACCTTCCCGCCGACCGGCGAGGCGCTGGAGGAACCAAACGGACTGCTCGCGGTGGGCGGTGATCTCTCGCCGCAGCGCCTGCTCGCGGCCTACCGCCTGGGCATTTTTCCCTGGTACGAGGAGCCACAGCCCATCCTGTGGTGGACCCCGGATCCCCGGTCAGTGTTGTTCCCGGACGAACTGCACATCTCGCGCACACTCAGGCGAACCCTGCGCTCGGACTGTTTCCACGTCCGCGCCGACAGCCGCTTTGACGCGGTCCTGGAAGGCTGCGCCAGCCTGCGCGGCGACGGCCTGGGCACCTGGATTGGCGATGCGATGATCACGGCCTACAAGGCGCTGCACACCCTGGGATACGCCCACTCGATCGAGGTCTTCGACCGCGAAGACCACCTGGTGGGCGGGCTGTACGGCGTCTGTATCGGTCGCGCGTTTTTCGGCGAGTCGATGTTCAGCCGGGTCGCGGATGCGTCCAAGGTAGCGCTGGTAGCGCTTGTAAATATTGCCCAGCGCGGCGGCATCCGGCTTATCGATTGCCAGGTGGAAAGCGACCACCTCAACTCCCTGGGCGCTCGCTGCATTAGCAGGCTGGACTTCGAGCGGTGTCTTGCGCAAACTGTGGAAGAAGAGACAAACGCCGGTATCTGGCGCCTCAGTACCGGCTGTGGAGCGCTGCTTTGACTTCATCCCTCCGGGACCTGAAGGTGTACACCACCTACCCGCACAGCTGCAGCTACCTGCGCGAACAGGAGGCGACCACCCTTTTCGTCGATCCCCGCCAGAACATGGACAAGTCGCTGTACAGCAAGTTGTCCGTACTGGGCTTCCGCCGCAGCGGCAACCACGTCTACCGCCCGCACTGCAGCCAGTGTAACGCCTGTATCCCCGCACGCATCCCGGTGCAGCAGTTCAAACCGAGCCGCGGCCAGCGGCGCGTCTGGCAGCGCAACCGCGACCTGATCGTTGTGGCCACGACCGACATCCTCGACGACGAAGCGTTCGAGTTATACCAGCGGTACATCTGCGAACGCCACGCGGACGGCGACATGTACCCGCCCGACCGCGAGCAGTACCAGGCATTCCTCAACAGTGTGTGGGAGTGCACGCGCTACTACCGCTTCTACGATCGGGGCGAGCTGATCGCGATCGCGGTGGTCGATGAACTCGAGGACGGGCTGTCGGCGATCTACACCTTTTTCGAACCCGGCGCCGAAAAGCGCAGCCTCGGCGGCTATGCCATCCAGTGGCAGGCGGCCAAGGCGGCGGAGATGGGGCTGGACTACCTCTACCTGGGGTACTGGATTCGCGACTGCCGCAAAATGGCCTACAAGTCCGAATACCGGCCGCTGGAAATCTACATGAACAGCCGCTGGACCACCCTTCTCTAGGCTTTTTCGGGGCGACTTTTCGCCCGACATTCCGCTGGCACCGACGCTGCGAATGAGGCAAAATGCGGCCCTCTTGAAAATGAGGACCGCCGCCTGATGGCAAAAGAAGACCAGATTGAAATGGAAGGTGAGGTGATCGACACGCTGCCGAACACCACTTTCCGCGTACAGCTGGAGAACGGGCATGTCGTTACAGCCCATATTTCCGGCAAAATGCGCAAGAACTACATTCGCATCCTGACCGGCGACAAGGTGCGGGTAGAACTCACTCCGTACGACCTGAGCAAGGGCCGCATCACCTACCGCGAACGCTAGGCCAACTCAGCTCTCCTCGAGTTCGGCCACCTTCTCCTCCACCGTCACATCCAGCTTGTCCTCCGCACGGTTCAGCCGCACCAGCGCGGTACCGCCTGATTGTGCGAGCTCACCGAACAACACCAGCTCCGCCAGCGGCTTCTTGATGTGCTCCTGGATGATGCGCTCCATGGGCCTGGCGCCCATGTGGATGTCGTAACCCTTCTCCACGAGCCACAGTCGCGCGTCCTCGTCGACGTCGATCATCACGCGCTTCTCATCCAGCTGGCCCTGCAGTTTCGTGAGGAACTTGTCGACGACGGTCAGTATCACGTCTTCGCCCAGCGGCTGGAACTGCACAACGCTGTCGAGGCGGTTGCGAAATTCCGGCGTAAACATCTTGTTGATCGCCTCCATGGCGTCGGAGGTGTGATCCTGCAGTGTAAAACCGATGGAGCGCCTGCTGATGCTCTGCGCGCCCGCGTTCGTCGTCATCACGAGAATCACGTTGCGGAAATCCGCCTTGCGACCGTTGTTATCGGTGAGCGTGCCGTGATCCATGACCTGCAGCAGCAGGTTGAATACTTCCGGATGGGCCTTCTCGATCTCGTCGAGCAGCACCACGGCGTGCGGATGCTTGGTAACAGCATCGGTCAACAGGCCGCCCTGGTCGAAACCGACATAACCCGGCGGAGCACCGATGAGGCGCGACACCGTGTGCCGTTCCATGTACTCCGACATATCGAACCGTATCAACTCCAGTCCGAGCAACTGTGCGAGCTGGCGGGTGACTTCCGTCTTGCCGACACCGGTCGGGCCCGCGAGGAGGAAAGACCCGATGGGTTTCTCGCCCTCGCGCAGGCCCGCCCGGGCCAGCTTGATCGAGGTCGCCAGGCTGCTGATGGCCGCATCCTGTCCGAACACCACCATCTGCAGGTTGGATTCCAGCCTGGCGAGGGTTTCCTTGTCGTCGGTGCTGACGGTTTTCGGCGGGATCCGCGCGATCTTGGCAACCACGGATTCTATGTCGCCGACACCGATCACCTTCTTGCGCTTCGACGGCGGCTGCAGTTGCTGGAACGCCCCCGCCTCGTCGATCACGTCGATCGCCTTGTCCGGCAGGAAGCGGTCATTGATGTAGCGCGAAGAGAGATTGGTGGCAACGCGCAGCGCCCTGTCCGTGTAACGCAGCCCGTGGTGCTCTTCGAAGCGCGACTTCAGGCCCTTGAGGATCTTGTAGGCGTCTTCAACGCTGGGCTCCAGCACATCGATCTTCTGGAAGCGGCGGCTGAGGGCCTTGTCCTTGTCAAATATGCCGCGGTACTCGTGGAAGGTCGTCGAGCCGATGCAGCGCAACTTGCCCGAGCTGAGCATGGGCTTCAGCAAATTGCTGGCATCCATGACACCGCCCGAGGCGGCGCCGGCGCCGATAATGGTGTGCACCTCGTCGATGAAAAGGATCGCATTGGTGCGCTTTTTCAACTCCGCGAGCAGGCCTTTCAGGCGCTTTTCGAAGTCGCCCCTGTACTTGGTACCGGCCAGCAACGAACCCAGGTCGAGGGAGTACACGACGCTGTCGAGGAGCACGTCGGGGACCTCGCCGTCCACGATCTTCTTGGCCAGGCCTTCTATGATCGCGGTCTTGCCCACGCCGGACTCACCCACCAGCAGCGGGTTGTTCTTGCGCCGGCGCGTGAGGATCTGCGCCACACGCTCCACTTCATCCAGGCGACCGATCAGGGGGTCGATGTTGCCGGCAGCGGCTTCGGCGTTGAGGTTGGTCGCGAAGCTTTCGAGTGGATTGCTCTCACCGTCCTCCTGCGGGGCCTCCTCGCCCGACATCGGGCCGGGCTCCGGCGCCTCGGCGTCGCCCGCGACCTTCGATATCCCGTGGGTCATGTAATTCACGACGTCGAGACGGCTGACGCTCTGGGTCTTGAGGAAGAAGACCGCCTGGCTCTCCTGTTCGCTGAAAATCGCCACGAGCACGTTAGCGCCCGTGACTTCACTCTTGCCCGATGACTGCACGTGGAAGACGGCACGTTGCAACACACGCTGGAACCCCAGTGTCGGCTGTGTATCGCGCTCGTCTTCTTCCTCCGGAATCAGCGGTGTGGTGGCATCGACAAATTCGATGAGGTCGCCGCGCAGGCTGCCGATGTCGGCACCGCAGGCCTTGAGGACACGAATGGCATCGTTGTTGTCGAGCAGAGCCAGCAACAAGTGTTCCACGGTCATGAACTCGTGGCGCTTGGCGCGCGCACCGCGGAATGCGTCGTTCAGTGTTTGTTCCAGGTCCTTGCTCAACATATCAGAGCTCCTCGACTCTATCCCTCCGACGCTTCGATTTCACACAGCAGCGGATGCTCGTGTTCCCGGGCGTACTGGTTTACCTGCGCGGCCTTAGTTTCTGCGATGTCGCGGGTGAATATACCGCACACACCTTTGCCCTGGGTGTGCACTGTGAGCATGACATGGGTCGCCTGCTCGCGATTCATGCGGAAGAAAATCTGGAGCACTTCCACAACGAACTCCATGGGGGTGTAGTCGTCGTTTATCAATACGACCTTGAACAGGGGCGGCCGCTTGACCTCGGGCTTGGACTCTTCCAGGGCGAGACCGCCCGTGGAATCCTCCTGTTCCCGGCTCATGCGCCAATCGATGCCCCGTTTGACCAGTTCCACGCCTTGCGTCCCGTTACCGCGAAAGTAGTAGCTATTGCTTAACATTATACGAGTTTTACTCGCTTGGAAAAGTTGACAGAACGCACATCCCTGCAGGCTGTGAGGTACGTCGAAAGGCGGCTGACAGATTGTTATCCCGCGGGATTTGCACGGCAATTACCCTTTGCCGGGCACAAAAAAAGGGGCCGCGTCGCCGCAGACCCCTTCCGGTAGTTTGCCCGTTTTACATCGAATCGATGATGGCCTGGCCAAATTCTGAACAGCTCAGGAGGGTCGCGCCCTCCATAAGCCGCTCGAAGTCGTAGGTCACGGTACCGGCCTGGATAGCGCCGTTCATGCCGTCGATGATGAGGTCCGCGGCCTCGTTCCAGCCGAGGTGGCGCAGCATCATTTCGGCAGACAGAATCAGGGAGCCCGGGTTCACCTTGTCCTGGCCGGCGTACTTGGGCGCCGTGCCGTGGGTGGCCTCAAACAGGGCGATCGTGTCCGACAGGTTCGCGCCCGGCGCGATCCCGATGCCGCCGACCTGCGCCGCCAGGGCATCGGACAGGTAGTCGCCGTTCAGGTTCAGGGTGGCGACCACGCTGTATTCTTTCGGGCGGGTCAGTATCTGCTGCAGCATGGCGTCGGCGATCACATCCTTCACGATGATCTCATTGCCGTTCCTGGGATTCTTGATGGAGACCCACGGCCCGCCGTCGAGCAGCTCGCCGCCGAACTCCTGCTGGGCAAGTTCGTACCCCCAGTCGCGGAATGCGCCCTCGGTGAACTTCATGATGTTGCCCTTGTGCACCAGCGTGACGGAGGGCAGGTCCTGGTCGATGGCGTACTGGATGGCCTTGCGTACGAGGCGCTTGGTGCCTTCTTCCGACACCGGCTTGATGCCGATGCCGACGTGTTGCGGGAAGCGTATCTTGGTGGCGCCCATCTCCTTGATGAGGAAGTCGACGACTTTTTTCGCCTCGGGGGAGTCGGCCTGGTATTCGATGCCGGCGTAGATGTCCTCGGAGTTCTCGCGGAAGATAACCATGTTGCAGTCGCCCGGGTTGCGCACCGGTGACGGCACACCCTCGAACCAGCGCACCGGGCGCAGGCAGGTGTACAGGTCGAGCTCCTGGCGCAGGGCCACATTCAGCGAGCGGAAACCGCCGCCCACCGGGGTCGTCAGCGGGCCCTTGATCGCGACCGAGTAAGCCTTGATGGCGTCCAGGGTCTCCTCGGGAAACCAGTCGCCGTCGTACAGTTCGGCCGCTTTTTCGCCGGTGTAGATCTCCATCCAGGAAACCTTCCGCTTGCCGCCGTAGGCCTTCTGGACCGCGGCATCGACAACGTTGATCATGACCGGGCTGATGTCCACCCCGATGCCGTCACCCTCGATATAGGGGATAATGGGGGTGTCAGGGACGTTCAGGCTGTGGTCTTCGTTGACGGTAATCTTGTCACCTTCGGAAGGCACCTGAATATGCTTGTAGCCCATAATGTACTCCGTTTCAGATGGGTGTGGCTGGCCCGGGTAAGCCCGGTTTCCGGGACAGGGTTGTCCGGAGAAATGCGGCGCACATTGTAGCACGGGCACCCGCTCAACTGCTTGGAAGACAGGAATTTTTTTGTACTAGCCGCGACTTTCTGATGCCCCGGATCATCCTGTTCAACAAGCCTTTTCGCGTCCTCAGCCAGTTTACCGACCCGGACGGCAGGGCCACTCTCGCGGACTACTTCAGCCTGCCCCATTTTCGTGCGGCCGGGCGGCTGGATTACGACTCTGAAGGGCTGTTGTTGCTGACGGATGACGGGCGCCTGCAGCAGCGCATCGCCAACCCGGCGCAGAAGATGTGGAAGACCTACCTGGTGCAGGTCGAGGGCGAGGTTTCAGTCGAAGCGCTGGAGCGCCTCGCGGCGGGCGTCACACTCAAAGATGGAGCCACCCTGCCCGCCCGGGTCCGCGCCGTGGACGCGCCCGCATTGTGGCCGCGGGACCCCCCGGTCCGCGCGCGCAAGTCGGTCCCCGACAGCTGGCTGGAAATCGCGATTCGCGAGGGGCGCAACCGCCAGGTGCGGCGCATGACGGCGGCGGTGAACCTGCCCACGCTGCGACTGGTGCGCACACGGGTGGGCGACTGGTCGCTCGGAGACCTCGCGCCCGGCGAATACTGCGAGGAGACGGTCCACCTCCCGCAGCGGGCAGGGCGTTAACAATGGCCGCGTGGGACACCCATGTCACCGTCGCCTGCGTGGTGGAGCGGGACGGCCGCTACCTGATGGTGGAGGAGCGCGACAAGCGAAGTGGCCGCCTGGTCTTCAACCAGCCCGCGGGCCACCTTGACCCGGGCGAGACACTGCCGGAGGCGGCGCTGCGTGAGGTCCTGGAAGAGACCGGCTGGCACGTGCGCCTGACGGCCGTCCTGGGCCTGGGCCTCTACACGCTGCCCGACGCAAGCGCGACATACCTGCGCACGACCTTCCTGGCAGAGGCGCTGGCGCCGGTTGAGAACGCGAGCATCGACCCCGATATACACGCCGTGCACTGGCTGTCCCACGGGGAAATACTGGCCATCTCTGATAAACTGCGCAGCCCACTGGTACTCGACGTCATAGAACGCCAGCGCCGGGGCCTGCGCTATCCACTGGACGTGATACACGCATCGTGAGCCTGAATTCCGCCACCAAAGTCATCGTCGGCATGTCCGGCGGTGTCGACTCCTCCGTGACCGCCTACCTGCTGCGCGAGCAGGGTTACCGGGTGGAGGGCCTGTTCATGAAGAACTGGGAGGAGGACGACGGCACCGAGTACTGCACGGCAAAGGAAGACCTGGCGGACGCCCAGGCAGTCGCGGACCGCCTCGGTATCCCCCTCCACGGCGCCAACTTCGCCGCGGAGTACTGGGACAACGTCTTCGAGCACTTCCTCGGGGAGTACCGGGCGGGACGGACGCCCAACCCGGACATCCTGTGCAATCGCGAGATCAAGTTTCGCGCCTTCCTGGACTACGCGCTGTTGCTCGGGGCGGACTGCATCGCGACCGGGCACTACGCCCGGCGCGGCAGCGCTGCCGGCAAAACGACCTTGCTCAAGGGCCGCGACGGCAACAAGGACCAGTCCTACTTCCTGCACGCCGTCGGTTGCGAGGAACTCGCACGGACCCTCTTCCCCATCGGCGAGATCGACAAGCCCGAGGTGCGCGCCATCGCCGAGGCGCAGGCGTTCGTCACCGCGCGCAAGAAAGACTCCACCGGGATCTGCTTTATCGGGGAGCGCCGCTTCAGCGACTTTCTCAAGCAGTACCTGCCCGCACAGCCCGGCGAGATACACAGCGTCGACGGCGAGTTGCTGGGAAGGCACCAGGGACTGATGTACCACACCATTGGCCAGCGCCAGGGCCTGGGCATCGGCGGTCTGGCCGAACACGCGGAACTGCCGTGGTATGTCGTGGACAAAGACATCGAGCGCAACGTGTTGCTCGTGGCGCAGGGCAATGACCATCCCGCGTTGTTCCGGTCGCAGCTCATCGCCACGGGCGTGCACTGGGTCGCCGGCGAGGAGCCGCCGCTGCCGGCGGCCCTGGCAGCGAAGATCCGCTACCGCCAGGCCGACCAGGCATGCCGCCTGTCCCGTCTCGCGGCCGGGCGGTACCAGGTGGATTTCGCCGACCCGCAGCGCGCGGTAACGCCGGGGCAGTCGGTCGTGTTCTATACGGGAGAACGCTGCCTGGGCGGCGGCATCATCGAGAGAGCAGGAGCTTGAGCGAGCGAATCGACAAACAGGGTGCAGCATACACCAACACCGAGCAACAGGTGCTCGCGCTGGCGGGCGTGGCCCAGGCGGCGCGCCTGGTCGACCAGCTATCGAAAACCGGGACGTACCCGATCGAGTTCCTTGAGCCCTCGATCCACAGCCTGTTCGTATTCAACCCGGATAGCGCCGCCGACATCTACGGCGGTGTCGCCGGCGTCAAGCTCGGCCTGCACAACCTCAGCAGCATCCTCGCAGACCGCAACGCGCGGGAGAATATGGACGTCGTGCGCTACCTGTTCGCCCTGCTCTACCTCGAGCGCCGATTCGCGGCAGACACGGGCATGATGTCCGTGGTGCGTTCGCGGCTGGAGCACACCAGTTTCCGGGCGGAACACTTCGCGAGCCACGTGAACGAGTTGTGCCACAGCGTCTCCGGTATCTACCAGGACACACTCAGCAAGCAGCGCTTCCGCATCAAGGTCACGGGCAGCGCCCAGCACCTGCAGAACACGCAGAACGCCGACGTGATACGCGCGCTGCTGCTGGCGGGCGTGCGCGCGGCCTTCCTGTGGCGCCAACTCGGCGGGCGGCGCTGGAAACTCCTGCTCAACCGCCGGCGTCTCCTGTTCGCCTCGCAGAGCCTGTCGCGCAGTCTGGGTGTCGTGTAACATTCCCGTTTTCCAAAACCCGAGAGAAGTCGATGGACCTGTCCGCCCTCACAGCCGTCTCCCCCATTGACGGGCGCTACGGCGGAAAAACCGCCGCCCTGCGCGAGATCTTCAGCGAGTACGGGCTGATCAAGCGGCGCGTGCTGGTGGAGATACGCTGGCTGCAGTGCCTCGCGGGCCACCCTGGCATCCCCGAGGTACCGGCGCTATCACGTGCGGCGGAGCGTGTGCTGCAGGCCCTGCTGAAGGAGTTCGGTGCGGTGGATGCCCGGCGTATCAAGGACATCGAGGCCACCACGAATCACGACGTCAAGGCGGTCGAGTACTTCATCAAGGAGCGCTTCGCCGGGCACGAGGAACTCGAAGCGATCGCCGAGTTCGTGCACTTCGCCTGTACATCGGAGGATATCAACAACCTCGCGCACGCCCTGATGCTGCGCGACGGCATGCGCGAGGTATTGCGACCGGCGATGCAGGCCATCGTCGACGCGCTGGTCGATCTCGCGGGCGCGGCCGCCGGGGTGCCGATGCTATCCCGCACGCACGGCCAGACCGCCAGCCCGTCGACCATGGGGAAGGAGGTCGCCAACGTCGTGGCACGCCTGCGGCGCCAGCTCGAGGGCCTCGACCGGGCCGAGTATTTGGGCAAGATCAACGGTGCGGTCGGCAACTACAACGCCCACCTGTCGGCGTATCCCGACGTCGACTGGCAGGCCAACGCCGAGCAGTTCGTCACCTCCCTCGGGCTCACCTGGAACCCCTATACGACCCAGATCGAACCCCACGACTACATGGCGGAGCTGTTCGACGGGATCGCGCGCTTCAACACCATACTGCTCGACTTCGACCGCGATGCATGGGGCTATATCTCACTGGGTTACTTCAGGCAGAAGACGGTTGCGGGCGAGGTGGGCTCGTCCACGATGCCGCACAAGGTCAACCCTATCGACTTCGAGAACTCCGAGGGCAATCTCGGCCTCGCCAATGCCGTGTTCGGGCATCTCGCCGCGAAGCTTCCCGTGAGCCGCTGGCAGCGGGACCTCACCGACAGCACGGTGCTGCGCAATATGGGCGTGGGCATGGGCTACAGCCTGATCGCCTACCAGGCCTGCCTGAAGGGGATCGGCAAGCTCGAATTGAACGCGGAGCGGCTGGCCGCCGACCTGGACAATAGCTGGGAAGTACTGGCGGAACCGATCCAGACGGTGATGCGACGCTACGGGATTGAGCAGCCCTACGAAAAACTCAAGGAACTGACCCGCGGACAGGACATGACCAAGGACACTATCCGGGCTTTCGTGGCCGGGTTGGACCTGCCGCGCGAGGCGGTGGACGCGCTGCTGGCGCTGACGCCGGAGACCTACACGGGCAATGCCGCCGACCAGGCCAGGGCCATCGACCGGACATGAGCCCGCCCCGGCTGGCGCTGGACACGGACGTTTTCCTCGCCACGCACTGGCAGCGCGAACCGCTGTTCATACCGCGGGCACTTCCTGATTTTACGCCGCCGCTCAGCGCCGATGAACTGGCCGGACTCGCCCTCGAACCCGACATCGAGTCGCGCCTGGTCGAGGAGGCCGACGGACGCTGGTCCGTCAGCCACGGTCCCTTCTCCCCGGCGGACTTCGACCGCCCGGGGCACTGGACACTCCTTGTGCAGTCTGTCGATCACTACCTGCCTGCCGTCGCCGCGCTGCGCCAGCTCGTCGACTTCCTGCCCCAGTGGCGGATCGATGACGTCATGGTGAGCTACGCCAGCCCTGGCGGCAGTGTGGGCCCCCACTACGACAATTACGACGTCTTCCTGCTACAGGGGCACGGACAGCGCCGCTGGCGCCTGGGCCAGCGCTGCGACGAGCACACGCCGCTGCTGCCCCACCCCGAGCTGCGCGTGCTGCGTGACTTCGAGCAGACCGCCGAGTACCTGCTGGGTCCGGGAGACATCCTCTACGTGCCGCCCGGCGTCGCCCACTGGGGCGTTGCCGAGGGCGAGTGCACGACGTTTTCACTGGGTTTCCGCGCGCCGCGCATCGTCGACCTCGTATCGCGGCAGGTGGACCACCTCCTGGAGCAATCGAGTCCCGAACCGTTGTTCTCGGATGCCGGCCGGGACAGCGGCCGGCCCGGTGAAATCACGCGCGCCGATATCGACCGGGCGCGCCGGCAGGTGCTTGCAGCCGTGGCCGGGACCCGGGGCGACGAGTGGTTCGGCGAACTGGTGACAGAAACGCAGGCGGAAGCGCCTGCCGACACGGAGTCCCTGTCCCGCGCGCTTGCAGCGGGCGGCGCGCTGCTGCTCTCACCCGAAAGCAGGCTGGCGTGGCAGGAAACCCCCGGCGGCGTGACAGTGTATGCGGCGGGCCAGGCGTTGCACGCGGACGCGTCGGTGCTGCCCATGCTTGTGTTACTGTGTAAGCGCTGGCGGCTCGAGCCTGCTGACTTGCCCGGGCTGCTCGGCGACGGGCACTGCGCGTCCGTGCTGGACGCGCTGTACAGGCAGGGCTGCGTGCATGTCAGTGAGTGAGTTCACAACGGGGATAACCTATCCCCACCCTTTCGACGAATACTGCGTTGCACTGGCCCGGTCTGCCGCGCGCTACCTCTGCATCCTGAGTCCCACGCTTGACCACGCGGTGTTCGACAACGAGGAGCTGGCGGGCGCGATCGCCGCGCTCGCCAGGGACAGCCGGCAGACCAAAATCCGCATACTGCTGCAGGACGCCCGGCACATCGTCGGTCGCGGCCACCGGCTGCTGCAACTGTCCCGGCGCACGCCGAGCAAGGTGGAACTGCGGAAGCTGCCCGAACACCCGGACTGGCGCGGGGAAACCATCGTGATCCGGGACCGGGACGGCGTGTTGTACCGACCCGGCGGCAGCGAGGAGCACGCCTTCTACGAACCGGACTCGCGGGCGTCAGCGCAGCGCCACGCGGACCTGTTCGAGGACCTGTGGCGCCACGCCACGCGCGACGTGGAGTTGCGCTCGCTCCACATCTGACTCGACGCCGCGCGATTATCCGAGGGCAGCGATGGCCTCGGCGAGCGCGAGCTGCCGCCCCGCTTCCTCCACATGCAGGTTTTCGACGAGGCGGCCGTTGACGACCACCACGCCCTTGCCCTCCGCCTTGGCGGCCTCGAATCCCGCGATGATCTCGCGGGCGGCGGTGATCTCCGCCTCGCTGGGGGCGAAGACCTCGTTGGCGGCGGCCACCTGCTTCGGGTGAATCAGACTCTTGCCGTCGAACCCGAGGTCGCGGCCCTGCTCGCAGGAGTAGCGCAGGAGTTCCTCGTCCTCGAGGTCGAGCTGCACGCCGTCGATGATATCCAGGCCGTTGGCGCGCGCGGCGTACACGCACAGGTTGAGTGCCGTGATAAACCCGAGACGGTCGCGCGTGTGGCGCACGCGCGTGTCTTTCGAGAGGTCGGAGGTGCCCATGACCATCCCCCGCAGGCGCGGGTGCGCCGCAGCCACTGAGGCGATGTTGAGTATGCAGGCCGGCGTCTCGGTCATGATCCAGATCGCAACCGTACCGGGGATGCCCGCGGCGTCACACGCGGCGACGGCCTCGCGGACATCCTCCGCCGTGTCGATCTTGGGTATCAGCAGCGCGTCGGGCGCCTGCTGCCACGATGCGACAGCGGCGATATCGTCGCCGCCCCACTGGGTGGCCAGCGCATTGACCCGCACCATCAGTTCACGGTGACCGTAGCCACCCTCCCCGATGGCGGCGCCGATCTGCTCGCGCGCCGTCTGCTTGGCGTCCGGCGCGACCGAATCCTCCATGTCGAGGATCAGGCCGTCCGCGGGCAGGCTGCGCGCCTTCTCCAGGGCCCGGGCATTGGAGCCGGGCATGTACAACAGCGAGCGACGGGGTCGTATGTCCATGTGGTGTCTACCTCAGAAAAAAACCTGCGAATGTGGGGACCGCAAGCATACAGAAGCGGCCGACGCACGGGCAAGGCGACCGCTATTAACAGCATCAATGACCGGGATTAACGGGTTTCGTGACCGCCCTTGGTTGTCTCCGGCGGGGGTAAGCCTTAAAATTTCCGGTTTGAATCGTTAAACCGATTGCGCGCCCAGCCGACCGGCTACGGGCGCGCAGACCAACACAGGCGGTAAGCACTAATGACTGACCTCTCAACGGGTGACGGGCAGCTGCTCGACAACGCGGACACGCTGCTCGCCACCACCAGCGCCCTGCTGGACAAGGCCTTTTCAGCACTGAAGTCATCCTGCACAACAGACGGCAAGGTATCGGCCGCGCGCCTCGATGCGCGGCAGCTGGTTTCCTACGAATTGTCGCTGTCCTGGGCGGAGTGCACGGCGGCGCGTTTTTTCCTGCAGCACGCACGCAGGCTCGTTGAGACCTCCCGCGACGACCTGGTGACAGAGTTGGCGGCGTTGTTCACCGCGGAGGCGGTCAACAACACGCTGGCGCGGTTGCGCGCTCGACCCGCGGATTACGGCCTGGACCGGGCAGACATCGACGGCGTGTCCGACGCACCGGCCGCCGCGACATTCCTCGCCCGCAACCTGGCGGCACAGCACATGGGCGCACTGGGCGACGCCGTGCTGCAACGCGACGGCGACCTGGGTCCCGACCTGCTCGGTGAACACCACAGCATGATGCGCGCCACCTTCCGCCGTTTCGCGGACTCGGTCGTGGCGCCACTCGCCGAGTCCGTGCACCGCGAGGATCTCGACATACCCGACGAAATCATCGAGCCGCTCAAGGAAATGGGACTGTTCGGCCTGTCGATTCCGGAGAGCTACGGCGGCCTGCAGGAGAACGACGAGGAAGACACCCTCGGCATGATCGTGGTGACAGAGGAGCTGTCGCGCGGTTCGCTGGGTGCGGCCGGCAGCCTCATCACCCGGCCCGAAATCCTCGCCCGGGCGCTGCTCAAGGGTGGCAGCGAGGAACAGAAGCAGCACTGGCTGCCGCAACTGGCCGTGGGCGAGCCACTGTGCGCGGTGGCGGTAACGGAGCCCAACTACGGCTCCGACGTGGCCGGCGTGAGCCTGAAGGCCACCGCGACGGAGGGCGGCTACCTCCTTAACGGCGCCAAGACCTGGTGCACCTTCGGCGGCAAGGCCGGCGTGCTCATGGTGCTGGCGCGCACGGACGCCGACGCCCGTCCCGCGCACAAGGGGCTGTCGATGTTCCTGGTCGAGAAGCCCTCGACGGGGGGGCACGCCTTCGAGGTGAAGCAGGACAAGGGCAAGCTGACAGGGCGCGCCATCGCGACGCTCGGCTATCGCGGGATGCACTCGTTCGAATTGTTTTTCGATGACTTCTTCGTGCCCGCCGAGAACCTGCTGGGCGGCCCGGACGGCGAGGGCAAGGGCTTCTACGCGGCCATGGCGGGCTTCGCCGGCGGTCGCATCCAGACGGCCGCCCGCGCGGTCGGCGTGATGCGCGCCGCCTTCGAGCGCTCCATTTCCTACGCCAAGGAGCGCGTCGTTTTCGGCCAGGCTATCGGCGAGTATCAACTGACGCGCGTGAAGCTGGCGAAGATGGCCGCCGTACTGCTGGCCTGTCGCCATATCACCTACGACGTGGCCGCGTTGATGGACACGGGGGCGGGCGACATGGAGGCCAGTGCGGCGAAACTCTTCGCCAGCCGCACAGCGGAGTGGTTCACCCGCGAGGCCCTGCAGATCCACGGCGGCATGGGTTACGCCGAAGAGACACCGGTCAGCCGCTATTTCGTCGACGCCCGCGTCTTGTCGATCTTTGAAGGCGCGGAGGAGACACTGGCGCTGAAGGTCATTACCCGCGCACTCGTCGAGCAGGCCGCATGAGCATCCGCCTGCCACTGTCGGCACAGCGGGAACTCGCTCCCGACGCCGCAATCGACGTCGAGCGCGCAAGCTTCCCGCAGTACGGCCGCTACCTCGACGAACTCGACCCCGGGCAGGTATTCGAGCACCCCCGCGGGTACACCTTCACCCGCGGCAACATGCTCAACTTCGCCCGCACCTACATGCAGGCCAACCCGCTCTACCTGAACCGCGACTACGCGGTCGCGCACGGGTTCAGCGACCTGCTCGCCAGCCCGCAGATGGTGTTCAATGTCACCCTCTCGCTGGGAGTACAGAACGATTCGGAAAAGGCCATCGCCAACCTCGGCTACTACCAGGTGCAGTTCCTCGCGCCGGTCTACCCCGGCGACACGCTGCGCGCGTTCACGCAAGTACTCGAACGCAAGGACCGCGGTCCCGACAAACCCGGGATCGCGCGGATCCGTACGGTGGGAGTGAACCAGGATGACCGCGTGGTGCTGCAATACGAGCGCAAGATCTTCGTCGGCTGGCGCGGCGAGCGCCTCCCGACAACCCCGGCACCGGCGTTCAACGGCACCTTTCCGGGCGAGGCGTCACCCACCCTGGAGCTGCCCTACTCGCCCAGCGATGCCTTCGTCGGCCTCACCGGACCCAACACCTATTTCGAGGACTTCGCGCCGGGCCAGATCATCGTGCACAGCAACGGCCGGACGATCACCGAGGAGCACATGGCGCTCACCTACCTCGTCGGCAACAGCCACCCGCTGCACTTCGACCGCGTCTACTCCAGCGGACTGTCCGGGAAGATGAGCGGCGAACCCATCGTCTACGGCGGCCTGGTATTCGCCTGGCTGGACGGGCTGGCCAGCCGCGACGTCACCGAGCACGCCGTGTGGGAGCTGGGCTTCACCGAGGGCTACCACACGCAGCCCGCGTTCGCCGGCGACACCGTGGGCGCGCTCACGCGCATCCTGGCGACCGAGGAGCCCGAAGAAACGCCCGGCTGCGGCATCGTTACGATGCAACTCGTGGGCGTCAAGAATATCAGCGCCCGCGAGGCGCTGGAGCGGCACGGCGCCGACCTTTTCCTCAAGGAAGACAGCAAGCGCGGTCTCGGCAAGGACAAGATCGGCGACAAGATCTTCGAGATCGAGCGCCGCCTCCTCATCCGCAAAGCACCGCATGCAAGGAGCCAGCCGTGAGTGAGCAAGGCACCGAGCGCGATCGCCCCTGGCTGATGCGCACCTATTCCGGGCACTCCTCCGCCCGGGCCTCGAACGAGCTCTACCGCACGAACCTGTCCAAGGGCCAGACGGGGCTCTCCGTGGCCTTCGACCTCCCCACGCAGACCGGTTACGACTCGGACCACCCGCTCGCCCGGGGCGAAGTCGGCAAGGTCGGCGTGCCCATCGACCATATCGGCGACATGGCGATCCTGTTCGACCAGATCCCCCTGGACCGCATGAACACCTCGATGACCATCAACGCAACGGCGCCGTGGCTGCTGGCCCTGTACATCGCCGTCGCCGAGAAACAGGGCGCGGACCCATCCGCGCTGCAGGGCACGACGCAGAACGACGTCCTCAAGGAGTACCTGTCCCGCGGCACCTATATTTTCCCGCCGGAACCCTCCGTGCGCCTGACCACGGATCTCATCGCCTACACCGTCGACAATATCCCGAAGTGGAACCCGACGAACGTCTGTTCCTACCACCTGCAGGAGGCGGGGGCGACCCCCACCCAGGAACTGGCGTACGCCCTCTCGACCGCCATCGAGATCCTCGACGCGGTGCGCGACTCGGGGCAGGTCGGGGAGGAGCGCTTCGAGGAGGTTGTCGGGCGCATCTCCTTCTTCGTCAATGCCGGCATCCGGTTTGTGGAGGAGACGTGCAAGCTGCGCGCCTTCGTGCGCATGTGGGACGAGATCACCGCGCGGCGCTACGGCGTGCAGAACCCCAAGCTGCGACGTTTCCGCTACGGGGTACAGGTCAATTCGCTCGGACTGACCGAGTCGCAACCGGAGAACAACGTGCAGCGCATCGTGCTGGAGATGCTGGGCGTCACGCTGTCCAGGGGCGCGCGGGCGCGCGCGATCCAGTTACCCGCCTGGAACGAGGCCCTGGGACTGCCGCGCCCCTGGGATCAGCAGTGGGCCCTGCGCATGCAGCAGGTGCTCGCGTTTGAAACGGATCTGTTGGAGTACGGCGACCTGCTCGACGGCTCGCCGGTGGTAGAGGCCAAGGTGCAGTCGCTGATCGACGGGGCCCGCGAGGAAATGGCGCGTATCGAGGACCTCGGGGGCATGGTCGCCTGCATCGATAACGGGCACGTGAAACGCGAACTGGTGCAGAGCCACACCGCGCGCATTCGCGCCATCGAGAACGGCGACCTGCAGATTGTCGGCGTCAACTGCTTCAAACAGACCGCGGACTCGCCGCTCACCTCGGAGGACGATTCCGGCATCCTCAAGGTGGACGAGGGCGCGGAGCGCGAACAGGTCGCCGCGCTCGAACGCTTTCGCGCCCAGCGCAACCAGGGTGAAGTAGACGCGGCGCTGGCCGACCTGCGCGCCGCCGCCACGGGGAGCACCAACATCATGCCCGCCTCCATCGCGTGCGCGAGGGCCGGCGTGACCACCGGAGAGTGGAGCCAGGTCCTGCGGGATGTCTTCGGCGAGTACCGCGCACCCACCGGGGTCGACTTCTCGGGCAAGGCGGGCGGCTCCGGCGACGCACTCGCCGCCGTGCGCGAGCGCGTACACGCGACCGGCGAGGCCGTCGGTCGCCCGCTGCGCCTGCTCATCGGCAAGCCGGGCCTGGACGGCCACAGCAACGGCGCCGAGCAAATCGCGGTAAAAGCTCGCGACGCGGGCTTTGAAGTGGTCTACGAGGGCATTCGCCTGACCCCCGCACAGATCGCCAGGGCGGCGCAGGAGGAAGGCGTCCATCTCATCGGACTTTCCGTGCTGTCCGGCAGCCACATGGAGCTGGTCGAGGATATCTACTGTGAGTTGGAGCAGCTCGGCCTCGGGCACTTACCGCTCGTCGTTGGCGGCATCATCCCGCAGGAGGACGAGCAGGTCCTGCGCAAGCGCGGTGTCGCCGACGTGTTCACGCCCAAGGATATCGACATGAACACGATCATGGCGCGCATGGTGGAGATTATCCGCGACAGCCACGGTCTGGACAGTGCCGCCTGACACCGCGCCGGCCACACTGGCGCAACGATTATTGGCAGGTGAGCGCGGCGCACTCGCCGAGGCGCTCAACCAACTCGATGACCAGCGTTCCGCGGCGATCGAACGATCCGGCGCGCTACTGGCCGCCCTGCTCGCCGACGGCGTATTGTCGCGCGGCCACCTCATCGGCATCACGGGGCCGCCCGGGGTCGGCAAATCCACGCTGAGCTCCGCCCTGATCGCGACGTGGCGGCGGCGCGGCCTGCGCGTCGGTGTCCTCGCGGTCGACCCCTCGAGTCCCGTCACCGGCGGCGCCCTGCTCGGGGACCGCCTGCGCATGCAGGTCGACCCCGCCGACGACGGCGTCTTCATCCGCTCGCTGTCGAGCCGCGGCGAATTCGGCGGGTTGAGCGCGGAAGTCTGGCCGATGAGCATCGCCATGCTCGCCGCCAACGATGTCGTGCTGATCGAGACCGTCGGCGTCGGCCAGCGCGAGATCGACATCGCGCACAGCGCCGACACGACCTGTTTTGTCGCGCAACCGGGCTCGGGCGACAGCATCCAGTTCCTGAAGGCCGGTATACTCGAGGTACCCCATGTCCTGGTGGTGAACAAGTCGGACATGGGTGAAACCGCGCGGCGCGCACACAGCGAGCTGCTCGGCGCGCTGGCGGGCGAACACGCCGATGGCGGCTGGGACATTCCCGTGCTGCTCGCCAGCGCGAGTCGCGGCGAGGGCATCGAGGCGCTGGCCGATGCGTTTGCCGCCCACCGCGAGCAGATCGCGCCGGACCTCGAGGCACGAAGGCGGCGGCACCAGGCGCACTGGCTCGAGAAACGCCTGCTGGCGGACTTCGGCCAGCGCGGCCTCGACAGGCTGGGCGGCAGTGAGGCGCTGCTGGCCCGACTGAATGCGAAAACAGCCGACCCGCTGAGCGAGTACCGCGCCCTGTGCGCCGAGATCACAAACGCCCTGCAACAGGACCAATAGTCACTCCAGGAGAACACCATGCGCAGCCCGAAAGACTTTTTCCGCCCCCTCGCACTGGGCGCACCGGAACCCCTGCGGGAGATCCCCGTGCGTCCCTCGCGCATGATCCACTTCTTCGACCCGAGCAATCCCAAGATGGCGGAGAAGGTCCCCGCCATCGCCGCCCGGGTCGATATCATCCTCGGCAACCTCGAGGACGCCATCGCGATCGACAACAAGGAGGCCGCGCGGGAGGGGTTCATCGACATCGCGAACAAGACCGACTTCGGCGATACCCAGCTCTGGACGCGGGTCAACAGCCTCGACAGCCCGTGGTTCCTGGACGACATTACGCAGATCGTCACCCGCGCGGGAGACAAGGTGGACGTCATCATGCTGCCGAAGATCCAGGGCGCCTGGGATATCCACTACGCCGACCAGCTCCTGGCGCAGCTCGAGGCCCGCGCCGGCCTCACGCGCCCCATCCAGCTGCACTGCCTGCTCGAGACCGCGCTGGGCGTGGCCAACGTCGAGGAGATCGCCAACGCGAGCCCGCGCATCCAGGGCATGAGCCTGGGACCCGCGGACCTCGCGGCGTCGCGGCGCATGAAAACCACGCGTATCGGCGGCGGCCACCCAGGCTACCTCGTGCGGGACGACCCGGCTCCCGACAACCCCGAGGGGCCCCGCGAGACGCACCAGCAGGACCTGTGGCACTACACCATGGCCCGCATGGTCGACGCCTGCGTCGCCGTGGGTGCCCTGCCCTTCTACGGCCCGTTCGGCGCGATCGACGACCCGGTCGGCTGCGAGGACCAGTTCCGCAACGCCTTCCTCATGGGCTGCGTGGGCGCATGGTCACTGCACCCCAGCCAGATCGACATCGCCAAACGCGTGTTCAGCCCGCCGCCGGACGAGGTCGCCTGGGCGCGCCGGGTGCTGGCGGCGCTACCCGACGGTTCCGGCGCCGTGATGGTGGACGGGAAGATGCAGGACGACGCATCCTGGAAGCAGTGCCGCGTGATGGTGGAACTGGCCGAGATGATCGCGGGCAAGGACCCCGACTACCGGGAGTTGTACAAGGCCGACTGACGGTAACGCCTCCGGGAACCCCGCGCAGGCCGCAGGCTCAGGGGCCGTCATCCAGCAGGATGCCGACCTCGTTGCCCTCGTAGACGATAGGGAAAGTGCGCAGCCCGCGGCAGGCTTCCTCGGTCGCCAGCAGCAGGCGGCCGTCGTCGACAGCGAACTGGTAGCCGTGCTGCGCGCAGCGGATCACGCCGTCGCGGATATCGCCCACGCCGAGGGAATGGCCGCGATGCGGGCACGTGGCCTCGATCAGGTGCAACTCTCCCGCGCGCTGGAACAGCAGCAGCTGCAGGTGGTCGATCCTGAATTGCGCGGTGTAGCCATCGTGCAGGTTGATCAGCTTTTCCAACGGAAAGAATCGCATGATCGGCGCTACCGCTAGAGATGGGACATGACCTGCCGCGCGGCGGCGTAGGCCGTGATTTTGCGCTCCTGCACCTGGCGTTCGAGCTCGGGGAGCAGTTTGCGCACCGCATCGTTACGGGTCAGTTTCAGAAGCTGCATTTCGCGAATAAGCTGGTGCATCCAGTCGCGGTTCTGCTGGGCGCGCTTGTGACTGAAGGCACCCTCCTTCTCCGACTGCAGGTAGTAGTCCACGACCATGCCCCAGACGCTGTCGATTCGCACGTTATTGAGCGCGGAACACGTGAGCACACGCGGTGTCCAGAACGTCGTATGGCGCAACAGGTTCATGGCGCTCGTGTACTGGCGCTGGGTCATGGTGGCCAGTGACTCGCTCTCGCCGTCCGCCTTGTTGATCACCAGCGCGTCGGCGAGTTCCATGATCCCCTTCTTGATGCCCTGCAGTTCGTCGCCACCGCCCGGCAGCATGAGCACCATGAAAAAGTCCACCATGCCGGCGACCTGGAACTCCGACTGGCCCACACCGACCGTCTCGACGAGTATGACGTCATAACCCGCGGCCTCGCACAGCAACATCGTCTCGCGCGTTTTCTGCGCCACACCGCCCAGCGCGCCCTCGGACGGCGAGGGCCGGATGAAGGCCTCCTCCCTGCGCGACAGCTCTTCCATCCGCGTCTTGTCGCCCAGGATGGAGCCTCCCGCGATCGGCGAACTGGGGTCAACGGCGAGCACCGCGACGCGCTTGCCCTGCGCAATGAGGTGCAGCCCGAACGCTTCGATAAAGGTGGATTTGCCGACACCCGGCACGCCCGTGATACCGATGCGGATGCTGTTGCCGGTCTCCGGCAGGACCGACTCGAGGACGGCCTGCGCCTGCTCACGGTGTGCGTCGAGCTTGCTCTCGACAAGCGTGATGGCCTTGGCCAGGGCCCGGCGGTTTCCCGCCTTCAGCAGGTCAACATCGACGACAGACGTCACGGCACTCTAGCCATACCGTGGGCCGGGCATGCGCGGCCGCGACTCAGGATTGGGCTGCACCGATGGCGTCCAGCACCTCGCGAGCGCTGACGGGAATCGGCGTACCGGGCCCGAAAATGCATTTTACGCCGGCGGCGTAGAGGTGTTCGTAGTCCTGCTTCGGTATCACGCCGCCGGCTATGACGACGATATCCCCGGCGCCCTGTTTCTTCAGTTCCTCGACGAGCTGCGGCACGAGGGTCTTGTGCCCCGCCGCCAGGGAGGACGCGCCCACCACGTGCACGTCGTTCTCGATGGCCTGCCGGGCGACTTCCTCCGGCGTGGAGAACATGGGCGACAGGTCGATATCGAAACCGACGTCGGCGAAGGCCGTCGCAACCACCTTGGCGCCGCGGTCGTGGCCGTCCTGGCCCATCTTGCACACCAACATGCGCGGCCGGCGGCCGTGCTTGTCGACGAACGCTTCGATGTCGGCCGCGATGGACTGCCAGTCCTCGTCCTGTGCGAAGGCACTGCCGTACACACCGGACACGGTCTGCGCCTGGGCATTGAAGCGGCCGAACTCTCGTTCCATGGCGAAAGAAATCTCCCCGACGGTGGCGCGGCGGCGCGTCGCCTCAACGCTGAGCTCGAGCAGGTTGCCCTCACCGCTTACCGCGCACTGGTAAATCTCCTCGAGTATAGCCTCTACCGCAGCCTCGTCCCGCCCTGCGCGAATACTCGCGAGGCGCTCGACCTGCGCCTTGCGCACGGCCTCGTTGTCGATTTCGAGGATATCCATCTCGTCCTCGGCATCCGTCCGGTACTTATTGACGCCCACGATAATGTCGTCACCGCGATCGATACGCGCCTGCTTGCGCGCGGCGGCCTCCTCGATGCGCAGCTTGGGCATACCGGTCTCGATGGCTTTGGCCATGCCGCCCGCGTCCTCGACCTCCTGGATCAGCTCCCAGGCCTTGTCGGCGATGTCCTGCGTGAGATTCTCCATCAGGTAGGAACCGCCCCAGGGATCGACCACCTTGGTGATACCGGTCTCCTCCTGGATGATGAGCTGCGTATTGCGCGCAATACGCGCGGAGAACTCCGTCGGCAACGCGATCGCCTCGTCGAGCGCGTTCGTGTGCAGCGACTGGGTGCCGCCGAACACGGCCGCCATGGCTTCGATGGTCGTGCGCACGACGTTGTTGTACGGGTCCTGCGCGGTGAGGGACCAGCCCGAGGTCTGGCTGTGGGTCCGCAGCATCGAACTCTTCGGGTTCGCCGGGTTGAATTCACCCACGATGCGCGCCCACAACAGGCGCGCGGCGCGCATCTTCGCAATCTCCATGTAGAAGTTCATGCCGATGCCCCAGAAGAACGACAGGCGCGGCGCGAAGTCGTCGATATCGAGGCCCGCGGCGATAGCGGTGCGGATGTACTCCTTGCCGTCGGCAAGCGTGTAAGCGAGTTCCAGCGCGGCGTTCGCACCGGCTTCCTGTATGTGGTAGCCGGAGATCGAGATCGTGTTGAAGCGCGGCATGTTGGCGGAACAGAAGGCGATGATGTCGCCGATGATCTTCATGCTCGGGGCGGGTGGGTAGATGTAGGTATTGCGCACCATGAACTCTTTCAGGATGTCGTTCTGGATGGTGCCCGCGAGTTGCTCCTGGCTGACGCCCTGTTCCTCGGCGGCGACGATGTAGCCCGCGAGGACCGGCAAGACGGCGCCGTTCATGGTCATGGATACCGAGACCTGGTCGAGTGGGATGCCGTCGAACAGGATCTTCATGTCCTCCACCGAGTCGATCGCGACGCCGGCCTTGCCGACATCGCCGGTGACCCGCGGGTGGTCGGAGTCATAGCCGCGGTGCGTCGCGAGGTCGAAGGCCACGGAAATACCCTGGCCGCCGGCCGCGAGGGCCTTGCGGTAGAAGGCGTTCGACTCCTCCGCGGTGGAGAATCCCGCGTACTGGCGGATGGTCCAGGGACGACCGGCATACATCGTTGCCTGCGGACCGCGAATATAGGGCGACATGCCGGGCATGGTGTCGGTGTACTCGAGCCCCTGCGTGTCGGCCGCCGTATACAGCGCCTTTACCGGGATATCCTCGGGAGTCTGCCAGGTCAGCTCGTCCGGGCTGCGGCCTTTCAGCTGCTTGCCGGCCAGTTCCGCCCAGGCGTCCGGGGTTGCGGCGGACTTGTCATAGATCTTGTCACTCATGGGATATCCTTGTTACAGCTGCTGCAGGAATTCTTGCGTGGCCGCGCGGCGCCGGGCGGCGACCTCGTCGGGCGACTCCTCCACCACGATCTCGTCCGGCTCGATCTTGAAGATCGGCTGGCCCTTCGAAATGATCATGCCGTCCGTGTCCACGAGCACCTCCTTCACCGTACCGGCGAACGGTGCATAGACTTTGTTGAACATCTTCATCACCTCGATGATGAACAGCGGATCACCCGCCTCGAAGTGATCGCCGGCCTGCACGTACCTGTCGTGCGCCGGTGTTTCCCGCGAGTAGAACATGCCGCCGCTCTCCGCCAGGATTTCGTCGGAATTGGCCACGGGCGGTGGTACCAGCACTTTCGCCATGGCGTCCTGCAGCTCGCTCTGCGTGAGGCGTTCGGGAATGTGCAGCGTGAGGTCGGGGTTGACCGCCAGGTCGTAGAAACCAGTGAATTCAGCGATCGAGGGCAGCGCGGCCAGGATATCCACACCGGCCTGGAAGCCCAGATGCGCACCGCGGATCTGCTTCCAGAGTCCCGCCCGGATTCCCCTGGGTGGTTTCTCGTCGCTCAGCAGGTCACACAGCTCGACCCAGTCCTGCGCAGCCAGCCTGTTGTTCAACTCGTCGTAGAAAGCGAGCGCGTCCTGCAGGATCTCGTTGTCGTGATCCCAGATCATGGACGCGGCCGGGGGCTTGTCACCCGGTATGTAGTCCATGTTCAGGTAATGGTAGGTATCCGCCAGCAACTCGATGGGATTCTCGTTCCAGCTGATCTTGCCGTCGATCATCGTGTAACAGTCGCGGTTGATACTGAGCCAGCCGCTGAGGAAGTGAGGCTCCTCGAGCAGGCGCTCCAGCGGGCGCAGCAGGAGCGACTCCTTGAGCTGCAGCGTCTGCGCCAGCGCATCCCGGGCACTGCCCTCGGCGCCCGCCAGGACCTGCCCGCAGATCTGCTGGTACGCATACTCGAGGTCGATGGCGTTCGCACGCTGCTTCAGTTCACCCACCGCCGTGAGGTACGGCACGATGAAGCGGGTGGTGGGCCGCGCGTTCACCGTCTGGCCGATGAACCAGTTCACCAGCCCGTAGTGGAACTCGAGATTGGTCGCCAGGTCCTTGCCGCGCATACGCGTCTGGCGGATGATCTCCGCCATATTCTGGTAGGTCTCCAGGCGCGTGGCACCCACCGTCAGCAACAGCGCGATGTTGGAATCGTATGCTCCCGCGAGGGTGTATTTCATGAACACGTCGGTGTCAGGGTTGTGCAGGCTGATGCCCTGGTCGTCGCGGATTTCACCCTCGCAGGCGTCGGACCACGCCTCGATCACGCCGCCCGCGTGGGGCTGCAATGCGAGGTTGGTGGCATTCAGGCGCGCTTCCACGCTGTCGTTTTCGCGCACGACCCGCTCGGGCCGCGGCAGCTTATCGCCGTGCGCGGCGAGCAGTACCATGGCCTCGACGAGCGACTCGACCACGAAGGACTCACCGGGCTTGTCCGGGTTGGAGAACTTGAGGGCGTAGCACAGCTCGGTCACGCGGTGCTCGACCTGGATGCGCGTGTTCATCTCCATGAAGAAGTGCTTGTCGCGGTCCACAATGCATTCGAAGGTCGACACGGAGTCCAGGCCCACCGCGGCGCCGAATTTTTCCGCCTGTTGTTCCATGGCGATCAGCGTGGCGAGGTCCTGCCGCAACACGCGCGCCTCCTCCGCCTGCCCGGCCCGCTCCGCCTGGGTGATGGCCTTCTCCAGCGATTCGACCGTTACCGAGACCTCCAGCAGTTTCTGCTCGTGCATCTGCAGCGAGCAGTCGCGGCCGCCCAGCGTCATGCACCACTGGCCGTTGCCGATCACCTGGATCTCCTGGTGGCGCGTCGTCTCGATGTTGAGTTCCACGAGGACGTTCTTGTTGTCGCCGACGCCCGTGGTCTTCACCTCGTTGAGAATTTCGCGCACGAGTTCCGGCGTGCGCTCGGCCTGCCCGATACCCATGATGCGCTGGCCCTTGCCGCCGCCACCGCTGATGGCCTTGAGACGCACCCGGTTTTCCGGGTACTCGGCCATCATGCGCTTGACGGCCCCGGTCAGGGTCGCGGCCAGTTCGTCGACCGTGTACAGGTCGATGCCCTTGTCGTAGGACGCCGCCAGCACCCAGTCGGCCTTGTCCTCCAGGCTGGTGTCCGCGTCGTCGAGGTCGCCCTCCACGCGCAGGTCGTGTTTCTTCGCCAGCGCCTTGAGAGCCGCCACGTCGGGATGCTTGGCGAGCAGCGTCAGTGCGGTACCGTTGTCGATGCCCGGCGTTACAGAGACACCGCACTTGAGCGCGGTTCGCTTGGCCTCGTCCTTCAGGCCGGCGTCGTGCACCGTCCGCGAGCACGGGCCGATGAAGTTGAGCCCCGCGTCTTCCATGGCGGCGACCATGGTTTCGTCTTCCGCCATGAAGCCGTAACCGGCGAAAATCGCGTTGTAATCGTTGTCCTGCGCGATGTTGATGATCTGCTGGATCCGCTCCTCGCGCTCCTCCTTGTTGGCCCCGGTGTAATCGGGCACACGGTGCACGTGCTCGGGATTGGTCAGGGAGCGCAGCTCCGGCGCGAGCGCGTGGCGGTAGACGATGGAATCCTTCTCGGAGAGCAGGATGCCGAAATGGCTGATACCCATCTCCCTGAAGACATCCATCGCCTCCTTGCGGATCGGGCCGCGGCAGATGATCAGCGGGCGGATATGCTCGCAGGAGAACTGGCTGATCCAGTGCGCGTCGGCGTTACCGAGTCGGCGATCGCGGTGGATGAGCGGGTTGTTCAGGTAGTATTCGTTGGACACGCGGGACTTCTCCTGTCCGATGCGGCTTAGTGGAATTCGCGCTGCACGGATTGCAGCGGCGCCGGGGTGTAGTGACGCAGGTAAAAGGCGAGGTTCTCGGCGAGCACCTGGCGCAGCTCCGAGGGCATCACGATTTGCGAGATCGAGCCGAGGCTCAACGCCTCTTTCGGGTTCATCAGCTCATGCTCGTAACGTTTTGCCAGGCTGGCCTCCTCGGCTTTCACCCAGTCGCCGACCAGTTGCCGCGCGGCCTCCTCGGCCTTTTTCTGCGACAGCCCGGCGTCGACCTGGGCGCTGGTCTCGGCCTCGATCCTGTCCTTCACCGAACCGCGAATCTTGCGCAATTCGTCCTTGTACACGTATTCGACGCCGGCCGGGCCCATTACCGCGAGGCGCGTGGTGGGCAGCGCCACCACGAAGTCGGCGCCCACCGGGATGCTGTTGAACGCGGCGTACGCGCCCCCGAAAGCGTTGCGCACCAGCACCAGGAAGCGCGGGGTGCGCAGGTCCACGATCGCGTCGAGCATGGCCCTGCCCGCCTGCACGATGCCGCCGTGCTCCTGTTCCCGGCCGGGCAGGAAGCCTGTCGTGTCCTCGAGGAACATGACGGGGATGTTGTACAGGTTGCAGAAGCGGATGAAGCGCGCATTCTTGTAGGCCGCGTCGATGTCGATCTGGCCGGAGGCAACGGCGGAGTTGTTCGCCACGAAGCCCACCACGTTGCCGCCGATACGGCCCAGCGCGGTCACGGTGTTGCGCGCGCGGTCGGGCTGTACTTCCAGGTAGTCGCCGTGGTCACACAGCTGCTGGATGATGATCGTCACATCGATGGGCGTGTTGAATCCGGTGGGCGAGTTGAAGGCCTTCTTCAGCAGGATATCGATGTCCCAGGTCTTGCGGTCCACGGGGTCCGAGCTCGGCTGGTAGGGCGCCAGTTCCCCGTTGTAGCTGGGCAGGTAGTTCAACAGCGCCCGCACCTTGCGCAGCGCCGCCACCTCGTCCCGCACCACGAAGTCCGTCACGCCCGACTGGCTGTGCACGCCGGGGCCGCCGAGTTCGTCGGGGGTGATGTCCTCGCCGAGCACCGACTTCACCACACCGGGGCCGGTCAGGCCGAAGAACGTTTCGTTCGGCTGGATCAGGAAGCTGCCCTGCCGCGGCAGGTAGGAACCACCGCCCGCATTGAAGCCGAACATGCACATGATGCTCGGCACCACGCCGGAGATCTTGCGCAGTGCCGCGAATGCCTCGGCGTAGCCATCGAGGCCTCCGACGCCGGCGGGAATGAAGGCGCCGGCCGAGTCGTTGATGCCCACGACGGGGATCCGCTGCCGCGCTGCCAGTTCAAACAGGCGGGCGAGCTTCTCGCCGTTGGTGGCGTCCATGGAGCCGGCACGCACCGTGAAGTCGTGTCCGTAGAGCGCGACGTCGCGGCCGTTCACCTTGATGATGGCGGTCACCAGGGAGGCGCCGTCGAGGTTGGGCCCCCAGTTCTGGTAGAGGAAAGTGGGTTCGCCGTCCGCCAGGTAACGGATGCGCTCCCAGATGGTCATGCGGTTTTTCTGGTGCTGGCGCTGGATGCTCTTCACGCCGGCGGTGATGTACGGCTTCTGCTGCAGTTCCCAGCCCTCTTTCAGCGCCTCCTCGTAGAGGCCCGGGCGCGTCGCGATCTGGCCGGGCACCTTGAACTGGAGGTCCTCTTTTTCGGCAAAAGGGTTCTCCAGCGACGCGCTCACAGTACTGCTGTTCTTTTTTGTCATTGTCCTTGATCCAAGGGCGGCCCCGCTGGGCCGGTGGCGGGCCAACTCAGCCCCGGTATGCGGCAGGCCGGTTGCAAGTCATGGCTGGCGGGCTTAGCATGCAAGCCGGCCAAGAGGTGGCGAGCTACATTAATGCCATAGCCCCCCAAAGTCAATTTGACCAGACCCAACAGTTCGACCCAATTCAGTGCATTTAAGGGCTAGTTCAACGCAGATAAGCACTGTAAACATCATGTTTTTCGGTTTCTGGACAACGGTCGGCGATGGTTCAAAAACTCACCCCGGGGCGCGGCGGCCGGCGGCCCGGCGGACCCGTGGCGGCCCGTGAGCGCATGAAGAAATCCCTCCATCTTGAGGACCTCCCCTACTGCCCGGACAGTTGCGAACTGTTCGAGCGCCTGCGGGACCTGCCCTTCCCCGCGTTTCTCGATTCCGCCCACCCGCACGCGGCGGGCGGCCGCTACGACATCCTGAGCGCACTGCCGGCGGAGCTGTCGCTGCCGTCCCTGGACCGCGGCACGAGCGAGGCGCACGCCCGTGCCCTGTTCCGCGAGTGGGACGCCCTCCACCGGGATTATTTCCAGGACATCCAGGGCGCCTACCCGGACCTGCCGTTCTGCGGCGGACTCCTGGGACAACTAGGCTACGGCTGCGGCATGGCGCTGCAGGGGATCACGCCCGACACAGGGCAACAACCGCTGGCGGACCTGCGGGTCTACGACTGGTGCGTGGTGCAGGACCACCTGCTGCAGCGCGCCGTGCTCGTCTGCCAGCCGGGCGTGAGCGCCGCGACCCGCGCCGACCTGCAGAGGCGCCTGCGCCTGCCGGTGCGGGACCGGGGCAAGCCCTTCCGCCTGGCGAGCGCCTTCGCCGCCGGTATCGACCCGGACGAATACCGCGCCGCCTTCGAACGTATCCAGGACTACATCCACGCCGGTGACTGTTACCAGGTCAACCTGGCGCAGCGCTTCAGCAGCCGTTTCGAGGGCGATCCCTGGCACGCCTATCGCGCGCTGCGCGCCGTTGCCGCGGCGCCCTTCTCCGCTTACCTGGAGGACGAGCACGGTACCGCCGTGCTCAGCCTGTCACCGGAGCGCTTCCTTTCCCTGCACGGTCACCACGTCGAGACGTCGCCGATCAAGGGCACGCGCCCGCGGTACTCGGATGCAGCGGCCGACAGGCGCGCCGCACAGGAACTGCGCGCCTCGGCGAAAGACCGCGCGGAAAACCTGATGATCGTGGACCTGCTGCGCAACGACCTCGGGCGCAACTGCAAACCGGGCAGTATTTACGTCGACCGCCTCTTCGAGGTGCAGAGCTTCCCCACGGTGCACCACCTGGTCAGCACGATCAGCGGCGAACTGGACGCCGGCCGCTCGGCCTTCGACCTGCTGCGCGACAGCTTCCCGGGCGGTTCGATCACGGGCGCGCCGAAGCGGCGCGCCATGCAGATCATTCGCGAACTCGAACGGCACCCCCGCGAGGTGTACTGCGGCTCGGTACTCTATGTCAGCGCGGACGGGCGTATGGACAGCAACATCGCCATTCGCACGCTGCTGGCGAGTGGCGGCGAGCTGCACTGCTGGGGCGGCGGCGGGATTGTGGCGGATTCAGAGTGGCGCAACGAGTACCAGGAGACCCACGACAAGGTGGGCAAACTGCTGGCGGCGCTGGAGGAACTGTAGCCGGCTTCGCGACTACAGTGCGATGTCGCGCTCGCTCGCCTCGGCAAAGGCCCCGCGCAACTCGTCAAGCGTGTCCACGGCCCTGAACTGCGGGAACTCGTCGATCACGTTCTGCGGCGCGTGGATCAGGAAGCCGACATCGGCCTCGGACAACATGGTCGTGTCGTTGTAGGAGTCGCCCGCCGCCAGCACCCGGTAGTTGAGGCTGTGCAGCGCCCTGACCGAGGCGCGCTTGGGGTCCTCCTGGCGCAGCTTGTAGTCGATGACCTTGCCGGCTGCGTCGGTGACGAGCCGGTGACAGAAAAGCGTCGGCCAGCCCAACTGCCGCATCAGCGGTTGCGAGAACTCGTAGAAGGTATCCGACAGGATGATCACCTGGAAGCGCTCGCGCAGCCAGTCGATGAATTCGCGCGCGCCGGGCAGCGGTGCGAGCGTGGCGATCACTTCCTGGATGTCGTTGATAGTCAGGTTGTTCGCGGCGAGGATTTCCAACCGCTGCCGCATCAGTACGTTGTAATCGGGGATGTCGCGGGTTGTGGCCTTGAGTTCCTCGATACCGGTGCGCTCCGCAAACGCTATCCATATTTCCGGTACGAGGACTCCCTCCAGATCCAGGCAGGCCAGTTCCACGTCGACGTCTCCATTGGTGTTGAAAGGCGCGCCCATCTAAACACCCATGGGTTGGCGACACAAGCCCCTCGGGCGGCTACCAGACAGGCAGTTCGATATCGGCGAAGAGCGCGTCGAGCTCGGCGCGGGAATGCGTGGCGAAGGCCTTGTCGACAACCTGCTTCGTGAGGTGCGGGGCGAAGTTCTCGATAAACTCGTACATGTACCCGCGCAGGAACGTACCCTTGCGACAGGCGATGCGCGTCACGCTCGATGCGAAGAGGTGGCTGGCGTCGAGGGCCACGAGATCCGAGTCGATGGCGTCATCGTGGGCCATGCCGGCAATGATGCCGATACCGAGGCCGAGGCGCACATACGTCTTGATCACGTCCGCGTCCGCCGCGGTAAACACCACGCGCGGCACCAGGCCCTGTTCGACGAACGCCTCGTCGAGCCGTGAGCGACCGGTAAACCCGAAGACATAAGTGACGATGGGGTGCTCGGCCACCTGCTCAAGCGTCAGCCGTGTCGCCCGCGCCAGCGGGTGGTTGCGCGGCACCAGCACGCAGCGGTTCCAGCGGTAGCACGGCATCATGACGAGATCGGAAAAATGCTCCATCGCCTCGGTGGCGATGGCGAAATCCACGGTGCCGTCCGCCGCCATCTCGGCGATCTGCATGGGGGTGCCCTGGTGCATGTGCAGCGAGACATCGGGGTAGCGCCGCATGAAGTCGCCGATGGTGTTCGGCAGCGCGTAACGCGCCTGGGTATGCGTCGTGGCAATCGACAGTGTGCCCTTCTTCTCGTTGGAGTACTCCTGCGCGACCTGCTTGATGCCCTCCACCTTGCGCAGGACCTCACCGGCGGTTTCCAGGATGGCCTCACCGGCGGGTGTCACATGGGTCAGGTGCTTGCCCGAGCGGGCGAAAATCTCGACCCCGAGTTCGTCCTCGAGGAGCCTGATCTGCTTGCTGATACCGGGTTGCGAGGTGTACAGGCTCTGCGCGGTGGCGGAGACGTTCAGGTCGTGGTGGGCCACTTCCCAGATATACCGCAATTGTTGCAGCTTCATGGCGACCTCCGAATGGGGCGGGTCCTGGCGCGCTTACCGCTTCCTCTTATGAAGAATAGCCATTAAATAGCTGAATTGCCAAGCACAAAAGGAATAAAGCGCCCGGGACACTCCCGCCCGATCAGGAGTTGGCGACCCCGTGGGGAACGTGCCCCGTGGCGATGTGGCCCGCGGCGGATTCGCAGTGGCTGCGCTGGTCGTCGAAGAAGACGTCCGCCTGGTAGGCCCGCAGGAAGTCGGTCTTGTCGAGGCCGCCCAGGAAGATCGACTCGTCGATTCGGATGTTCCAGGCCCGCAGCGTGCGAATCACCCGCTCGTGGGCGGGCGCGGAACGCGCGGTAACGAGGGCGGTGCGAATAGGTGCCTCCGAGGGCGGGAACGCCTGCTGCAACTGGTGCAGGGCCGAAAGGAACGGCTTGAAAGGGCCGCCGCCGAGCGGCTCGCGCGCCGCGGCGCGTTCGCTCGCGCTGAAGGCCTCGAGCCCCTCGCGCTTGAACACCCGTTCCGCCTCATCGGAGAACAGCACCGCGTCGCCGTCGAACGCGAAGCGCAGCTGGTCGGTCGCGCTCTGGGCCCCGCCGCGGTTGGACACGAGCGTCGCGGCCGCGACCCCCGAATCGAGCGCGTTGCGCACATCATCCGCCTCGCTGGAGAGAAACAGGTGGCAGCCGAACGCCTGGATGTAGCGCCAGGGACTCTCGCCGCCGCAGAATGCGGCGCGGCTGATGTCGAGGCCGTAGTGCTGGATGGAGTTGAACACCCGCAGGCCGGTGTCGGCGCTGTTGCGCGACAGCAGCACGACCTCGACGCCGCCACTGTCCCCGAGCCGGTCATTCAGGCGCAGGAGCTTCTGCACCATGGGGAACGCCTCCCCCGGTTCGAGCGGTTCTTCCTCGCGCGCGATCTGGTAATCGGAATAGGCCTCCAGTCCCTGGCTCTCGTAGACCTGGTGACTGGCATCCAGGTTGAACAGCGCGCGGGAGGAGATCGCGATAACGAGCTTGTCGGTCAATTCCACAGGCATAGGGCTAGCATAACCACTGCCCGGCCGGCGCTCCAGCGGTGCCGCGACGACCTGTCGCCTCGGCGCGCAGGTCTCAGTTGACCTTGAGCAGGCCGCGCTCCTCGAGGTCGAGCAACAGCAGCTGCTGTATCAGGAACTCGCGCGTGGTGCCGGGGTGCTCTAGCTGTATGCGTTCGAGGAACGGCTGTGCGGCGGCATCGTCGGCATGGTGCAGCAGCGCCCGGAAAGACGCGCCGATAAAATCCGCCGGTGACGCGCTGAGCGACTTCACGTGGCGCAGGCTCGCGGCCAGGACCTGTTCGCGCTCGGTCAGCTCCGTGCCGAAGGGATAATCGGGCAGCACGCCGGCGCGCACCGCCTCGCCCAGCGCCGCCTGCAGGCGCTCGGGTGTATTGTTGCGCGCCGACTTCGGCACAACGTACCCCGCCTCCACCTTGCCGTGCTTTTTCGCGAAGGCCAGCAGTTCGTCCTGGAACCGGCTGTCGGCGATGTTCACGAGACGCTTGATCACGGTCGCGTCGTCCTGGCCGCGCAGGTCCGCCACACCGTATTCGGTGACCACGACATCCCTGAGATGCTTGGGAATGGTGATGTGCCCGTAAAACGGCACGATATTGGACTTCGCGTCCTCCCCCTCGCCGCGGGTTGCGCGGATGCACAGCACCGAGCGCGCGCCCGGCAGGTCGTGCGCCATGGCGACAAAGTTGTACTGCCCGCCCACCCCGCTGATGGCCGTGCCGTCCTCGAGCGCGTCCGACGCGACGGCACCGCTCAACGTGACCATCATGCCGGTATTGATGAAGCGCGCGTCGCGGCGCTGCGCGCTGTACAGTGGGTAGTCCAGCAACAACTGGTTCGTGCGGGCGACGCCGGTCATGCAGATCTCGGCCAGGCCGCGCTCGTCGAGGTTGCGCAGCTTGTCGTAAAAATCCCGCGGGCCGAGGTAGAACCCCCCGTGCAGCACCCTGCCCTGGCGCAACTCGCGCCCCTCGACCTGGCGCAACAGCGCGCCGCGCACGGCGGGCTGCGTGAGATCGTTGGCCAGTTCACGGCCCGCGACAACCAGCGTGTTGCCGGCGAGGCGCACACTGTCGTCGACCAGGCCCCAGTGCTTCAGTCGCTCGAGGGCGGCGGGGTCCAGCACGGCGGGCAGGAAGCCCTCGGCGGACAGGTAGTCGTACATCTCGAGGTCGACGTAGTGATCGATCGCGCCGCTGTTGATGCCGCGCTGGATGACGAGGTCATCGTAGACCTTGCGCTTGACCACGCCCTGCTCGATCAGGTGCATCATGCCGTTGACGAACATCTCGGTGGACACATACAGCCCCTGGCGGAACGTGCCGCGCTCCTCGTCCCGCGAGGAGGGTGTCGCCCCGAGACCCGACAGCAACGCGCGGTAGGCCGCGTTATCCCGGTGGCGGAGTATGCAGGCGTGGGCGACCGCGTCGCCGAGCGCCCCTATACCGATCTGCAGCGTGCCGCCGTCCCGTATCAGGCTGCTGGCGTGCAGCGCCGCGGCGTAGTCGCGCAGGGGAACGGCCGCATTCGGTACGGCGAAAATGCGCCGGTCGTAGTCGCGATTATCGACGACAAGATCAAAACTCGACGCCGGAATCTCGGCGTCCAGTTTCATGTACGGCAGGTCGGCATGCACCTGGCCCACGATCTTGATCGGGCGCTCGCGGCGCGCCTCGTGGTCGAGGAACTCGAGCGTGAGGTCGGTGTTGCAGGACAGGCTGAGCTTGAGGCCCTCGTCCGTCTCCCGGGCCGCGACCATCTGCGCCAGTACATTGATGCCGCGCGCGATCATGTCGCGCACGATGTGAGTATAGTTGCTGGACACGTAGTGTTGCTGCGCGACCGGGTTGCCCTTCATGGAGCCCGCCTTGAGGTAGAACTCCGAGACGGTGATGTTGGGCGGCAGCGTGCCCTTCCTGAGCGGTTCCACGTAGGCGAGGGCCTCGTAGTCGCCGAAGATGCGCTCCATGATCGGACCCGCCAGGCTCGCCTCGACGCCGGCGGACGGCCGCGGGACATCCAGCGAGAGCGCCGTGTTGATCTCGAGACTCAGGCCGGGGTCTGACTCGACGCGGCGATAGAACGCATTGATAAGCTGCACCGGCTTACCCAGGCCGAGCGGCGTGCCGAGCACGATGCGGGGGCCAACGGCCGCGATGGTGCGTTCCACGGCCTCCTCGACCGTGCCCAGGACGTTGCTCAATGACTTACTCCCGAATTCCCACAGGGTTCTTCACGCGCTCAGCCGGTCTCCCTGGCGAAGTACGCGCGCGTCACGCGGAATACCAGCGGACCGAGCAGCACCAGCGCGACCAGGTTCGGTATGGCCATGAACGCATTCAGCGTGTCGGCAATCAGCCACACCAGTTCCAGTTGTACCAGCGTACCCACCGGTACGGCCATGACCCAGAGCAAACGAAACGGCAGTACGCCCCGCGTGCCCACCAGGAAGACCACGCAGCGCTCGCCGTAGAACGACCAGCCGATCATGGTGGTGAAGGCGAACAGGCACAGCCCGATGGCGATGACGTACTGCCCGCCGGGGATCACGCTCTGGAACGCCGTGGCGGTCAGGTCGGCACCGCTCATGCCGCTCGTCCAGGCGCCGGTGATCACGATGACCAGGCCGGTAATGGAGCAGACCACGAGCGTGTCGATGAACGTGCCGAGCATCGCGATCATGCCCTGCTGCACCGGTTCGTTCGTGCGCGCGGCGGCATGCGCGATCGGCGCACTCCCGAGGCCCGCCTCATTGGAGAAGATGCCGCGTGCAACACCGAAGCGCAGCGCCATCAGCACCGTGGCACCGGCAAAGCCGCCAGTCGCGGCGGTCGGTGTAAACGCCGCTTCCACGATGACGCCGACCGCGCGCGGCACCTCGCCGATGTTCATCAGAATGACAGCGAGGCCGATCAGGACGTAGCTGACCGCCATGAACGGAACGAGGTAGGACGCCACCCTGGCAATGCGCTTGACGCCGCCGAGTATGACGCTGGCCACCAGCGCCATGAGCACCAGGCCCGTAACGATCGGCGCGACACCGAACTCGGTGTTCAGCACCTGGGAAACCGAGTTGGACTGCACGGTGTTGGCCAGCCCGAAGCCCGCCAGCGCGCCGAACAGGGCGAAGGCGTAGGCGAGGAAATGCCAGCGCTTGCCCAGGCCGTTGCGGATGTAGTACATGGGACCGCCGGAGTAGGCGCCTTTGGCATCGCGCTCGCGGAACGTCACGGCGAGCACGGCCTCCGCGTACTTGGTGGCCATGCCGACGAGGGCGGTGACCCACATCCAGAACAGGGCCCCGGGGCCGCCCATGGCAATGGCCGTGGCAACGCCGGCGATATTGCCGGTGCCGATGGTGGCCGAGAGTGATGTCATGAGCGCACTGAACGGTGCGATATCACCCTGCCCCGACTCGCCCTTGCCGCGCAGCAACAGGCCGAACGCGGTCGGGATGCGCCGCACGGTCGCGAAACGCAGGCCAAGGCTCAGGTACAGGCCCGTGCCGAGCAGCAGCACCAGCATCACCGGGCCCCAGGCCCAGCTGTTTACCGTTTGGATGAGTTCCGTCATGCCCCGCCCCTGTCTGCGGCTGTCGGCCGCTTAGAGGCCGGGTTGGAATCCGGCGCGCTGGGGGAAAACCCCGAACACGCCGCCGGTGTGTATAAAAACGATATCGCGCACGCCCTCGAAGCGCCCGTCCGCCAGTTCCTTGAGCATACCGGCGAAGGCCTTGCCGGTATAGACGGGATCGAGGACGAGCCCCTCCAGCGCAGCGAGGTCGGCGATCAATTCGAAGATTTCCGGCGTGGCCACCGCGTAGCCGGGACCGACATGGCCGTCGAGTACGCGCGGGGCGACATCGACCCCGGGGACACCGGGATAGCGCTCCCGCCATTGCCCGGCATCCGACGCGATCTTGTCGAGGAAGTACTGCTCATCGTCGCAGACGTTCACACCCCAGACGGTCGCGGGCAGGTCGTGCAGCGCCGCGCCCAGGGTCAGGCCCGCCTGGGTGCCGCCCGACCCCGTGGCGGTGACGATGTGCGCCGATTCGATCGCGGCCGCGGCAAAATCGCTTTGCAGTTCCTCACAGGCCGCTATGTAGCCCCAGACACCGATCCCGTCGCTGCCGCCGGTGGGTATGGCGAGCGCCTTGCGGCCCGCGGCGGCGTAGTGCGCCTGCCACTGCTCGAACAACTGTCCTATTTCGGCGACATACTGCTTTTTCGGATAGCAACTGACTTCCGCGCCCGCCAGGTGATCGAGCAGGAAGTTGCCCTCCCACTCCGCCGGCTCGGCGCCGCGCAGCAGCAGGTGAACCTTGAGACCGAGCTGCGCCCCGGCGAGCGCCGTCGCGCGACAGTGGTTGCTCTGCAGGCCGCCGCAGGTAATAAGGGTATCGCAGCCGGTATCGATGGCATGTGCCGCGATGAACTCGAGCTTGCGCACCTTGTTGCCCGACAGCGTGCAGCCGGTGAGGTCGTCGCGCTTGACCCAGAGGCGGTGGCCACGGCCCCATTTGGCGGTGGCGCGCCCCAGGAGCTGGAAGGGAGTCGGCGTGAGGGCCAGGTCTAGCTTGTGGGGGTAGACCAGCGCCATCCTCAGCCGATGGACTTCAGTGTGCCCTTGGGCAGGACGGCGTGGACGTGGATGCGCTGGAACTTCATCTCGACGTTGTTGGCAACGTTCAGGACCATGTAGTTGTCGTCCAGCGCCGTCACCTTGCCGAGGATGCCGGAGGTGGTGACCACCTCGGCGCCCTTCTCGAGGGAGGCCACCATTTCGGCGTGTTCCTTCTGGCGCTTGCGCTGGGGCCGGATGGCAATGAAATAGAAGAAGACGAACAGGCCGATCATCATGGCGGGCAAGACCCATGGGGGTTCGCCGCCTTGCGGCGCTGCCGCCTGGGCATGCGCACTGGCGATAAAGAAGCTCATTGCAGTTCCTGCGAGGATTGGGCGGTAAAAACGCGGGCTAATGTACCTGTTTTCCCGTTTCCCGGCAAACGCGCGGCTCCCCGTGGGAGTCAGACCGCGATCTCGAGGTCGTACTCCATGATCTGCGGGGCGTGGTCCGAAAAGCGCTCCTCCTTGTAGATCGAGGCGTCCGTCACGAGGGGCTGCAATTTCGGGGTGATGACCTGGTAGTCCAGCCGCCATCCCACGTTCTTCGCCCACGCCTGGCCGCGATTGGACCACCAGGTGTACTGCTCCTCCTCCTGGTTGACCACACGGAAGGAGTCGACATAACCCACCTCGTCGTACAACCGGTCAAGCCACGCGCGCTCCTCGGGCAGGAAACCGGAGTTCTTCTGGTTGCTGCGCCAGTTCTTCAGGTCGATGTTCTGGTGGCAGATATTCCAGTCGGCGCAGATGATGAATTCGCGCCGCTTGCGGCGCAGTCCCTTCAGGTGCTCCAGGAAGGTCTCCATGAAGGCCAGTTTCTTCTGCAGGGCCGCGTCTGAACTGGAACCGGACGGCATGTAGAGTGATATGACACTCAGGCCCCGGTAGTCCGCCTGCAGGTAACGCCCCTCCGCGTCCGCGGGATCCCAGCCCAGCGCATCCACCACCTTGAGCGGCCGCAGGCGGCTGTACAGGGCGGTGCCGCTGTAGCCCTTCCTCTGCGCGTCATTGTAGTAACAGTGGTAACCCTCGGGGTAAAAGATCGGGTCCGTGAGCTGCTCGACCTGCGCCTTGGTCTCCTGGATGCACACGACATCCGCGTCCTGCCGGGCGAGCCACTCGAAGAAGCCCTTGCGGGCCGCCGCGCGGATGCCGTTGGTGTTGCAGGTGATGATTTTCGCCATGGTCGCGCACCGAAAAAAGGCCGCAGTGTAGCCGATCGAACTCGTCACCCACAATCCGGCCTGACGAGCCCGGGCGGAATGTGAAAGGCGCACACATCGCGCTACAATAGTGCGCGTTTGCCGCATCTGCCGTTGTCCGGAGAGTAGAGTGAACAAGAGCGCCGCCGAGAGGAACCAGGAAATCGCCTTCGGGCTTTCCAACAACCTGCCGCGCCTGCTGCGCGAGTTTTCACGGGATTTTGAACGGCGTATCTGGGAATCCCTGGAGGCGAGAGGCTATCCCGATATACGGCCTTCACACAGCGCGGTATTCGCCAACCTCGGCATGGGAGCGGTCCGGGTCACCGAGCTGGCGGAGCGCGCGCAGGTCACGCAACAGGCCATGGGCAAGATGCTCAAGGAACTCGAACGCATGGGCTACATCGCCCGGGACATCGATGCGGGCGACAAGCGCGCCAAGGAAATCAGGCTCACGGAGCGCGGCATTGCGCTGGCCGCCGACTGCCTTGCCGCGGTCGCCGAAATCAGGGCTGACTACGCCAGGAAGATCGGCGCCGAGCGCCTGGAGCAGCTAGAGACGGACCTGCGCGAGGCGGTCAGGCGGCTGGAGCTCGACTACCTGCCGGAATCCTGGGCCGACCCCACCGGCTGACGACGCCGCTGCGGAACGTCAGATAGCAAGGCCCGCCGGTGGATTGAATATCCAGCTTTTTTCTTCCTCGCGGCGGCAGATGCGCCAGCCCGCTGGCGTGCGCCGGTACTCATCGATGTACCACAGGCCGAGCAGCATCATCTGGGTTCCACCCTCGACGGCCATCTCCATCGGGTTGAAACACATGATGCGGCCCGTCGCGCTATCGCCGTCGACCCGCACCTGCACATTCGCATTCAGGTGCTGGTGATTGGGAAACACCTCCGGGGTCACCGAGGCCTTGAGGAATGCAATCGTCTCATCCAGCCCACCCACCGAGCCGCCCATCGCGCTGTAGTCGATGTGCGCATCGGCGGTGAAGACGTCCTCCCGCAGTCGGTCGAACTGACGCGTGTCGATCAGGTCGGCGTAGTGAAAGACCAGGTCCTGTATCTCCAGGCGGTCGGATAGCTCCTCGAGGGTTTTCATATAGCCCGCTCCTTTAAAAGTCCAGTGGCAGTGTAATGTGGCGCGCGAAGACACGGTCGCGATGTGCCTCGAGCGCCGGCGTGAACGCGGCCGCCAGGCTGTCGTCGATGGTCGCGTAGGTGGTGCGCAGGAAGTCCGGCATGGGATTCTGCTCCGGCGGCAGCGGCTTCAGCATCGCCGAGAAACTCGCCCAGTACAGGTCCACCGCGCCCACGCTGCTACCGACAAAGTAGTCGCTGCCGGCGGCAGCCTGCACGGCCAGCACACGATCCAGTTCCGCCAGGATAGCGACGAGCCTGGCCCCGGCCGCCGCGTGGGCCTCCCGCGACCAGCCGTACTTGCCCATCATCCGCACGATCGCCGGCGGCGGCTCGTCCATGGCCATCAGCGGCGCGAACATCTGCAGGCGACGGTTCCAGCCGAAGCCGTCGACCCCGGCAATCAGGGCGGCCAACCCGAGGGCGACCGCCCGCTCTGTGGCGGCGGCCGGCAGCAGCGCAGGTTCCGGCGCTATACGCTCCGCCGTCATGAGAAGGTCCAGCCAGTGGCTGACGGGGGGCAAGTCGTCGACAACCAGAACGGGGGCCGAGGTCTGCCCGGTCCACGCCTTCAGCGCGGCGTTCTCGCCGCCGCCTTCCTGGTAGACGGGCGCATATGCCACCTGCTTGTGGTCGAGGATGTACTTGGCGGCCTCGCCCCAGGGGCCCGGCACACCCGCGGTGAGCACCAGCCGCACGCCGGGTCGCTCGATTGCCTCTTCAACTGTCAGGTAGTCCATGCCATCGGTACGGTTGCTATGCGCCCCCCAGATTGCTGCCGGGAACCGCGGGCACCCGGTCGATAACCCGGGTATCCGGCGGCGCCGTTCGGCGCTTTTCCGCGGGGGAAGAATGAAGCTGAACGAACTTAAAGTGAAGTTAGTTCTAGCATTTTATTTAACTTATATCTCTTTGTTTTAATAGTATATTTTATACCTGCATAGGCGCATCGCCGCGAGCGCCGTAGTGCCGCTCCCGGCGCCGCTGGGGCAGCGTTTCATCCACCGAGCGGTAGCGATAGGCGCCCTGCCCGTCCACCTCCCGCGCCACCTGGCCGCGCTGGTGCAGGTAATTGAGATGCGCAAGGCACTCACCCAGGGCCAGGCCGAGATTGTGCTCGTCCAGTTCGCGGTCGAACATCACGGGCAGCAGTTCCAGCGCCGTGCGCCCGTCCTCGAGGCAGGCCTCCTCCAGTGCGAGCAGGTGATCCTCGTGGTGATCGATCAGGTAGCGCAGCCGCGTATGCAGCCCGTGGAACGGCGCGTTGTGCGCCGGCAGCACGAGCGTGTCGGCCGGCAACTCCTCGAGGAAGCGTTCGAGCGAGGCAAACCAGTCCTTCAGCGGGTTCGCTTCCGGCTCCGTACCACCGACGCTGATATTGGACGAAATGCGCGGGATCACCTGGTCGCCGGAGACCAGGATGTTGTGCGCCGCGCAATACAGGCACGCGTGCTCGGGCGAATGTCCGCGGCCGACCATGACCTCCCAGTTCACGCCGTTAATGCGTAACTGGGTGCCGTCCACCAGCCGCCGGTAGGCGGTGGGCAGCGGCCGCATGACCTCGCCCATGCCGCCGAAGCGCGACTTGATCTCCGCGATACGACCGGCGTCGAAACCGCAGTGCTGGAAGTACTGGTCGGTCGCCCAGGTGAAATCATCCTGCGTCATGCGGCTGAACGTCATGCCGGTGAAATACTCGCCCTGGGTCATGTAAAACGGCACGCGCCAGCGCTCGCACAACCAGCCCGCGACACCGGTGTGGTCGGGATGGTAGTGCGTGGACAGAACCGCCTTGACGGGCTTGCCGCCCAGGTGCTCCTCGAACACACGCTCCCAGATGGCCTGCGTATCGCCGAAGCCGATGCCCGTATCGACAAGCCACCAGCCGTCGGCATCCTCCAGCAGGTAGAGATTGATGTGGTCCAGGGAGGGCATGGGCAACGGCATGCGCAGCCACAGGATGCCGGGGCTGACCTCACGGACATCGCCTGCCTCGGGCAGGTCTGGAAAGAGGTACTCGATCACGCCTTACAGACCGAGCTCCTTGATGAGCGCCAGCACATCGTCGTGATGGCTCTTGGTCTTGACCTTGTCCATGACGTGCTTGAGGCGACCGTCCTTGCCGATGATAAACGTGGTACGCAAAACGCCCATGAACTCGCGCCCCATGAACTTCTTCAGCCCCCAGGCGCCGTATTTTTCCGTGACCGCGTGGTCCTCGTCGGACAACAGCGTGAAGTTCAGGTCCTGTTTCTCGATGAACTTGCCGAGGCGGGCGACGGGGTCGGGGCTCACGCCCAGCACCACCGTATCAAGCTTCGCCAGCGCCTTCTTGCTGTCGCGAATGCCGCAGGCCTGCACGGTACAGCCCGGCGTCATGGCCTTCGGGTAGAAGTAGAGCACCACGTTCTTCTTGCCCTTGAAGTCTTTCAGGCTGACCTTGTTGCCGTCCTGGTCCTGCAACGTGAAGGCGGGGGCCATGTTGCCGATTTTCGGAAATGCCATGGTGTCGATTACTCCTTGTGAAGACAAAGACCCGCGCACCGGCGCGGGCGCTCGGGTTAACGCCGCAGTGAACCCAGGTCGATGGCCGAGACGTCAACGGGAAACTCACCGCGGGGCGCGTCGGCGAAATACGCTTTCAACGTCTCGGTAACCACGGGGAAAGCGATTCGTTCCCAGGGGATCTCCGCCTCGGTGTAGAGTTCCGATTCCAGGCTCTCAGGGCCGACACCGAACTCGCCATCGTCGATATCGCAGCGATAGAACATGTACACCTGGCTGATATGCGGCACGTCGAAGACCCGGTACAGGTCGAGGTTGCTCACCCTCGCCCGGGCCTCTTCCCAGGTTTCGCGCGCGGCGCCCTGCACGGTCGTCTCGCCGTTTTCCATGAAGCCGGCGGGCAGCGTCCAGTAGTTCTTGCGCGGCTCTATGGCGCGCAGGCACAGCAGCACCCTGCCCTGGTAGACAGGTACACAGCCCACGATGACACGCGGATTGCTGTAGTGGATCAGCTCGCAACTGTCGCAGACAAACCGCTCGCGATCGTCGCCCGCCGGGATTTTCAAGCTGACGGCATTCCCACAGCGGGTGCAGAATTTCATGCAGTGCGCATCCTCAAAACCAAGCGCGCCAGTATATCGCCTGTGGCGCGGAAGGAAACAGCGGACCGCGCTCAGCGCAGTTCGCGATACCCCCCCGCATAGAACAACAGGGGTTCACCCGCCGCGTGCTCGGACATGTCGACGATGCGGCCGACGATGATGAGATGGTCGCCGCCGGGGTATGTCGCCTCCAGTTCGCACTCGAAAGAGACCAGCGCGTCGTGGATGATGGGGGTGCCGAACTTGCCGTCGCGGTAGTGCGCGGGCTCGATCGCGTGCTGTCCCTTCCGCGCGTACTGGCTGGACAACTCCTGCTGCTGCAGGGCGAGCACATTGATCGCGAAGTAGCGCGGGCTGGCGTACACGTCGTAGACGTCGGAGCTGTCCTGCAGGTTCCACAGCACCAGCGGCGGGTCGAGGGACACGGAGGAAAAGGAATTGGCAGTCAGCGCCATGGCTGTGCCGTCCTCCGTCACCGTGGTGATCAGGCAGACCCCGGTGGCGAATCGCCCCATGGCGTTGCGCAGTTCGCGCCCATCGAAACTCATCCTCTTCTCCCCTGCAATTTATAGGTAATTATGGGACTGCGCATTAGAGCGCACGGCCCGCGATCCGCGCATCACCCAATCGGGCTACCCCCCGGGTGGGCCTACCAGCGCCCCGCGCGCGCGTCATCGCTCGCACGGGCACTGACCCAGCGCTCACCGCCCGGTCCGACTTCCTTCTTCCAGAACGGCGCCGACGTCTTCAGGTAATCCATCACGAACTCGCAGGCGCTGAATGCCGCCTCGCGGTGGGCCGACGACACGCCGACCCACACAATACGCTCGCCCGGCACCAGCAGCCCGACCCGGTGCACGACAGCCGCCGCCAGCAGCGGCCAGCGCCCGGCCGCTTCGGCCATGATCCCGGCGATGCTCTTCTCCGTCATGCCCGGGTAATGCTCCAGGCGCATGCTGGCGATGTTTTCGCCCTCGTTGCTGCGCCGTACGTAGCCGGTGAATGTCGCCACCGCGCCCTCGCCCGCCGCGCCGGCCAGCAGGCTGTCCTGCAGGGCGCCGGGATCGAAGTCCTCGACCTGGACGCGGACACTCAGGCGCGGCTCGCTCATCCGCCCGTTACCGGGGGGTAAAAGGCGACCTCGTCGCCGTCCCGTAGCGCGGGGTTGCCCTGGGCCACCGTCTGGTTCACGGCCCGGATGATGTTGTCCTGACCGAGGACGTCACCCCAGTCGGCGCCGTGTTCGGCGATCAGCTGCGCCTGCAGGGCGTCCAGGTCCAGCCCGGACTCGGGCAACGCGACCGTGAGTGACGCGCAGTCCAGTCGCTCGCGCACCTGGGCGAAGAACAGGACCTCAATCATCGTCGCGCCGCCAGGTGCCGGACTTGCCGCCGGATTTGTGTTGCAGGCCCACGGGGCCGATCTGCATGCCGCGGTCAACGGCCTTGCACATGTCGTAGATCGTCAGCGCGGCGACTGAAGCGGCGGTGAGCGCCTCCATCTCCACACCCGTCCTGCCCGCCAGGCCGCAGGTGGCGCGCACCAGCACTTCGCTCGCCTCGACCCGCAACTCGAAGTCGACGCTCACCGCGTCGAGCATGAGGGGGTGGCACAGCGGAATCAGGTCCGCTGTCCTCTTGGCCGCCTGGATGCCGGCCACCCTCGCCACGGCGAGTACGTCACCCTTCTTGTGCCCGCCGGCCGAAAGCAGCGCCATGGTCGCGGGCTGCATGGAGACGATGGCGGTCGCCGTGGCCTCGCGGCGGGTGACGTCCTTGGCACCGACATCAACCATGTGGGCGGCGCCCTGATCATCCAGGTGGGTGAGTTTGCTCATGGGGTTCTTCGACTGGCGTGCTATTGCCCCGCCAGTCTATCCAAAGCACTGCTGGAAGGAAAATGCCCCTGAGCGCTGCCGTCAGGGAAATTGGCCGCGTGGACTATCACCGCGAGCGGGCGATGGCGTACCCTATCGCGTTCCGCAAAGGAGGCGTTGACGATGGCAAAACTCTCACTGGGACTGCAATTGGGCTACTGGGGCGCGTATCCCCCGGGAAACAGCCACGTGGAAATGGCGCAGGAGGCCGAGAAACTCGGCTTCGACTCCGTCTGGTGCGCGGAGTCCTGGGGGAATGACGTCTTCACGCCGCTGGCCTGGCTCGGCGCCCACACCGGGAAGATCCGCCTCGGCACGGCCGTCGCCCAGCTCTCGGCGCGCACCCCGACCGCCTGCGCCATGGCGACCCTGGCGCTCGATCACCTGTCGGGGGGCCGCATGGTGCTCGGTCTCGGCGTGTCCGGCCCCCAGGTGGTCGAAGGCTGGTACGGACAGCCCTATGCCAAGCCGGTGACGCGCACCCGCGAATACGTCGAGATCATCCGCAAGGTGCTGGCCCGCGAAGCGCCGGTGACCAACGACGGCGAATTCTACCCGCTGCCCTATACGGGCGCGGGCTCCTGGGGCATGGGCAAGCCGCTCAAGCCGATCACCCACCCGCTGCGTGCCGATGTGCCGATCTTCATCGGCGCCGAGGGTCCGAAGAACGTGACCCAGACCGCGCAGATCGCGGACGGCTGGCTGCCGCTGTATTACTCGCCCTACCGCCAGGACGTGTACGCGGACCAGTTGGTCGACGCCAAGCCGGGCTTCGAGATCTGCCCGACCGTGATGGTCAACATCAACGACAACATGGAGGAGGCCCTCTACCCGGTGAAGGCGATGCTCGGCTTCTACATCGGCGGTATGGGTTCCGCCAAGCGCAACTTCCACAAGGAACTCATGGCGCGCATGGGCTTCCCGGACGAGGCCGAACAAATCCAGCAACTGTTCTTCGAGGGCAAGCGCGACCAGGCCATCGCGGCGGTGCCGGACCAGTTCGCCGACGAGATCTCGCTCTGCGGCCCGCGCGACCGCGTGAAGGAAAAGCTCGGCGACTGGGAAAACTCACCTATCACGTCGCTGTTGATCAGCGGCGACATCAACCTGCTGCGGGAGATGGCGGAACTGGCACTGTAAGCCTAGAATAGCCGCATAATATCCCGCCACGGAGAATAATCAGTATGCGGCACTTCAGCTTCCCCACTCTCTCGGTATTACTGGCGGCAGCCGTACTGGCGCTGCCCGCCTGCAACCAGTCCGGCCAGCGCCCCGCGAGCGCAGGCGACCAGGCGCAGGTAGACGGCAAGCGCATCGAGCGCGCCGACCGGGAGCCGGGGAACTGGATGACCCACGGCCGCACCTACAGCGAGCAGCGCTACAGCCCGCTGCAGCGCATTAACGACGACAATGTCGACGAGCTGGGGCTCGCCTGGTCGTTCGACCTGCAGACCAAGCGCGGTATCGAGTCGACCTCGCTCGTGGTGGACCGGGTGATGTACACCACCGGCGCCTGGAGTATCGTGCACGCGCTGGATGCCCGCACCGGCAGGCTGTTGTGGAGCTACGATCCCAAGGTGCCCAAGGCCAAGGCCGAGCACACCTGCTGCGACGTGGTGAACCGCGGGGTGGCGGCGTGGCGCGGGCAGTTGTTCCTGGGCACGCTGGACGGCCGACTTGTCGCCCTTGACGCCGCGACCGGGCAGGTGAACTGGGAGGTGGAGACCCTCGACGCCACGCTGCCCTACACCATTACCGGCGCGCCGCGCGTGGTCAAGGGCAAGGTCCTCATCGGCAACGGCGGCGCCGAATTCGGCGTGCGCGGCTATCTCAGCGCCTACGACGCGAAGACCGGGGAACTGGTGTGGCGGTTCTACACGGTGCCGGGCAATCCCGAGCTCGGCTTCGAAAACGACGCGATGCGCATGGCCGCGGAGACCTGGAACGGGCAGTGGTGGAAGCTGGGCGGGGGTGGCGGCACCGTGTGGGACTCCATGGCCTACGACCCGGAACTGGACCTGCTCTACTTCGGTGTCGGCAACGGCACGCCCTGGAACCAGGAAATACGCTCGCCGGGCGGCGGCGATAACCTCTTCCTGTCCAGCATCGTCGCGGTGCGCCCCGATACCGGCGAGTACGTGTGGCACTACCAGACCACCCCGGGCGAAACCTGGGACTACACCGCCACGCAGCACATCATCCTCGCGGACATCGAACACGAGGGCAGGACGCGCAAGGTGCTGATGCAGGCCCCGAAGAACGGCTTCTTCTACGTCGTGGACCGGGCGACCGGCGAGCTGCTGTCGGCGGACAAGTACATCAATCTCAACTGGGCTACCCACGTGGACATGGCGACGGGGCGCCCGGTCGAGGTGCCGGAGGCGCGCTACAAGGACGCCCCCTTCACCCTGGTGCCCTCCTACCTGGGCGGCCACAACTGGCACCCCATGTCCTACAACCCGGACACCGGCCTCGTGTACATCCCCGTGCTGGACATGCCCGCCGCCTACGCCCAGCCGCCGGAATTCAAGTACTACCCCGGTGTCAGCAATATCGGCACCGACGGCGTGATCGGCGGGTTGCCGGACGACCAGGCCGAGCGCGACGCCATCGGCGCCCTCATGCAGGGCCGCCTGCTGGCCTGGAACCCCACCACGCAGGAGGCCGCCTGGGCGGTGGAGCACCGCGGCCCGTGGAACGGCGGCACTCTGACCACCGCCGGCAATCTCGTGCTGCAGGGCACTGCGGACGGCAAGCTCGTGGCCTACGCGGCGGACAGCGGCGAGGTGCTGTGGGACTTCCCGACGCAGACCGGCGTGGTGGCCCCGCCGATAACCTACGAGGTCGACGGTGAACAGTACGTCTCGGTGAACGTCGGCTGGGGCGGCGCATTCGCACTCGTGTTCGGGGAGTACGTGCAGAGCGAGAGCCTGCCGAACGTGAGCCGTATCCTCACTTTCAAGCTCGGCGCCGACGGCTCACTGCCCGACGTCGACTGGCGACCGACCGTGGTCTTCAACCCGCCGCCGCTGAACGCCGACCAGGCGACGCTCGCTATCGGCCACCGCAAGTTCCAGGACTTCTGCATGGGCTGTCACGGGCTCAACGCGGTCTCGGGCCTGCTGATTCCCGACCTGCGCGGCACTGCCTACCTGTGGGACAAGCAGGGCTGGAGCGACATCGTGCATGGCGGCGCGAGGGCCAACAAGGGCATGCCGAAGTTTGCCGAGCACCTGAGCAAGGACGAGGTGCAGGCGATCCGCTCCTACGTTGTGCAGCAGGCACACCGGGGCAAACAGCTGCGTGAAGCGGCCGCGGGCAACTAACCCCGCCGGATAGCGCGAACGCCGGGTTCAGGTAACGACCAGCACCTGCCCGCGCGAGGCGTCGAGAGCACTCTCCAGTTGCGCCGGCGGGATTTCCTGCACACAGGAGAACGGCAGGACCTGCAGGTCGTAGGGGGAACGCCGTATAAGTCCGGTAACGCCCTGCCGGTCCAGGCCATCCAGCCGCACCACGCGCACCGCCAGCCCGAGCCGCTCTATCGCGCCCCGTCGTTCCGCATCCAGCGCGCCGGGCGACAACACGTGCACCACACCGACCAGGCCAGCGTCGACCAGCGTCCCCGCCACCGACAACAGGCGCTGGTCCTCCTCCGGCGCGCCGAGCAGCACGCCCAGGCGCGGGATTGCGGGGCGGCGGATGCGCGGCGTGTGCCTGGCGGGCCAGCGCTCGCGCCCGGGCAGGAAGATATTGACGCCGCCGGCGCGCTGCAGGACCGCGCCCAGGCGCGCGCCGCTGGCGGTCTCGCAGGTGAGCTGCACCCGGTTGTCGCCGGCCAGTTGTTCCAGCACCGCACGCGTGTCGCGACTCACCTTGCCGAAGTGGGAGCGCAGGCGCTCCGGTTGCAACCTGCGCTCCCCGCCCGAGGTGAGCACAACCTCCGTGGCGAAGGGCAGGTCCGCGACCCGCTGCAGTCGCGCGTCCTCCACGAACAGGCCCAGCAGGGCGCAATCGAGCTGGCGCGCGACGCGCACCAGGATGTCGAGCGTCGCGCGGCTGACCCCATGCGCATCGATCGGCAGCACGATGGTTTTGATGGCCGGGGGGTCAGCCATCGCCGTCGTCTCCACGGCCGGCGCTTTCGCCCCTGCCGGAGAATCTGCGCGACAGGGCCTGCAGCTCGTCCACGCGCGCGGACACGCGGGCGTCGATCGACGCCACGCTGAAACCGGTAAGCAGTTCCAGGGCCCGATCGATGTCGTCGGCGGTGTAGACATGGAAACGGCCCTCGGCGACCGCGTCGCGCACATCCCTGCGCAGCATGAGGTGCACGGCGTTGGCCGCCGGGATCACCACGCCCTGGCTGCCGCTCAGCCCGCGCGCGTTGCAGATATCGAAGAACCCCTCGACCTTCTCATTGACCCCGCCGATGGCCTGCACCGTGCCGTGCTGGTTGAGGGAACCGGTTACCGCGAGTTCCTGGCGCACGGGGATGTCGGCTATCGCGGAAACCAGCGCGACCAGTTCGGCAACGGAGGCGCTGTCTCCCTCGATGCCGCCGTAGGACTGCTCGAAAACAAGGCTCGCGGACAGGGGTAGCGGCCGGTTGCGCGCGTAGCGGTCGGCCAGCAGCGCGCTGATGATCATGACCGCCTTGGAGTGGATCTTGCCGCCGAGATCGACCTCGCGCTCGATGTCGAGCACCTTGCCGGCGCCGAGCCGCGCCGTGGCCGTGATACGTGTCGGCCGGCCGAACGCGTAGTCGCCGAGCAGGTAGACGGCGAGGCCATTGACCTGCCCCACCGCCGTACCCTCGGTGGCGACCAGCATGATCTCGCGCAGGATGCCCTCCTGGGAGCGCTCGCGGAGCTGGTCGAGGCGGTGCACGGCCGCCTCGATGGCGGCGTCGACATGCCCGGCGGCGATGCTCGATGCGCCGGCCCGGCGCGCCAGGAAGTCGCTCTCGGTGAGCAGGCTCTGCAGCCGGCCGCGATGCACGCTGAGCCGGGTACTGTCCTCTACCCTGCGCGCGGCGTGCTCGATGACCCTCGCGACCGCGCTCCTGTCCAGCGCGAGCAGCCCGTATTCCTGCGACAGCGAATGCAACATGCGGGCAAACAACCCCGTATTTTCGGGCGTGCGGTCCACGTCTTCGGTCATGTCCGCGGTGACTCTGAAGAGCGACACAAATTCCGGGTCGTACTCCTGCAGCAGGTGGAACAGGTAGCGGTCGCCCAGCATCAGGACCTTGACGTCCAGGGGTACGGGCTCGGGCTCCAACTGCGCCGTTGCGGCAAAGCTGAAGAACTGCTCGGGCGACTGGATGCGGATATCGCGCGCCTTGAGTGCGCGTTTGAGTCCTGTCCACGCAAAAGGCTGGGTCAGCAGTTTGTCGGCGTCGAGCAACAGGTAGCCGCCGTTGGCGCGGTGCAGGGCGCCGGGCTTGATCAGGCTGAAATCCGTCAGCAGCGTACCCATGCGCGCAAAGTGCTCGGAGCGCCCGAGCAGGTTGGCGAAGGTCGGGTTGTCCTCGTACACGATGGGGACCGTCTCCAGGTCCGCGTTGTCCACCAAGACGTTGACGCCGTAGCGCGTGAACTCCCGCGCCCGCTCCTTCAGGTTCTCCGGAATCGCCGATTCCTCGCGCTCCTGGGTAAACGCCTCGGCCTCTTCCAGTACATCGTGGTGCGCCGCCTCCAGGTACGCGACGACATCGGCGTGTTGCTCATACTTCTGCTTGAGATCGGCAAACACCGGGTCGATGGCGAGCTGGCTGAACTCGCGGTTGAGCTGGCGGAAGCGTTCCATGCTCTCGCGCCGTCGCCGCGGCAACTGCCTGACGACGCCCTTGAGTTCCCCTTTCAGTTCCTCGATCAACGCCAGCGTCGCTTTCTTTTCCTCCTCGGGCAGCGCCTCGAATTCGTTGGGCGGTATCACCTCACCATTTTTTGTGGGCGCGAGCGTGTAACCGGAGGGCGTCTGGATCATCGCGATGTCGTGCTGCGCGGCGCGTTCGGCGATCTGCTGGAACTCACTCTGCTCCTGGAATTCCTCACCCAGCTCCTGCACGCGCGAGTGGTACTCCTCGCTCTGGAAAGTCGCGGGCAGGCTTGCGAGGAGGTCCTCCACCGCGCGGGCCATGTCGCGACGCAGTTCGCAGCCCATGCCCCGGGGCAGGCGCAACACGAGGGGGTGATCCGGCGCCTCGAAGTTGTTGACGTAGCACCAGTCCGAGATCGCGCCGTCGCCCCGCGCCGCTGCCTCCCGCAGTATGCCCTGCAACAACTCCCGCTTGCCCACACCGCTGCTGCCCATCAGGTAGAGGTTGTAGCCCTCGTGTTCTATGGCCAGCCCGAAGCCGAGCGCCTCCACCGCCCGCTCCTGCCCGGGCTGCCGCGCCAGCGGTTCCAGCTCGGCGGTCGTCTCGAACGCCAGCTCCCCCGGTTCGCAGTGACGGTACAGGCGCTCCACGGGCAGCGCGGACTGCGCGGGGGCCGCTTCCAGCGGTGGCAGGGAGTCGCTATCGGCCATGCCTCTTGTTTCCTTCTTGACACAGGATTATCCAGCGCAAGCATAGCAACCCTATGCGCGCTGACCACCGGGCTGGATCAATAGTCGATGCATTCGGACCCCGGGGGCGACGGGCATCGTCATCCCGGATGCCTCGACCGCGGGTAACCATAGAGACCGGCGAACACCCGGCAGACGCCGACGTTCGTTCAGCCCGGCCGGGGCGAAGACCGGGCCAGGCTGGGCGCCATCGCTTTCGAAGAGCAAAACCGGGAAGCTGATGTGCGCGCGGAGATGGCGGAAGACGCCGATTGCGGGTGTTGGCTCGCGCCAATGAGCGCCGGGCTCGATGCTAATCAGGCATTGGCGTTGGATGAAGCCGGCAGAGGACTTAAACGTCTAATTACAACCGTAGGTGCCCTTGGGCATCATGCTGCAGTAATTGTCGTGATTTCTATCAGCCTGCCTATCATTCTGCCGTTGCTGTTCTTTTAGATCACGGTCCGCCTGAGCTTGCCGGGCATTGTACATCTGGATATCTTGATCGGTCATCGCCTCTCTGTAACCCGTGGGGTTACCGTCTGAGTCGAAACAATTTATTGTGTTGGAGGTTCTTCGGCTGAACCTGTCGCAACTTGAATCGCCAACCATGTAGTACTTTCCGTTGTACCTGTACGGACTGGCCGAGGCGCAACCCTGCATCAGGATAATCACGCACAGTAAAGGCAGGACGCTACCGGGTTGTTTCACCTTCATTTGAAAAGTCCCTTTTTCGACATTGACCTCGCGACCGCAAGTGGAGGCGCATGCCTGGTCACGTTGCACCGGCACGAGGAATAGCTCGTAATATTCCGAATGAGCGGGTGTACAAGACTGGTGGTATTTTGTTTTTTTATTCTTTTAAAATCAATT
>JAUIEP010000079.1 GCA_030428835.1 Gammaproteobacteria bacterium | reverse complement strand
CCGATGTCATCGATGATGTTCGCGAAGTACAGCTTCTTCTCCCCGGTCTGGTCCTCCACGGCTTTCTTCATCGCGACCATGCGCTCCACCCTGTCCGCGAACGGAGAGCGATCCGTGTTGTAGGTCAGCTCGTCGTCCTTGATCACGTCGAAGCCGCCGCCCAGGACTTTCCGGTTCAGCGCGAGCATCGCGTCGGTGCCCAGGCCGGAGGCGGGTCGCATGGAGCGGCAGAAGATCGGCCGGTCCGTCACGCCCAGGAGCTCGCGGATGCCGCGGGCGCCGTAACGCGGTCCGGGATACCCGCTCGCGAGGCCCGCGGGGATCTGCAGGTCAACCAGGCTGGCGGCGCTGAGGAAGCCGAGCCGGTGCACCTCACCGAACACCGAGTTCCACAGGCGTGTAATGCTGCCGCCGAAGAGCCTGACGGGATAGGCGATGGTGGCGCGGAAGGCGCGGAACACTTGCCGCGCGGGTTCGCCCGTGTACACAGACGTGTTGAGGAAGTAGGGCGTCGCGATGGGCTGTACTTCACGCTCGAGATCCTCAACAGAGACCACGCGCGCGCAGAAGTGCCCGATGTCGTCCGGCAGCCGGATATCGTTCAGGTGGGTGGCGCAGATACTCTGTTCCCGCGCGATACCGAGCGCCGCCTGCTCGCCGTCCACCGACGTCACGAACTCGTAGGTCGCCAGCAGGTAGTCCGCTTCGGGGAGATCGCCGCGGGCCAGGAACAGGTCCTCGTCTTCAGCGTGCAGGTTTTCAGAACTCATTCAGTGTTTCCGATGTTGAGGAGCGGTCCGATGACGTCGCGTGCGATGCGCCAGTCGAGCGGCGTGGTGATCTTGATGTTGTGGGGCTCGCCGGGCACGGCCCGCAGGGGAAACCCGGCGCTGATGACCATCTGTGCCGTCGACTGGAATGCCCGGCCGCGGGTGACGTCCCGCGCCTGTCGCAACAGCGCTGCGCGAAAGGCCTGCGGTGCCTGGAAAATACCCGCCGTCGACCGGTCGAGGTAACGGGCGGCCTCGCCGTTGTGCAGCTCGGCGACCGGGACCATGGGGTCCAGGAAAGCCCCGGCGGCGCCGTGCTCCGCCGCCGCCCGCGCGACCGCCCTGCATAGCCCCTGGCTGGCAAAGGGGCGGGCGGCGTCCTGCACGAGGAGGATGTCGCCAGCGGCCGCGTCGACGAGGCGGTCCAGGGTGTCCTGCCGGCTCGCGCCGCCGGGCAGCACCGTGCCCCGGTCCCCGACAATGGCCCGCGCCCTGTCCAGGCAGCTTTCAGAGACACCGATGAGCACCTCATCGGCGACCGGCGCCAGCGTGCGCAGGAGAATCTCGAGCAGCGAGATGCCTTCCAGCTGCAGGAAACACTTCGGTCCCTCACCCAGCCGGGTGCCTTCCCCGGCGGCGGGGACCAGGGCGCTGATGCCTGTTGTTACGGTCAAGCGTGGATTCTTAAGACGTTTTTATCGGGGTGGCTACTGTAGCACGAGGTATCGTGATGATGGACCACGCACCTGCGCACAATCAGAAATTGTAATTGAGGCTGGCGCCGAAGGTGCGCGGCGGGCCGTAGCTCGTGACGTTCACACCGACCACGTCGATGATGTTCGCGCCGCCGATCACGTACTCCTCGTCCGTCGCGTTGTTGACGTACAGCGCGACGTCGAGCGGCGAGCCCATGACCGCGCTCCAGTCGAAGCGCAGGTCGACGATGGCGTAGTCGTCCGCCTGCAGGTTACTGTCGCGCTGGGCAATGGCGAGGTCTGCCTCGCTCCAGTCCTGCAACGCGGCCACTTCGTGCAGGTTGCTCTTGATCTGCGAGGTCATCATGTCGTCCTGCCAGTAGACGCTGGCGTACAGCGCCATCGCGCCGAGTTCGGCGCTCACCGGCAGGGTGTAGTTCACGGAGGCGGTGGCCGTGTGTTCCGGGATGTAGGTGAAATCGTTGTCGCTGCCGTCCAGCGTGACGATGCCGGGCGCGATCGATGTGAAGGGCGCCGTGGTCTGGATGGTGGAGAAGTCGTCCCACTCGTCGTACTCCGCCTTCGTGTAGGCGTAGCCCAGCGTCAGCGCCACGTTGTCCGTCACCGCCCAGGTGAGGTCCAGTTCCGCGCCGTAGATCTCCGCCTGCGCGGCATTGACGATGACCGTCGCGAAACCGAGGTCGGAGGCCACCTGCTGCGTCTTCTGGATGTCCTCGTAGTCCTGGTAGTACACGGCGACACTGGTGCGCAGCGGCAGGGACGCGATCGCGTTCCAGTCGGCCTTGTGGCCGAGCTCGACCGACAGCACCGTCTCCTCGTCGTAGGGCTCCAGCGACTCCGCGTTGGTGCCGCGCATGTTGAAGCCGCCCGTGCGGTAGCCCGTCGACACGCTGCCGTAGATGAGCGTGCCGTCGTTCGGCGTGTAGTTGGCGGAGACGCGCCAGGTGGGCGCGTCGAAGGTTTCGTCGATCGTGCGCGAGCAGGCGTCGTCGGGCAGCGGGTCGCCGTTCGTGTCGTCGATCACGCAGGCGAATCCGCCGGCGAGCACCGGGGTGTCGGGCATGCGCCCGGTGCCCTGGAAGTTCTTCAGCGTGACCTCCCGCTCGTCGCGGCTGTAGCGCAGGCCGAGCGTGAGGGACCAGGCGTCGCTCAGCGTGTACGTGCCCTCGGTGAAGATGCCCACGGCCTCGTTGGTCGCGTCGCCGAAGCCGTCGGTCTGGCTGACGCCGTACGCATCGAGTCCGCCGAGGCGGGCGAACAGCGCTTCCTGCGAGAAACCGGGGTCGAAGATCGACGGGTCGACGATGGGGCCGGCGAGCTGGCTGATCGCGCCGCCCTTGCTGCCCTCCATGCGGAACCAGTACAGCCCCGTGATCCACTCCAGGTCGCCGTCGAGGGCATTGCCCACGAGCTGTAGCTCGACGCTGACCTGTTCGCCCTCCACCGTGTACAGCGGCGGATTGGGCGTGACGAGTTCGGTGGTCGAGGTCAGGTTGCCGATCAGCGGCAGCGTGGAGCCGTCGGCCTCCTGCGCCTGCTTCAGTTCCATGTCGCGGTAACCCAGCACGCTCTTCACCGACAGGCTGTCGTTGACCTCGTACTCCGTCAGGTTGGACGCGAACCACACCTGCACGTCGTCGCTCGGGCGCAGGTCGGCCTCGATGTTGTCCTTCGCGCCTTTCGTGCGCCGCGCCACGGTGGCGTCGATCTGGCCCTGCTGGTTGTACAGCGGGTTGATGACATTGCGCGCGACGAACGCGGAGGGGATGTAGCCCTCCAGCACCACGCTGCGGCCGATCATGTCGTTCTCGTCATAGGACACGGTGAGCAGGTTGGACAGCCGCCGGCCCGGTGCGATGCTCACGCCCAGGCGCAGCCCCTGCGAGTCCTCGTCCCAGTGTTCGTGGCTGCCGCGCAGCGCGTTGTCGGCCACGTTGTCCTGGTAGCCGTCGCGCTCGAGCTTGCGCCCGGCCAGGCGCAGTTGCACGAGGTCGCTCACGGGCAGGTCGACCGCGGCCTCCAGTTCGAACAGGTCGTAGTTGCCGATGCCGGCCTCCACGTGGCCGCCGAACTCGGTGCCGGGGGGCTTCGCGGTGATGAGCAGCGCGCCGCCCGTGCTGTTGCGCCCGAACAGCGTGCCCTGCGGGCCCTTGAGCACCTGCACGCTGGCGAGGTCGTACAGCGACAGGTTGGAGCCTTCCGGCGGCGTGATCACCACCTCGTTGAAATAGATCGGCACCGCCTGGTCGATCGAAATCGCGAGGTCGTTGGGGCGCTGGCCGCGAATCGAGATGATCGGCGTGCTGGTCGAGTTGGTCGTGTTCGACATGCGCAGCCCCGGCACCTGGATGCCCAGGTCATTGAGGTCGGTGATGTTCTGCTTGCGCAGCAGTTCCTCGTCCAGCACCGACATCGCGATGGGCACGTCCAGTTCGCGCTCCTCGCGGCGCCGTGCGGTCACCATGACCTCCTCCAGTGGCCCCGCGGCGGGGGCGGCCGCGAGCGGTGCGACGTGGGCCAGCGGCAGCAGCGCGAGGGTTGCCACCGACAGGGGTGCGGCGAATGCTGCGCGCGCGCGTGTCGACTGCAGCAGAATAGTGTGTAACCGGATGGGTCTTGTGCGCATGGGGATGCTCTCCGCGTAACCTGTCAGTCGGGCGCAGTCTGCATGAGCGGCTTGACGATCAGTCGCTCGTGAATGGTGGCCAATTGCTCGACGGGCAGCGGCGCGTCCTGTTGCAGCCACCAGGTGAGTAACTCGAGCGTGCCGCTCGCGCCGAGGATGACGCCGACCTCCGGCGGCAGCCAGTCGTGATCCGAACCGTGTTCCTCGGCGAACTCGCGGGTGAGGCGTATGAAGGCTTCCTTCAACCTGCCCGCGGCGCCGCCGGTCAACAGGGACGTCCACAGCGCGCGGTGCTGCGCCACGTAGTGGCACAGCGCGAGCGCGCCGGCGCGCGTATCGGTGTCGCCCAACGCGGGCAGGGTCAGTTCGAACAGGGCCTTGATTTCCGCCGCGGCCACGTCGTCCAGCAGTTCTTCCTTGCTGCGGTGGTGGCGGAAGAACGTGGTGTAGCCGATACCGGCCGTGGCGGCGATATCGCGAATGGTGATCGCCTCGAGCGGTTTTTCCTGCAGCAGGTCGAGCAGCGCCCCGCGCAATGCCTCGCGGGTCTGCCGCACCCGCGGGTCGCTGGCGGTGGCGAAAGAGGGCCTGTAGACCTTGCTCTGCTTCATGTGTGGACCCGTCTGCAAGGCGGGCGCCGCACCCGGTGAGGGCGCAGAACGCCGATTGCAGCCCCGCTATTCTTATGAAATACTGTGTTTCATAATAACCGCGCCCGGCCACCGGCCGCAAGCGCACCCGTACTCCGCCGATGAGGGTCTGTGATGCACAGGATCGATGGCGAAATCATCCTCCTCTGGACGATACCTTTCCTGCTCCTGGTATGGGGCGCCTGTTTCCTTCTGTTCCCCGGTTTCGTGCAGACGATGTCGCCGGCCATGAGCGCCGACGAGGTCGCGGCGTTCTACCGCGACCCGGACAACCTGGCGCGCATCCGCTACAGCATGATCCTGTTCAACTGGTTCAGCGTGGGGCTCGTACCCATCCTCGCGCTGATCGCCCTGCACATGCGGCGGATGGCGCACCGCACGCCCATCCTGTCCTACAGTTTCATCGGCTGCGTGGCGGGCGCGCCCACGCTGTTCCTGATGGCCAACCTGTTCTGGCTGCTCGCGGCCTACCGCCCCGAGCGCGACCCCGCGCTGATCCAGATGTTCAACGACATGGCCTGGGTGACCTTCACCAGCCAGGTCGGCTTCCTCGCCGGGCAGAGCGTCTTTCTCGCGCTCGGCATCTACCTGGACCGGCAGGCGCAACCCGTCTTTAAGCCCTGGGTCGCCCACTTCAACATCGCGGTGGCCGTGGCGCTGCTGCCGGCCGCGTTCGTCGGGCTGTCGCTGGAGGTGGGCGCGCTGGCCTGGGACGGCGTGCTCGCGTTCTGGGTCAAGAACATCGCCATCGCCCTGTGGATCATGGTCATGGGCGTCGTGCTCGGGCAGTCCATCTACCGTGCCCGCGCCGAAGGGGCGGCGGTAGCCGCCCTGTGAACAGCGCAGGGAGCGCCGTCGTCGCGGGGCCGCCGGGAGGCGGGCTGCAGGGGCTCGCCTGGCACTGGCGCCACAACCCCAAGATAGAACTGTGGCTGGCACTCAGCGCGATGATCGTGTTCTACAACCTGTACGCGATCATCTTCTTCCTGGTCACCGACGCGCAGCCGCCGCCCGATCCCGCCTGGGATATCCCGCGGGTGCAGCAGTGGTTCAACGACAACCGCACCGGCCACGCGATCGGATTCGGCATCATCTTCATCGTCACCTTCTTTACCGCGGCCTGTAACGCGCTCATCGCGTATTCGATGCGGCGCATGTCGGTGAGTCCGGCGTTTGCCTACTCGTATCTCATCATCTATTCGCTGAGCGCCATCCCCGGCATGTTGCTCACCTGCATCGCGATCGTGGTGGGCGCCATGCGCCCCGACCGCGACCCCGAGCTCATCTACTGGCTGTACGACCTCGCGTTCATGGCCTTCGACGGCACCATGGGCGTGTTCCTGGTCGGCACCACCATCTGGATGATCGCGATACTGCTGGACAAGAACGGCGTCTTCCCGAAGTGGTTCGCCTACCTCAACCTGTGCAACGCCATGACCGAGGTGGTGGTCGCCCCGGCGTGGCTGTTCACCTCCGGCGTGTTCGCGTGGGACGGCGAGGTCACCTGGTGGATCGACATGATCGTGTTCGTCGTCTACACGGGTTGTTTCATTACGCTGCTGCGCAACCTGATCCTGCGCGAGGACTTCGGTGATGGCCCACTCCCCGAGTGATGACGCCACCTTCGTCCCCGGCCAGCCCGACATGTGGGCGCTGGTGCTGTTCGAGGCCATGCTGTTCACGCTGTACTTCGGCGTGTACATGGTGTGCCGGGTGCTGGACCCGCAGTTGTTCCTCGAATCGCAGGCGCTACTGGACCCGCGCTGGGGCGTGCTCAATACGCTGGTGATGCTGACCAGTTCCTGGTCCATCGCACGCTGCGTGCAGTCGGCGCGCGAGGGCAGTTATAACGCCGCGCTGCGCGACGTCTTCATCACGTTTGCACTGGGACTCGTGTTCGTCGTCCTGAAGGTGGCGGAGTGGGCGTCAGAGATTGGGCAGGGACTCACGTTCACCACCAACGAGTTCTTCAGCTTCTACTACTTCCTCACGGCCATCCACTTCATCCACCTGCTGGTGGGCTTTGTCGTGCTCGGCATCGTGATCTACCAGCTGCGCGGGCCCGCGCGGCGCTCACAGGAAATCGTGGAAACGGGAGCCACCTACTGGCACCTCGTGGACTTCCTGTGGGTCATGATCTTCGCACTGGTGTACCTGATAAGGTGACGGTATGAGCATGTCCCTCGGACAACGATTGATGCTGGTCTGGCTGGGCCTGTCGGGGATATCCGTGCTGCAACTGTGGCTGGGATCATCCGGCGGGGCGGCCGTCCCCGTAGCGAACGCCGCGATCACGCTCAGCGTGCTCGGCATGGCGCTGGTCAAGGTGCGCTTCATCATGCGCGAGTTCATGGAAGTGCGCCACGCGCCGGCGCTGTTGTGCCGCCTCACCGACGCCTGGCTGCTGGTGACCGCGATTTCGCTGTTCGCGATCTACCTCGCGGGTATGGCCGGTACGTTCGGGTAAGTCCCGCGCGGCTAGGCGAAAGCCTCCTCGCCTTCGAGCTTGGTGCGGTGCAGCATGCGCCCCGAGGCCGGGTCGTAGGGCGTCGCGCGGTGCATGGTGCCGGTGTTGTCCCAGATGACCATGTCACCCACGTGCCACTCGTGGCGGTAGACGAATTCGGGCTGCGTGGCCCACTGGCGCAGCTTCACCAGCAGCCGCGCGCTCTCCTTCGGGTCCATGCCCAGCACCTGGTACGCCGTACAACCCAGCACCAGCGACTTGCGCCCCGAGCGGTGCTTCCACACCAGCGGCAGCTCGTTGTCGCCGATCGCCATCATCTGCTCCAGCATGTCGAGGGCGGGTTCCGGGTCGTAATAGAACAGCGAATTCCACGCCGAGTGCAGGACCTTCAGGTCGTCGTAGGCCGCCTTGTCCTCGTCCGACAGGTCCTCCCAGGCCGCATACGTGTTACAGAACTCCGTTTGGCCGCCTTCCGGTGACAGCACCTTGGCCGAGAGCAGCGAGGCGAAGATCGGCACGTCGTTCATCGTGCCGTCAATGTGCCAGTACATGGAGCCCTTGAGATAGGCGGCGGTGCTGTCGGCGCTCTCGTCGAGCGAGACCTTGTACACACTCTGCCCACGCAACTCCGGCGCGAGATTGCCGAGCGTCTCGGTAAAGGCGATCTGCTCCTGGTCGTCGAGATTGATTTGCGGAAACACCAGCACGCCGCGCTGTTCCAGCAGCTCACGAATCTCGCCGGCGTGCTCGCCGCCGAGCAGGGCCTCCTTACCAGTCAGAATCTCGGTGCCTATCCGCGGCTTGATGTCACGTGTCTCAAGAGCCATGTTTCACTTCCTTCGTCGGCTGCGCCGAGCCTCTCATTTCAACTCAAAGAATACGCAGAGCGGCTAATCAATGAATTAAGACAAATCAAATTTTGGCGATTATCCCCTTGACTCAAGTACTGAGTATTGGTACAGTTGTTCTCACTGGCACGGAGTAGAGAGCAATGAGCAACAAATTCAGCGTACTTGAGTTTTTCAAACAGTTTCCCGATGACGATGCTTGCCTTGAGCATCTTATGGAAACCCGCTACGGCAAGCAGCTCGTGTGCCCGAAGTGCGAAAAAGACTCCAAGTTCCACCGCGTTACTGGTCGCCCTGTGTACGCTTGCCAGTACTGCGGCCACCACATTTCGCCTATGGCCGGTACGCCCTTTGAGAAGTCCCGCACGCCGCTTCAGAAGTGGTTCTACGCCGTTTACCTGTTCACCACTAGTCGCCACGGCGTGCCTGCTAAGGAACTCCAGCGCCAGCTTTCCGTGACCTACAAGACGGCTTGGCGCATGGGTCACGAGATTCGCAAGTACATGGGCGAAGTTGACGGCGACGACGGCCTGTCTGGTCATGTTGAGGTTGACGAGACTTACATTGGCGGCCGGAAAAAGGGCGTCCAGTTCCGTGGTGGCCACTTGGGCAAAACTACGGTGTTCGGCATGGTTGAACGTGGTGGCAAGGTAATAACCCGCATCGTGCCCAACCGTCGCTCCAGCACCCTGACCCCGCACATCGTGGATAACGTCGCCAGTGGCGCCACGGTTAGCTCTGACGAATGGGCCGCCTACAAGAATCTTTCCCGCGAGGGCTTTACCCACGGTGCCTGTGACCACTCCAATGAGGAATGGGTAAACGGCATCCATCATACAAACACCATCGAAGGTTTCTGGTCTCGCGTTAAAACCTCTATTCGCGGCACGCACATTCATGTGTCTAAGAAGTACCTCGCCAACTACCTTGTTGAATTTGAGTATCGGTACAACATGCGGACTAATCCTTCCCTGATGTTTGATCGCCTTTTGCAGAGCTTTTAGACATTCGCCCCAGCACCTTATCAAACAGAGTCTTATCCCCCTTGCTGGGGTGTTCCTTTGCAAAGCCCTTCAGGTTTTTGTCCTTCCTGGCTTCCTCTAGGCTGTAGTACTTACCTTTTGACATAGTTTCCTTATCCAACTTCTAGGCCAGACTCTCTCAACGCTGCGCCTATCTACTCGCAGCCGCCAATAAGTTTTCTGAGGCTCTTTTGAATTTGCAGGCACGGTTGAGCATTCGATGTGTACGCCATCCTGCGAATCGAAATCATCAAACCCAATCCTGTTCTTTCCCCAAAACTCAGCTTCAATTGGCTCATATATCTCTGGGCTTCCGTCTGACGCGCCGAAAATCTGTATCTTCCCGAGTCTTGCCGCCTGACAAATCTCTCTTTTTGCCCCGGCAACCTCTTTGCGCCGCTCCTCTAGTTCATCCTTGTTGACTATTGGACGCTTCCAATCGCCGGTGCGGAGGTACTGCATCGCAGAATAAATAGGGGTGCCATAGCCAGAATCTCCTCCCCGTGTTGTGCCCTCGGCCACAAGCGCCACCAGGCGAGGCCACCACCATTGAGAGGTGACCAATAACGCCCCAGCCACGAAAGCCATGGCAGCCACCCACTTGTCTATGCTTGGGTTTTGTAGGTTTTGGGCCAGCCAATCAATTTGTGCAGCTTCAGCCCACGATGATAGGTTCGAGGAGGCGTCTTTGTAGGAAACCTCGCTCATGAAGAAAAACAGCCCGCAGAATACGGCCGCAATCCAACGAATCTTATTCCACATGGCGCCAGTCCAAGCGATAGAATTTTCACCCTATTCTACCCCCTGCGACCGTACTTGACGAGAGGGGATAATCGCCCAAATTTTATTGCGAGAGCGATGTCGAGGAGCATGAGCCGATACCGGTTACCGGGGGCGTCTGGCGACAGGGATGTCGCCAGCCGAGCCTGTACAGGGATGTACGCTTTTTGGCGGTCCCCGGTAGCCGGTATCGGCTCATGCGCCGGGAATCACGCAAGAAAGGTCAAAGCCCCGCACCCTCAATCAAAGGCCACAACACCTCATCCGCAAGAATCGTGCAGAAATACTCATTAACCTGCACGATGCGCCCATCACGCAACGTAAACACCATACAGTACTCGTTACAGTAAGGCTGCCCGTTGAACAAAGTGCCGTTGCCCTCAAACTCCACGACAACCCGATCCCCCTCGCCGGTCACACTGCGGATAACAGGCTCCATCCCGTCGGGCATCAGGTCGCGAAAGGCGGCGATGGTGGCCAGTATGGTGTCGTGCTCGCGCACGCCGGCAAACTTGCCGAAGCCCTTGGCCAGCGTGAACGTGTCCTTAGTGATACAGGTCGCGGCGGTCTCCGCGTCGCCTTTACCCATCGCCTCGATAAAACGCAGTACGACGGCCTTGTTGTCATCGCTCACGCGAAATCCTCCCTCTAAGCGCCACGGCAGCGAGTGCGCAGTGGGTTGTGATCAGTGCAGCGGTTCCTCGCCCGCCAGGATAGTACGGTGCATCAGGCGGCCGCTGTCCGCGGCGTAGGGCAGCACGCGGTGCATCGTGCCCGTGTTGCTCCAGATCACCAGGTCGCCCATGCGCCACTTGTGCCGGTACACGTACTGCGGCTGGGTCGCCCAGTCGCGCAGTTTCGCCAGCAGCGCGCGGCTTTCTTCCACCGATACGCCCTCCACGTAGTCGGCGCTCGCGCCGAGCACCAGCGACTTGCGCCCCGAGCGGTGCGTCCACACGATCGGGCAGGACTTGGTCGGGGACTGCTGCCAGAAGCAGATCTCCTCGTAGCTCATCTCGGGCCGCACGTAGTACTGTGAACTCTCCGCGCTGTGGATGGCGCGCAGGTCGGCGATGGCGCGCTTGTCCTCTTCCGGCAGGTCGTCGTAGGCCGCGTAGGTGTTGCAAAACTCCGTGTCGCCGCCCGTCGCGGCCAGGCTGACGGGCCGCAACAGCGCCGCGAGGTTGGGGTAGGGCTGCAGCGAGCCGTCCACGTGCCAGAACATCGAGCCCTGCAGGTACTTCGCGCGGGCGTTCACCTTTTCGTCGAAGGTGATCTTGTAGATGCCGTCCTCGCCCTCGCCCTCCACGCACTCGCCCAGCGTGCGCGCGATCGCTACCTGCTGCGCGTCGTCGATATCAAGGTCGCGGAACACCACCACGCCGCGCTGCTCCAGGATGTCGCGGATCGCCTGCGCCTCGCCGCCGCCCAGCAGCGTGTCGATGTCGGTGATGATCTCGCTGCCGATGCGCGGCGTGAGATCCCGGGTGGTGAGCGCCATCAGTCCATCCTCGTCAGTAGGGTGTGCGCGGAGTGCTTGACGCGCGGCTGCTTCCAGACCTCCACGGCCAGCGCGACCGTGATCAGGGTGTACACCAGGTGCAACAGGTTGGTGGCATCGGGCGGCAGCGGCGCGCCGTAGTCGAAGCCGTCCAGGTAATCGATGGCCTCGCGCCCGCGCGGGAACACCTGGTCGTAGAAGTCGGTGAGTTCCTCCATCGTGCTCGATACCCGCTTCACGTAGCGCTCGTGACCGCTCGCCAGCGCCCAGTCCGGCACCAGGTGTTCTAGTTCGGCGAAGCCCTCCGGCAGCAGCCGGCTCATGTTTTCGCGCCCGCCTGTGCCTCGCCCGCGGCGACCGCGTCCTGCACCGTCTTGTGCAGGTGGCGCACCAGGATCTCCTCGTCGTTCAGGTGGAACTCGTCCAGCGCGCCGCTGTTGAGCATGGCCTGCATGCCCTCCAGGGGGCTCGCGTCCTCCAGCACGATGTCGTTGAGGAAGGCCACCGTCAGTTCCTGCCCGATGCGCTGCTTGTAGCTGGTCGGCGGGCGGAAGAACATCTCCACCTCGACGACGTGCGAGTGCGGCCCGGTGGGCCAGTGCGCGTGGGTGGTGAAGCCGGAGGACGAGAAGATCAGCACGAAGTTGGGAAAGAACTGGAACGAGTCGAAGCCGTATTTCTCCGCGCGCGTGGGGTTGAGCCCCTCGGGCATGGGGCGTTCCGCGCCGGACTTGTCCCAGGGGCCGGCCGGACTCGACTCGGTGAGGCACTCGATGGGGCGGGAGAAGGGCGTCTGTTGCGACGGCTCCCCGTAGAACGAGAACATGCGGTGCGGCCCGTCGATCTGGTAGGCCAGCGCGTCGGTGTAGGGGTTGGCCGCGTCCATCTTCGCCACCTCGGTGAGCGCGCCGAAGGAATTCGCGTGCAGGTAGGGGCCGTGGTAGCTCTCGGCGAAGCCGTCCATGAAGATCTTCCAGTTGCACTGCAACTCGGCGCGGAAGCGGTAGACCTGGTGCGGACCCTCGAACGGGTAGCCGTCCAGCCCCCGCGCGAACTCGCCCAGGAAGTCGCTCACGGAGGTCGTGTTGCCGGGATCGAGGTTGATGAAGACGAAACCCTCCCACACCTCGCACTGGATGGCGGGCACGCTGCAGCTCTCCGGTTCGAAGTCCAGCAGCAGGTCGGCGCGCGTCGGCTTTATCAGCGAGCCGTCGAGGTTGTACCGCCAGCCGTGGAAGCGGCAATACAACAGCGGTGCGCTGCCGGTGGTCTCCTGGAACGGGTCGTCCTGCCAGACCAGCTTGTTGCCGCGGTGCGGGCAGATGTTGTGGAACGCGCGGATGGTGTCGTCGCGGTCGCGCACGAGCAGCACCGAGGTGCCCAGTACCTCGAGTTCGCGGGTGAGGTAGCTGCCCGGTCCGGGCAGTTGCTCCACGCGGGCCACGTACAGCCAGTTCTTGCGGAAAACGTGTTCCTTCTCTTTCTCGTAGAACTCGGGGCAGGTGCTGTCCTTGAGCGACACGGGGCCGCGCCCCAGTTCGGGGTAGGCGTCGTGCCAGAATCCGCTGGCGGGTTTGGTGACTCTGGGTGCGCGGCTCATATCCCGGTCCCGGGGCCAGCCCGGGCCGGTTGCAGGCGCCTGGGCGGCGGTTGTTATTGAACACCGTTGTTGATTATACAGGCTAGCCAAGTTACTGTTGCCGGTCAATAGAGGAGTCGCCAATGACAGATGACAAGGGCGCACGCATTGCGCCGCTCGACCCGCCCGACTGGAACGACGAGATCATGGACGCGCTGGGCGCGTTCCCGCGGGGTCTGCAGTTCGTGCTGGGGCAGTGGGAGAGCGACGACGGCGACCCGCGCGGGCGCAATGTCCTGGGCTGTTTCGCGCAGTACCCCGCGCTGGCCCGGGCCTTCCTCACGTTCAACAACCATGTCGCCACGGGCAGCACGCTGTCGGCGCGCGAGCGGGAACTGCTGATCCTGCGCTCGGGCTGGTTGCGGGCCTGCGAGTACGAATACCTGCAGCACATTATCCTCGGCCTGCGCGCGGGCCTGACGGAGGAAGAGGTGGGGCGCATACCGGACGGACCGGACGCGGCGGGCTGGAGTGCGGAGGATGCCGACCTGGTGCGCGTGGCGGATGAGCTCTGCGCGGACGCCTGCATCGCGCCGGACACCTGGCAACGCCTCGCCGCGCGCTACAGCGAACACCAGATGATGGACATGATCTTCCTCGTGGGTTGCTACGAGACGGTCGCCATGATGATGAAGAGCCTGGCGATTCCCTTCGAAGAGGGTGTGCCCCCGCTGGACGACGAGCTGCTGCAGCGCATGCACGCGCAGCGCTGACACACGAAACGCAATACGGAAGGACAGGAACCATGGGTGACAAAGTAGCCATCGTTACCGGCGCGGCCGCCGGGATCGGCGCGGCCTGCGCGCAACGGCTTGCGCAGGACGGTATTGCCATCGGCGTGCTGGACCTCGACGCCGAGCGCTGCGCCGACACGGTCGCGGCGATCGTGAAGGCCGGCGGTCGCGCCCTCGCGCTCGGCGCGGATGTATCCGACCGGGCGCAGCTGCGCGCGGCGCTCGACAAACTGCGCGCGGCGTTCGGGCCGGTGACCATCGTGGTCAACAACGCGGGCGTCACCGCGTTCACGCCGTTCGCCGAGATCACCGACGAACAGTGGGACTTCATCTACCGCATCAACGTGCGCGGCGTGTTCGCACTGTGCCAGGAGGCGCTGCCCGACATGCAGGCGGCCGGCTGGGGCCGTATCGTGAACATCTCCTCATCCAGCGGGCAGACCGGCGCCGTCAACATGGCGCACTACTCGTCGTCCAAGGGCGCCGTCATCACGATGACGCGCTCGCTCGCGCAGGAACTCGGGCCACTGGGCATCACGGTGAACAACATCCCGCCCGGCTCGGTGATGGGGACGATCATGTCGGAGGCCAACCGCGACAAGTTCAACCTCTCCGACGAGACGCTGCGCGCGACCATACCCGTGCGCCGCGTCGGCGAGCCGGAAGACATCGCCAACGCCTGCGCCTGGTTGTGCCAGGAGAGCAGCAGCTATGTGACGGGACAGACGATCGGCGTCAACGGCGGGCGCGTCGTTTCTTAGCGGGCGCTTTCGCGCGCCGTGGCGCGCGGGCCTTGCGAGCCTCTTCCGGCCAGTGCGACAGCAGGTCGTCGAAGATTTCCGCCGAGGCGCCGAGTCCCCCGAGGTGGCCCTCGCCGGGCCGCACCCGCAGTTCCGCGTTCGGCAGCCGCTCGGCCATGTGCCTGCCGTGCTCCACGGGCACGATGTTGTCGGCGTCGCCGTACAGCAGGTACACGGGCGTCTCGATGGCGCCCAGCGGAAAACCCCAGTCCCTGCCGAAGATTTCCACGTCGTGCAGCAGCGCCTGCATCTGGTAGCGGCTCGCGATCAGGATGTCGTCGACGAACATGTGGCGCACCGCCGGGTCTTCGAACACGCGCTGGTCACCCGGCGGCATGAGGCTCGCCGCTAGGTCGACGGCGGTGTCCGCGCGCGACGCCGCGGCCTTGATGAAGCGGACGAGGAAACGGTTCAGCGGTGAGCGCACGTACTTGATCGTGGGCGCGAAGGTGCGCACCAGTCCCGAGACACCGCCCGGCGCCGCGTCGTCGCCGACCGCCGGGGCCACGCCGCCCAGCACGGTCACCGCCGTCACGCGGTCCGCGAGGTGGTAGGCGCAGGCCAGGGTATAGGGGCCGCCGCCGGACAGGCCGCAGGCCGCGAACTGCTCGATGCCCTTGGCGTCGCAGAACGCGCGGATGTCCGTCGCCCAGTCCGCCAGCGACGCGTAGCTGTGGGAGGTGGAATCGCCGATGCCCGGCCGCTCGATTGCGATCAGGCGCACGCCGCGCTCATCTGCCAGTGCGCGCGCCTCGGGGGCGATCTGGCGCCGGCCGCCGGGCGTGCCGTGGAACCACAGCAGGGTTTTGCCGTTGGCCGGGCCGTATTCGGCATATCCGAGCGTGCGGCCGTCCGGCAGGCAGTAGGCGCCCTCGTAGCGCGGTGGTATCACGAGTGTGCTCACGGTCGTCTGCGTCCTTCGATGGCGCCCGGAAGAGGGCGCGACAGGGTGGGCAAATAGTATACACGAAACGCCGCTAATCAACATCAATGTTGACTAATCTTGCGATGCTCGCTAAGGTGCGGGACTCCGCCCGAACGTTCTGTCCCGCGGCGGCCTCCAGTCAGCAAAAGGACGAATTCCCGGCATGTTTAACGCAATTGTTATCGACAAGAACGACGACGGCCAGAGCGTGGCCGTGACCTCGCTGGAACAGGACGCGCTCCCCGAGGGCGACGTACTGGTGCGGGTGGACTACTCCACCATCAACTACAAGGACGGACTGGCCATCACCGGCGCCTCGCCCGTGGTGCGCAGCTTCCCCATGGTGCCCGGCATCGATCTCGCGGGCGTGGTGGAGCACAGCGACAATGAGCGCTGGCAGGTGGGCGACAAGGTGGTGCTCAACGGCTGGGGCGTCGGCGAGGGCCACTGGGGTGGTCTCGCGCAGTACGCGCGCCTGAAGGGCGAGTGGCTGGTCCGCCTGCCCGAGGCATTCGACACGCGCCAGGCGATGATCATCGGCACTGCCGGTTACACCGCCAGCCTGTGCGTCGACGCGCTGGCCGACCACGGCGTGCAGCCGGGCGACGGCGAGGTACTGGTCACCGGTGCGAGCGGCGGCGTCGGCAGTATCGCGATCGCGCTGCTGGCGAAAGCCGGCTACACCGTCGTGGCGTCCACGGGCAAGCTTGATGAAGAGGCCTACCTGAAGAGCCTCGGCGCCGCGGATATCATGGACCGCGCCGCGCTGTCGGAAGCGGGCAAGCCCATGCAGCGCGAGCGCTGGGCGGGTGTGGTCGACGCCGTCGGCGGCAACACGCTGGCCAACGCCTGCGCGCAGACGCGCTACCGCGGCGCACTGGCGGCCTGCGGCCTGGCCGAGAGCATGAAGTTCCCTGCCAGCGTCGCGCCGTTCATCCTGCGCGGCGTGACGCTGTACGGTATCGACAGCGTGATGGCGCCGCTGGAACCGCGCGAGCGCGCGTGGGCGCGGCTGGCGCGCGACCTCGATGCCGGTACGCTCGAAAGCGTCGCCAGCGACATCGCCCTGGGCGATGCGCCCGGCGTTGCCGCCGATGTGCTCGCGGGCAAGATCAAGGGCCGGCTGGTCGTCGACGTCAACAAGTAAACCGCGCGACCGGTTTTCGGAAGTACGCCCTATGAATTTCGAACTGTCGGAAGACCAGCGCCTGCTGCGCGAATCCTTCGCCCGTTTCCTCGACCAGCACTCCAGCCCGGAGCGGGTGCGCGCCGCGGCGGCAGCCGGCGGCTTCGACCCGGAACTGTGGCAGGGCCTCGCCGAACTCGGCGCCTTCGGCCTGCGCGTGCCGGAGGCGGACGGTGGCGTTGACATGGGCAGCATGGATGCCGCCGTGCTCATGGAGGAGGCCGGGCGCACGCTGGCGAGCGGGCCGCTGGCCGAGACACTCGTGGCCGCGCGCGTGCTCGCGCAACTGGGCGGGGAGGCGCAGGCCGAACTGCTGGCGCAGGTGATCGGCGGCGAGAAAGTGTTGTCACTGGCGTTCGCGGACGTGGCCGAAGCGAGCGTGCAGTGGGTGCCGGGTGGCGCCGTGGCAGACGTCGTCCTCGCGCGGCGCGGCGACGCCGTGCTGCTCGTGGACGCGGGCGGTGACGGTCGCGGCGAGCCGAACCTGGCGTCTACGGCACTCGCGGAACTGGACCTTTCCGGCGGGCATATCCTGCTGGGCGAGGGCGAGGCCGCGGTGAGTTGCCTGCTGGGCGCGCTCGAGGAGTGGAAGCTGCTGGTCGCCGCCGCACTGTCAGGGCTGTCGCGCGAGGCACTGCGCCAGGCGGCGGAGTATGCCTGCGAGCGCGTGGCCTTCGGCCAGCCCATCGGCACCTACCAGGGCATCTCGCACCCGCTCGCCGACCTGATCGTCGACACGGACTGCGGCAAGTACTTCACGTGGAAGACCATTCACGACATCGACAAGGGCCTCACCGGTACCGGCGCGCAGATCTCCATGGCCCTGTGGTGGTGCGCGGACACCGCGGCCCGCGCGGTGGCGCAGGCGCTGCATACCTTCGGCGGCTACGGGCTGTCCACTGAATACGATATACATCTATACAACCTGCGCGCGAAGGACTGGCCGCTGGTGCTGGGCGATCCCGCGCGCCTGCTCGAGGAGGCGGGGCGGCGACTCTACGCCGGCGAGCAGGTCGCACTGCCCGAGGTCGGCGCGGTGTCGATCGACTTCGACCTGGGCGACGATGCGCGCGCGATGGCGCGCGAACTCGACGATTTCCTCAACGCTACCCTGACGCCCGAGCTGCGCGCGAAGGCGCACTTCTCCTTCGACGGCTTCGATGCCGGCGTGCACAAGAAACTCGCCGAGGCGAAGCTGCTGTTCCCCGCCTGGCCGCGGGACGTCGGCGGGCGCGAGGCGCCGCCCTACGTGGTGAACGCGCTGGGCCGGGTCTGGGAGCAACAGGGCTGGAGCACCCACGCGGCCAGCACCACCATGCTGGTGGGCACGATGATCCGCCACTTCGGCACGGACGAGATCAAGCGCGAGGTACTGGCGAAGATCGTGTCGGGCGACGTCATCTGCAGCCTCGGTTATACCGAGCCCGGTTGCGGCTCCGACGTGTTCGCCGCGCAGACTCGCGCCGTGCGCGAGGGCGACGCGTGGCGCATCGACGGCTCCAAGATGTTCACCAGCGGCGCCAACATCGCGCAGTACGTGCTGCTGCTGGCGCGCACCAATCCCGACGTCGCCAAGCACAAGGGCCTGACCCTGTTCGTGGTGCCGCTGGACTCGCCGGGCGTGGAGGTGCAGGCGGTACACACCTTCGGCGACGAACGCACCAACATCACCTACTACGACGGCGTGCGCGTGCAGGACGCCTACCGCCTGGGCGAGGTGGACGGCGGCGTGCGCGTCATGGCCGCCGCGCTGGAACTGGAGCAGGGCGGCGGCTTCATGCGCTCCCAGTTCGCCATGACGGAGGCGGCGGAGGAGCTATGCAAGGAATTGCAGCGCAACGGCCGGCCGCTCATTGAGAGCCCGGATGCGCAGGCGCGCCTCGCGCGCTCGCGCCTGCACGCCGAACTGGCCGAGGTGATCGGCAACCGCGCCCTGTGGGCCAAGGTGGAAGGGCAGCCGAACCTCGCCTACGGCCCCATGACCAAGTTATTCTCCTCGGAGAAGTTTCTCGCGGACGCCCGCGACCTGCTGGATTTGACCGCGCCCCACTCCCTGTCCAAGCGGGAGGGCCCCGCGGGCGAGCTCAACCTGGCGTATCGCCACGCGCAGGCGTCCACGATTTACGGCGGCACGAGTGAAGTGCTGCGCAGCCAGATCGCCGAGCGCAATCTCGGCCTGCCCCGAACACGCGCCTAGGGAGGACATCATGTCGGAGGCCCCGCACCTGTTGGTGGAGGAAGATGACGGCATACTCATCGCCACGCTCAACCGCCCCGAAAAGCTCAACGCGATAACCGCGCAGACCATGGAGCTGTTCGAGGCGGCGCTGCATCGCTTCCGCGACACGCCCGAGCTCAAGGTCATGCTGATCCGCGCCACGGGGCGCTACTTCTGTTCGGGCGTCGACCTGCGCGGCGGCAGCCCGAGTATGCCGCGGACCGGCAGCCAGATTCGCGAGCAGCATCGCCTGCAGACCCACGGCATGCACCGCATCTACGACGAGATGGAGCATATCGAGAAGCCCCTCGTGGTGGCGCACCAGGCGCCCTGCGTCGGCGGCGGACTGGAGATGTCCCTGTCCTGCGACTTCCGCCTCGCCGCGAAGAGCGCCAGCTACGCTTTCCCCGAGGGCAAGTTCGGCGTGTTGCCGGCGTCCAACGGCGTCAGCCGGCTGGCGCGCATCGTGGGCACGCACTGGACGCGTTACCTGATCATGGCCAACCTGCCCGCCGACGCCGACCGCGCGTATGTCATGGGGCTCGTGCACGAGGTCTTTCCGGACGAGACCTTCGAGGAGGACGTGATGGCGTTCTGCCGCCACCTCGCGCAGCAGAACGGCGAGCAGATGGGCACCGCGAAGATCGCCATCGAACTGGCCCACGACGTGGGTCTCGCGCAGGCGCGGCACGTGGAGCGCATGGCCAACAGCACGCTCATGCTGAACCCGGATTACCTCGAGGGTATCCGCCGCCACATCGAGGGCATCGGCGGCAAGGACAAGAACAGGGACGAGCAAGGCTGATGCCCGGCCAAGCTGCACGTCACGCGGAGTCGTACGCCCATGGAATTTGACTGGAACCCCGAGCAGCGCGCGTTTCGCGCCACCGTCCGGGCTTTCATTGCGGACAACCTGCCCGACGACTGGGAGGAAATCGCGCACGGCCCGGGCTCCTCGGCGCAGACGGAATTCTCCAAGCAGTTCTGCGGCGCGCTGGCCGACGCGGGCCTGCTGGTGCCGCACTGGCCCGCACAGTGGGGCGGGCGCGACGCCGACCCGTGGACCTCGTTCATCCTCGCCGAGGAGATGTGGGCCGCGGGCGAGCCGCGCGGCGGCCAGTACATGAACGTGAACTGGATCGGGCCGACGCTGATGCGCTTCGGCACGCCTGAACAACAGGCGCGCTACATCGGCCCCATGGCGCGCGGCGAGACGCTGTGGTGCCAGGGCTTCTCCGAGCCGGAGGCGGGCTCCGACCTCGCCGCGCTGCGCACCCGCGCGGAGGCGGTCGGCGACAGTTACCGCATCAACGGGCAGAAGATCTGGACCTCCTACGCGGGCCACGCCGACACCTGCTTCCTGCTGGCGCGCACCTCGGAGGGCAAGGGCGGCATCTCCATCTTCCTGCTGCCCATGGACACGCCGGGCATCACCGTGCGCCAGATACCGAGTATCATCGGCGAGGGCGACATCCACGAGGTGTTCTTCGACGACGCCGAGGTGCCCGCCAGCGCCATGCTCGGCGCGGAGGGGCAGGCGTGGACCATCGTGCGCGAGGCGCTCGCGCTCGAGCGCGTGGGCATACCGCGCTTCGC
>JAUIEP010000282.1 GCA_030428835.1 Gammaproteobacteria bacterium | reverse complement strand
GACTTCGTGTGCGGCGCGAACGAGGACGGCTTTCACTACACCGGGGTGAACTGGGGGCGCGACTGCGAGGCGGCCAATGTGCAGGACCTGCGCGAAGTCGTGGAGGGCGACCCCAGCCCGGACGGCAGCGGCACGTTGAAGATCATGCGCGGCATCGAGGTCGGGCACATCTTCCAGTTGGGGCAGAAGTACTCGAAGGCGATGCACGCCCAGGTCCTGGACGAGAACGGCAAAAGTCTCACGGTGACGATGGGCTGCTACGGCATCGGCGTCAGCCGCGTCGTGGCCGCGGCGATCGAACAGAATCACGACGAGCAGGGCATTATCTGGCCCGCCGCGATGGCGCCCTTCCAGATCGCGCTCGTGCCGCTGAACATGCACAAGTCGGAGGCCGTTGCCGAGTGCGCGGAAGCCCTGTATGGCGCGCTCACGGCACAGGGCGTGGAAGTGCTGCTCGACGACCGCGACGAACGGCCGGGTGTAAAATTTGCCGACATGGAGCTCATCGGCATTCCCCACCGCCTCGTCATAGGCGACCGCGCCCTGGCGGACGGCAACGTCGAGTACAAGGGCCGCAGCGCGAGCGAGTCGGAACTGGTGGGCCGCGACAACGCCGTCGACTTCATCCTGGAGCGTATCGGCCGGTGATCGCCGTGTGGCGCACCGGAACCCGGGTACTGCTGGCGCTGTGCCTGGCCTACCTCCCGGCGCCCGGCGCGAGCGCCCAGCCCGACGACCCGGTACTGCGCGCCGAGCTGCGCGACTTCCTCGAGCGCACCATCGTGGGCGCGGACAGCTTCGAGGACCGTTACGAGGCGGAGGTGTGGCTGGTCGACATGTCCGGGCGCCTCGCCCGCTATGTCGGCGACACGGAGCAGCGACTCGAGTTGCTGCACATGATCCACGCCACGGCGACCGCCGCGGACCTGCCGCCCGAGCTGGTGCTGTCGGTGATCGAGGTGGAGAGCCACTTCGACCGCTTCGCCATATCACGCGTCGGCGCGCAGGGCATGATGCAGGTCATGCCGTTCTGGAAGGACGAAATCGGCCGGCCGGAGGACAACCTCACCCACAACGCCACCAATCTCGAGTACGGTTGCCGCATCCTGCAGTTCTACCTGCAGAAGGAAGACGGCCACCTGCACCGGGCGCTCGCCCGGTACAACGGCAGCGTCGGTTCGCGCAAGTACAGTAACAAGGTGTTCCGCGCGTGGCGCGACAACTGGAGCACGGAGCCGCTGGACTGGGGAGACTAGGGCCGGCGGGTTTCCTGCCGCAGGTCGAATGAATTCGACCCCACAGTCATTCGATGCACCCACAGTTACCAACCGCTACCCGCTGGATTCACAGCCGTCCGCCGGCCCCCTGTGGCGTCGAATTCATTCGGCCACGCGACTGGCGCCGTATGACTCGCCGCCACTCTGCGTCTCGCTGGCACTTTGGGACTGGCTGCCACTGTGGAAGCAAAGGATTACTGTGGGGGCAAAGGATTACTGTGGGTGCAAAGGGTTGCTGTGGGGTCGAATTCATTCGACCACGCCGCGCAGCGGCGCCAACTCTGCTACCGGTAAGAACCCGGTGACTGCCCCGTCCACTTCTTGAAAGACCGGTGAAAGGCGCTGGGGTCCGAAAACCCCACGTGCTCCGCCACCTCGCTCACCGTCAGGCCGTCGCGGCTCAGCATGGAAATGGCCACATCGCGCCGCGCGTTGTCCTTGATGCGCTGGTAGGACGTGCCCTCCTTCTCGAGGCGCCGGCGCAGGGTGCGCGCGGACATGTTGAGCAGGCCGGTGAGCTCCTCGAAACTCGGCATCTCGCGGCGGAAGTCGTCGCCCAGTATTTCGCGGATGCGGTGCGTGACACTGCGCGTGCTCGCCAGCGGCTCGATCACCATGTAGTACGGCGCGAGCTTGAGAAACTCGTTCAGGTCGTCCTCGCTGCGGATCAGCTCCGCGTCCAGGTGGCGCGCGCTGAACGTCACCGCGTTCACCTCCCGGTCGTACTCCACGGGGCAGGGAAAGAAATGCCGCATCCCCGCCATGAACGCGGGCTGCGGGCCGGCGCAGGTCGCCAGGGTGACATCGATATGCTGGCCGATGAGCCAGCCGCAGAAGCGCATCCACATGGCCAGGTTGCACAGGACGCTGTGCTGCACCGCGGGCGTGTCGTCCTCGCACAGGTAGGTGAGCGTCGCCTCCTTGTGCTGCGCGTCCACCAGCAGTTCGTTGACCACCTCGGCGCCCTGGCGCACCCGGCAGACCTTGTTGAACTCGATGCCGCGCTTGAGCGCGGCGGCCAGCGTCGAACTGTTGATCATGCTGATCGCGATCAGGCGGGTCGTACCCACGGGGGTGCGCACGTCGGGCATGACGCCCCCGGACTCGTCGCCTATCTCGCGAATCAGCTCCAGGCAGAGACGCGAGTACTGTTCGCGGGACACGAACACCGTCTGGACATCCTGGCGCAGCGGGTCGAACGGGAACTGCGCCCGCTGCAGGATGGCGGGAACATCCTTTTTATACGCGCGCGCCTGGTGCAACAGTGCCCGGGTGAATTCGATGGGCACCGCCTCGTTGTACAGGGCGCTGTTGTGTGTGTCCTTGACCAAAGCGCGAGGAACCTCCACGCGGGAGTAAAGCACACGCCGTATAGCCCAGCAAGGCGACGGCGCGCTGGCGAGGATAACCCTAGCCGGTTGAATTTACGGCGGTTTTTACACCGCCTCGAGCAACCCGGCCCCGCGCGAAAAACGGTACGGCGACACAGGATAGATGTTTGACAACGCCCTTGGCGCTTATCACTATTAAAGAAAAAATGCTCAATGCAGCGTAGCTCCGGGGTGGCATGACAGATATCAACCAGCTGAGTACTTGGAATAAGGACATTTCCAGGGCCATCGCCGCACTGGGAACCGATGCGTTCTTCCCGGCGCTGGTCGCGGCAATCAACGCCCAGGTGAAGGTCCAGTACCCCCAGGTCTGGCTCTACCACAAGGACCTGCCGCCCAGCATCCTCTACCACGAGATCCCCGACGACGCACTGCACGAGCAGATCGACCAGTACCTGGACGGTCCCTATCGCGAGGATCCGTTCTACCAGACCTCCATGCACCAGCCGCGGGCGAAGATTTACCGGCTCTCCCGGGTGACGATGGGCAAGCTGCAGGATTCGGACTACTACCGCGACTACTACGCCGACACCGGCACCTGCGACGAGGTCATCTACCTCGCCAAGGTGCACGCGGGCAACGTGATCAACCTCA
>JAUIEP010000078.1 GCA_030428835.1 Gammaproteobacteria bacterium | reverse complement strand
GCTGGGTGTTCAGCCTGTTGAAGGCGGGCGCCGGGCAGATCGATGAGCCGCGCGACTACGGGTTCGAGGTCGACCTGCGCTACCGCGAACTGCCGTTGCCCGAGTTGCGGGAGCGTATCGACAGGGAGTTCTACATCCTCTCCGAGGCCCACTACGAGCGCTACATGCTGGCGCCGGACCTGTTCCGCGAGGGTGGCGAGTGAGCGCGCCGCCCGACCTCGCGCCCATCCGCGAGTTCCTGCCCTGCGCCACGCCGCCGGCCTGGGTCGACTGGGCGCTGGCCAACCAGGACCTGCTGCTGGTCGACCACGCCAATTGTGAGAAAAAGGCGGCCTCCACCGCGCTCAACCTCATGTACCGCTATGTCGAGCACCCCGAACTGCTGGAGCGGCTGTCGCGGCTGGCCCGGGAGGAGTTGCGCCATTTCGAGCAGGTGCTGGCGATCATGCGGTCGCGGGATGTGGACTATCCGCAGCTCGCGGCATCGCGCTACGCGGGCGGGTTGCGAGAGATCGTGCGCACAGCGGAACCCGGGCGCCTGGTCGACACGCTGCTGGTGGGCGCGGTGATCGAGGCGCGCTCCTGCGAGCGTTTTGCCGCCCTGGCGCCGCATCTCGATGATGAGTTGCGCGCTTTCTACGAGTCGCTGCTGAGGTCCGAGAGCCGGCACTTTGCCGATTACCTGCGCCTGGCTCGCGGTATCGCCTCTGCGGAGGAGGTGGAGCAGCGCCTGGCGCTGGTGCTGGAGCGGGAGCGGGAGTTGATCGAGGGTGAGGACGACTGCTTCCGCTTTCACAGTGGTGTGCCCGGCGGGGTCCCGCCCGGGAGAGCTGCGTCCGGAGCCCCGTAGGGTCGAATTTATTCGACCTGGAACGGGGTTCTCGATACCGGGCGATGGTGCTATTGAGGGCGCTCCGGCCAGGTCGAATGAATTCGACCCTACAGGGTGTCGGTCCGGTCTCGCAGGCCGACCTTAATCTATTTCTAGCCTTAGATATAATATATAACTTATTGATATATAGAATAATTTATAAGTCTGTTTCCGCCTTCATTCGCCTCCACGCAGTAACAGTCCTCCCCCCACTCACCCAACACCCAGCGCTCGCCGTCGGGCTCAATGTGATGTCCCGGTCGATGCGTATGGCCGTGGATCAGGTGCGCCACGCCGTGTTCCCGCAGCAGTGCCGCGACCGCCTCGGGGGTGACGTCCACGATGTCCTCGCGCTTGCCGGCGACGGCCTCCCGGCTCATGTTGCGCGCCGCGGCCGCGATCTCCCGCCGCTGCGCCACTGGCCTGGCGAGAAAGTTCGCCTGCCAGTCGGGGTCGCGCACCTGGCGGCGAAACGCCTGGTACTCGGTGTCGGCGGTGCACAGCGCGTCGCCGTGGGTCAGCAGGGTTGGGCGGCCATACAGGTCGATGACGACGGGGTCGGGGAGCAGGGTGGCGCCGCTGGCGCGCGCGAAGCGCCCGGCGAGCAGGAAGTCGCGATTGCCGTGCATGACAAACAGCTGTGGCCCGGCGCTCGCGTAGCGGGCCAGGAGTGCGCAGGCTTCCGGCCCTGGCGGCGCCGTGTCGTCGTCGCCTATCCAGGTCTCGAAGAGGTCGCCCAGTATGTACAGGGCGTCGGCGTGGCGGTACTCGTGGAGGAAGTGACCGAGGGCCCGGGTGATCGCGGGCCGCTCGCTCGTGAGGTGCAGGTCGGAGATGAAATAGGTGCAGGCCACGGCGGGCGCTGCCGGTTCAGCCCTCGACGACTTCGACGGACTCGATGATGACCGGGTCCACCGGCACGTCCTGGTGGCCGGCGCGACTGCCGGTGTCCACCGCGCGAATCTTGTCCAGCACTTCGGAGCCCGCGGTGACCTTGCCGAACACCGCGTAACCCCAGCCCTGCGCGCTCTTGCCCGTGTGGTTCAGGAAGTCGTTGTCCTTGACGTTGATGAAGAACTGCGCGGTGGCGGAATGGGGGTCAGGGGTGCGCGCCATGGCGATGGTGCCGAAGTCGTTTTTCAGGCCGTTGTCGGCCTCGTTCTCGATCGGCGCGGAGGTCTCCTTCTGCTTCATGTCGGCGTCGAAACCGCCCCCCTGGATCATGAAGTTGTCGATGACCCGGTGAAATATCGTACCGTCGTAGAAGCCGTCGCGGGCGTAGTTGAGGAAGTTCTCGACCGTCCGGGGCGCCTTGTCGGCGTCCAGTTCAAGCGTGATTGCGCCAAACGTGGTGCGAATGATGACCATTGAGGTGTCCTTGCGGGTGGGCATGTTCGAAGCGCCCCATCATACGGGGGTTTGCAGCCCAGTAAAACACTTCGCGGCCGGGAGCGGGATTAATGCGCAGGGGCGATTCTCCGCCTCCCGCGCATCTTAAAGCCGGGCGCTACTGTGGCTATAATACGCGCCTTTTTGTCGCCGGGTGGAACATGGAAACCGCAACCCCCACCAATTTCCTGCAGAACATCATCCGCCAGGACCTGGACAGCGGCCGCGTGCGCGAGGTCGTCACCCGTTTCCCGCCGGAGCCTAACGGCTACCTGCACGTCGGGCATGCCAAGTCCATCAGCGTGAACTTCGGCCTGGCGGAGTCCTTCGGGGGACGCTGCAACCTGCGCTTCGATGACACCAACCCGGAGAAGGAGAGCCAGGAGTACATCGAGTCGATCATCGCCGACATCGAGTGGCTCGGCTACCGCTGGGACGGCGAGGTGCGTTACGCGTCGAGCTATTTCCAGCAGTTGTACGACTGGGCGGTGCACCTCGTAAAGGAGGGCAACGCGTACGTGGACGACCTCAGCGCCGACGAGGCGCGGGCGTTGCGCGGGACCCTCACCGAACCGGGCGTAAACTCGCCGCACAGGGAGCGCAGCCCCGCGGAGAACCTGGACCTGCTGGAGCGCATGAAGTCAGGTGAGTTCGACGAGGGCTCGCGGGTGCTGCGCGCCAAGATCGACATGGCCTCGCCCAACATGAATATGCGCGACCCGATCCTCTATCGCATCCGCAAGGTCCCGCACCACCAGACGGGCGACGACTGGGTGATCTACCCCACCTATGACTTCGCCCACGGCCAGGAGGATGCCATCGAGGGCATCACCCACTCCATCTGCACGCTGGAGTTCGAGGACCACCGGCCGTTGTACGACTGGTTCATCGAGCACCTGCCCGTGCCCCATAAACCGCGGCAGTACGAGTTCGGGCGCCTCAACCCGAGTTACACGGTGACCAGCAAGCGCAAGCTGCGCCACCTCGTGGAAAGCGGTGTGGTCAGTGGCTGGGACGACCCGCGCATGCCCACGCTGTCGGGCATGCGGCGGCGCGGCTACACGCCGGCGGCGATCCGCCGCTTCTGCGAGATGATCGGCACCACCCGCAAGGACGGCGTGGTCGACGTGGCCATGCTGGAGTTCGCCGTGCGCGAGGACCTCAACGAAAACGCGCGGCGCGGCATGTGCGTGCTGGACCCCTTAAGGGTGGTGCTCACGGATGTTCCCGAGGACCACCTCGAAACGCTCTCCGCGCCCGGCCACCCGAATCGCGACGACCTCGGTGAGCGCGAACTGCCATTCACGCGCGAGCTGTATATCGACGCCGATGATTTCCGCGAGGAGGCGAACAAGAAGTACAAGCGCCTGGTACTGGGCAAGCGCGTCCGCCTGCGCAACGCCTACGTGATCGAGGCGGATGAGGTCGTCAAGGACACTGCGGGCAACATCGTCGAGGTGCGCGCGCACGTGGTGCCCAATACGCTGGGCGAGAACCCGGAGGACGGTGTGAAGCCGAAGGGCGTGATCCAGTGGGTGTCGGCAAGCCACGGCCGTACCGCGCAGGTGCGCCTGTACGATCGCCTGTTCAGCCACGAGGCCCCGGACAAGGGCGACAACGACTACCTCGACCACCTGAACCCCGAATCACTCGCGGTGATCGACAACGCCTGGGTAGAGCCCGCGCTGGCCGCTGCCGCGCCCGAGGCGTCCTTCCAGTTCGAGCGCGAGGGCTACTTCGTGGCGGACCGCCACGACCACAGCCCGGAGCGGCCGGTGTTCAACAAGACGATCGGGTTGCGCGATTCCTGGAACGAGGGGGCGGCATGAGCCTGGTCATCCACAACACGATGAGTGGGGCGAAGGAGCCGTTCACACCGCTCGCGCCGGATGCAGTCACGATGTACGTCTGTGGCCCCACGGTCTACAACTTCGTACATATCGGCAACGCGCGCCCCGTGGTGGTTTTCGACACCCTGTTCCGCGTGCTGCAGACGCTCTATGGCAGTGTGACCTACGCGCGCAACATCACGGATATCGACGACAAGATCATCGCGGCCGCGAAGGAGGGCGGGCGCGATATCGAGTCCGTCACCACAGAGTTCGCCGCCAGTTTCCGTGAGGACATGGCGCAGTTGAACGCGCTGCCGCCGACCCTGGAACCCCACGCGACGCAGAACATCGAACCCATGATCCGCCTGACGCAGGCGCTGCTGGAAAAAGGCCATGCCTACGAGTCCGGTGGGCATGTGCTGTTTGCCGTGGAGTCCATGGAAGACTACGGCCGCCTCTCGAAGCGCTCGCTGGACGATATGCTCGCCGGCGCGCGCGTGGAAGTGGCCGACTACAAGCGGCACCCGGGGGACTTCGTTTTGTGGAAACCGTCCGCGGGCGACGACCCGGGCTGGGACACGCCCTGGGGCCGTGTGCGCCCGGGCTGGCACCTGGAGTGTTCCGCCATGATCCGCGAGCACCTGGGCGAGACGATCGATATCCACGGCGGCGGCCGCGACCTGATCTTCCCGCACCACGAGAACGAGATCGCCCAGAGCCGCTGCGCCCATGGTGGTGACTACGTGCGCTACTGGATGCACAACGCGTTCATCGACATGGACGGCGAGAAGATGTCCAAGTCGCTCGGCAATATCCGCACCGTGCGCGACCTGCTCCAGAGCTATCGCGGCGAGGTGCTGCGCTTCGCGCTGCTCTCGGCGCACTACCGCTCGGCGTTGAATTTTTCGGCCGACCTGCTGGACCAGGCGCGCGCCACGCTCGACAGCTTCTACGGCGCACTGCGCGACGTGCAGGACGTCGCGGTGGAGATGGATGTAGCGCTCGAGAAGGAACCGTTCTACCGGGCGCTGCTGGATGACCTGAACACGCCCGTCGCGATCGCCGAGATGCATGCGCTCGTCCGGGATTTGCACAAGTGCGCGGACGGGGACAAGCCCGCCCTCAAGGCGCGCCTGCTCGCGGCGGGTGACCTGCTCGGAATTCTCGACCAGGACCCGGAGGCGTGGTTCCAGGATGCGGATGACGAAGGCGCGATCAGCGCGCAGGACATCGAGGCGCTGGTCGCAGCGCGGCAGCAGGCCAAGCTGGACAAGGACTACGCCCGCGCCGACGAGATTCGCCAGGAGCTCGCCGCGCAGGGTGTGGTGCTGGAGGATTCGCGCGAGGGAACGCGCTGGCGCCGCGAGGGCTAGGTCTAGGTCTAGGACCAGGGTTTCGTGTCAGGGCCCTGCCTCAGCCCAGGCTCTTCTCACCCGACTCCACGCTCTGCATGATGAGCGTGTTGATGGTCATCGGTCCCACGCCGCCCGGCACAGGGGTGTAGGCCGACGCGCGTTCGGTGATCGCGGAGAGTTCGATGTCGCCGACGCCGCCCGGATGGTAGCCCGCGTCCACGACCACCGCCCCGTCCTTGATCCACTCGCCGCGAATGAACTCGGGCCTGCCGACGGCGCCAACGACGATATCCGCCTGGGCGACCAATGACGGCAGGTCCCGCGTACGGGAGTGGCAGATGGTCACTGTGGCGTTCTTCTGCAGCAGCATCATCGCCATGGGCTTGCCGAGGATGGGGCTGCGACCCACCACCACCGCGTGCTTGCCCTCGATCTCGATGCCGTAGTGCTCGAGGATGCGCATGATGCCCTGCGGCGTGGCGCAGCCGTAGGCCTCCTCGCCCATGGCCATGCGGCCGAAACCGAGGCAGGTGACGCCGTCTACATCTTTCGCCAGCGCGATGGCGTCGAAGCAGGCGCGCTCGTCAATCTGCTCCGGTACCGGGTGCTGCAGCAGGATGCCGTGTACATCGGGGTTGTCGTTCAACTCGCGTATTTTGGCGAGCAGTTCGTCGGTCGTGGTCGAGGCGGGCATTTCCACGGCCAGCGAGTCCATGCCCACGCGACGGCAGGCATTGCCCTTCATTTTCACGTAGGTCGCGGAGGCGGGGTCGTCGCCGACCAGTATCGTCGCCAGGATGGGGGTCTTGCCGCCGGATTTCTCCTTGAGCTGCGCAACGCGCGCGAGCAGCGCCTCTTCGGTCGCGGCGGCCAGTGCCTTGCCGTCCAGGACGAGTGCAGACATGGTGTTTCCTCTAGCAGATACGGGGTGTCGCGGAAGGGGCGCTATTGTCACACGGCAGCGTGCCGCAGTGAAGATGGGGGCGTGAGTTGCTGTCGTAACAGGCGTATTATTCGCGTTGACGGTCGCGGGTGGGCCTGCGTATTATCCGCCCCTCCCGCGAGTATGGCTGGCGGGACCTGTCGTACATCCAGTACATCAATATGTCGGGGTATAGCGCAGTCTGGTAGCGCGCCTGCTTTGGGAGCAGGATGTCGGGAGTTCGAATCTCTCTACCCCGACCACTTTTCCTTTATCATCTCCCGTACGTGGGCCTGTGGGGTCCGCGGCGACTGTGTGCGTTGCGCCAAGGAGAGTTCCCTGCCAGACCAGACCTTCCATTGCGCCGAGTTCTTCGACGGCGAGCAGCTGCTCACGAACCAGCTCGTGCACATGGCGGACGGCCGTATCGCCGCGATAGAAGCGGCCGCAGCCGGCGCCGCCACGGGCGCCGAACCAGTCGAGCTGCTGGTGCCGGGGCTCATCGACCTGCAGGTCAATGGAGGGGGAGGGGCGCTCTTCAACGCGGCGCCCTCTGTCGAGACCATTCGCACGATCGCCGCGGCGCATCGCACATTCGGCACAACCGGCTTCCTGCCCACGCTTATCAGCGACAGCAACGACGCAATCTCGAGCGCGATCGCCGCCGTGGCCGCCGCGATCGGGCAGGGTGTGCCCGGCGTGCTGGGAATACACCTGGAGGGTCCGTGCCTCAACAGTGCGCGGCGCGGGGTGCACGACGCGGCGCGCTTCGTCACGCCCACGGACGCGGATGTCGACCTGTTCGCCTCCCTCCGGGTGGGCAGGACGCTGGTAACCCTGGCCCCGGAGGTCGCCGGCAACGAGGTGATTGCCGCGCTCGAGGCCCGCGGCGTAATCGTCAGCGGCGGGCACAGCGAGGCCGACTACGACACGACCTGTGCCGCGCTGGATGCCGGCATGCGTGGCTTCACCCACCTGTTCAACGCGATGCCGCCGCTGCTCAGCCGCGCACCGGGGATGGTCGGCGCCGCCATCGCCAGGGACGACTGTTGGTTCGGCATCATTGCCGACGGTCACCACGTGCATCCCGCGAGCCTGCGCGCGGCCGTCCGGGCCAAGCCGCGGGGCGGGGCGCTGCTGGTGACCGATGCCATGCCCACCGTGGGGGCGCCCGATGCGGCCATCGAGGTCGCGCTTGGCGAGGTGACGCTCGAGGGGGGCAAGCTGACAACGCCGGACGGCACCCTGGCGGGTTCGCACCTCGACATGCTGAGCGCCGTGAACAACGCGGCGCGTTTCGCGGGCATCGACTGGTTCGAGGCGCTGCGCATGGGAAGTCTCTACCCGGCGCGCGCGCTCGGACTCGACGGCGAACTCGGGATGCTGCGGCCGGGTTACCGCGCGACCTGCCTGGTCTTGGATGCGCAGCGCAGGCTGCGCGAGACCTGGGTAGACGGCACCCGGCGCTTCCCTTGACACTCATTCCGGGCAACGGCTACCATTCGCGCCGCCCGCCACCACCCGGTGCGGGAATTCGCGGGTGTTGTAAACGCGAATAGTGCGCAAGCCCCTCGATGCCGGGGCGCGCGCAGGATATGCTGGCATCGACTGTAGTGGTGGCCGTAGCTCATCAGGTAGAGCACCGGATTGTGGCTCCGGAGGTGGGGGGTTCGAGACCCCTCGGCCACCCCAAACCAAAGCTATAGTTTTCAATGAGTTGCGCCAATATTCTGAGACCTGTCCCGCGACTTGTGCGGTAGCGGGGAGGTGACCGACTCGAACCGGCTGTAATCGCGGTTCGCGCGGTACTGGTCGATGAACTCGCTGTAAATCTCCAGGAACATCTTGATACTGTGCCCGAGTTCATAGGCGGCTTCCGCTGGCGAGACGCCCTGAGACAGCAGCTCCGCGGCGCGGGTGTGCCGGCAGGTGTAGGGGTTGCGCAGGGGCAGGCGCACGTTCCGGTGCGCGTGGGCGCGTTTCCACCACGGATTGAGCCGCTTGGTGTCCTTCAGCACGTCGCCCTGGTAGCCACGGAACAGCGGCCCGCCGGTGAATTGCGCGGGGTGCTGATCCAGGTAAGGGCGTAGCGCCTTGGGCACGTACACCCGGCGGGCGTGCCCTGTCTTCGTCGTATCCTTGTGCTTGCCGCGCGTGTACTGATCGTCGATCCAGATGAATTCGCCGTCGTAGTCCTCGATACACAGCGCCAGGGCTTCCCCGGGTCGCAGGCCGATGCCGAACAGCACCCGAAAGTAAAACGTCGCCTGGGCGCTCCAGTGCGCGTCGACGCGATTCTTTTGCGTCGGTTTCTCTTCGGCCAGCCGCGCGTGGTGCGCAGCGAATTTGTCCAGCTGCCCCAACACCGCCTCCCGCTCTTCCGGCAAGTAGCGCTGGACCTTATCCAGGCGCCCTTTACCACGGGCAGCATTGGGCCATTTGATAGCATCTGCCGGGTTAGGATTCACTTCGCCGTGGACCAGTACGCCGCGCAGGGGGGTGAGGTAGTTCTTTTGCGTTTTCACCCCTACACCGAAGCTGGCGAGCTTCTCGCGGATGTCGGGGGTGGTTATCTCGCTCACAGGCCAGGCGCCATACGCCGGCAGCCATCGGGCATTGAGGATGTTCCAGTATTTGCGGATCTGGTCGGGGTCGATCTGCAGGCTGGCCAGCCAACGGGCCGCCACGTCGCGGAAGATCGGCGAGCCTTCCTCACGCTCTACCAGTGGCAGGCCCAGGCGTTTCCGGCTTAGGAGGTGCTCGCGCCGCTTAGCTGCGGCGGCAAGTCCAGCATTTGAGTATGGGCCTTCCTGGGTTTCGCAGTGCTCGAGCTTGCCGCCGCGGCCCCAGATGCGGATCTGCCAACCCTTGCCCCGGTATCGGACTCCAGGCCTGCGAAGTGACTTAGGTGCCATGCGTCCATCCTCTCGACATGGAACAGCGAAGTATGCCCGATCACGCTGTAGTGGTAACCAGTGACCAGGTGGCGCTTCATCCAGCCTTCCACGGTATGCTTGGTGACACCGTAGCGTTTCATAATCCGCTTCTTTGAAAGGGTCGGCGTCGGCGGCAAGGGAGTCTCAGCCGGTTCCATGCTCATCCGGTGCCGGCCTCCGTATCAAATCAGTCAGGCAAGCGCCGCGTACTGCTTCGAAAACGGCCTGCCGCAGGCTCTTCTGGTGGGAGTCGTTCCACCAACCGTCATAAAGGAATCCGCCGTCACAAGGCCGAACTTGAATGTACCAGTCCTCCGCGGTGCTCTTGCGCTCGACCTCAACAATGTAGCCGTGGTGTTGCGAGTAGAACAGGTTTTTCTCGTGCTGCTCTACGGCAGCAAACAAAGCTTGTACGATCAGGTCGATTCTTTCCTCTTCCTGGTTGTCAATCATCCCCAGCGCGGTCTTCACTGCGTCGACGATTCGGCAGACGTAAGCGTGCTTCGGGCACTCCTTCTGCGGCATATCCATATACCAATCCGGGCCATAGGCTGCCTCCGTCATTTTGTGGACGTAGGCGAGCTCCACCTCATTGGTGACCACAACTTCTTCCCCGTTAGCTTTGGTAAGATCGCGAGAGATTTTGTCCCAATCAGTAGTATAGGGGTCGGTTCGCCCGAACTTCCTCGCGATGTAATCCGGCTCACAGGACCGCACGAAGTCCACCAGCGAGCATCCCATAGAGCCAAAGTAGGCAGACCAGGCTTCTCCGTAACACTCCACAGTAAGCTTTCCGCGTCCTTCCCCGAAGTCCTCTAGGAACACATTTACAGGGTCAAGCTTCGGAGCGTCGGTGATGCACAGTTTTTCGACAGACGAACGGCGCACCCTCATTCTCTTATCTGCCACTGTTGCTTGGTTCATGCGCTGGCCACCTCTGGCAGAGCCTTCGCATCGGCAAATGCAGCTTCACGCCTGGCGTTGAGATAGGCGGCGATCTTGTGATCGTGGGCGTCGATAAAGTTGATCAATTGCAGCGCGCGGGTTTTCCAGCAATCGCAATCCGCCACGAAATACCCGCCCTCGAATTCAACAATCTCTACTGGCCACTGAAGCGCGACGGCCTCAACGTTGTGCCGCAGTTGATAGATTTCGTCTTCCTCGAAAGCGCCTGGCTTGGACGCGTCATAGAAGGTTGTTCCGCAGCTACAGGTGACCGAGCAGGACCCACTGTCAGAGAACGCGGAGGTGAAGATTTTCAGCGATTCCTGGTCGCTCAGTACCATATCGATGAGTCCTTATAGTATTCGTCCGATTTAATGTCTTCACCATCTACTACCAGCCGGCAGGCGCCTTGGTAGAGGCTCGCACCAAAGCATTGCGGATGCTCTGACGCATACGCATCTGGCCATGTGCACATATCAAAATGGGTGTCTGGGTCGCGCACCAGTCGTATCACCCGGATAATGTTCCCATCGCCGTTTACCCAATCGTAACTGTGGCAGGTGAGTGTCTGCAGGCTGTGGTTTGCCGTGGTTCGCCCCTCCGATAGCTGGGATTCCAAAGACGTGTTCCGGTCAAGAAGCCTCTCAATGGTGCAACTGGGACAGCCCGCCACGGTGTACATGGTCGAATGCTTTTCACACTTATGCGCCTTTGAGCGATTCGCCGGCAACTTTGGCGGTGGTTGCGGGGGGTCGCCAGAAAAGATAATGAAATGGATTGCGGCCCAGCAGAACCAGACGGCGCCGTAGATCACTACGCCCTTCGGCAGGTGAGGCGCCATGGCCAGGCCGTACAGCGCGAGCATGGCGCCGAGGCAGATCCAAAAAATGCGCGCTATTCGACGCACTGTTCTTCCTCCGCGCTTGCGGCCTCGTCGGCGGGGTCGCCTTCTTCGCCGAGCTGTTCCTGATCGCCGGCGGTGTCACGAAGGTACGGGGGTGGCAGCTCGTCGCCAATGCCGTGCAGGGGTTCCTCATCTGCACCTACGACCCCGGCCAGGAACTTGAAGTACATTGCTTCCCCGTCTTCCACGCACTCAAGGGCACACACGGAAGCCCCGTCATACACCGCGACTTCCTTCCTCTCCAGCTCTGCATAGCGTTTGCGCACAGAGTAGCCGACAAGTTCTGCCAGGCACGCGATTTCCTTGCCGGAAAATATGGCCAGTAATTCCAGGCGCTCACTGTCATCGTCAAACCCGGAAAACACCGGAGGTGTGTACTCTGCCCAACCGACTAGCCGGGTGTGGCTGAACACGATCGGCAGTAGGTACTGTTCGACTTCAGGGTGCTCTTCGCAATGGCACCACCCGACGGCGTCGACCCATTCGTCCTCCGGGCTGCATACCGCCCAGTCCACGGTGGGGTCGCCGTCATCATCAAGCCGCAGGGGCTTATTCTGGTACTTCGCCAAGAAGACGTGTTCCTTCGATGTATGCTCGGAGTGCACCGCGATCCAGAACTCTTTGGCGGTGCCTTCCGGAATCTCGGGTACTACATCGGGGGATTGCCAGTTCAGGCGCATGTGGATTCTCCTATCCGTTGCTGCGTTTGATGGTATCGGCTTCGCAAGCGGAACCCACCTGCGTTACGAATTCGGTCAGCTCTAAGTGCGCACCGTCAAGCATGGAGGCACCGGCTTCCTCTGAAATGCCATCGGCAGATGCTGCGCACATCAAGGTGAACATAGCCTGAGCGCCCGCGTAAAACGTGCGGCGCCTCTCGATCAGCTCGCCCCGACCGGCGGTCTCTGGTACCACCTGGTCAAGGTAGGATTGCCAGGCGGACTGAATCGTGTTCATTGGTCTTGGAGCTCCTTTCGCGTGGGCCTGCTGGGCAGCGATACAGGACTGCCCTCCAGTTGATGGTCGAACTTGAGGCGCCGCGTTGCCGTATGAATCCAGGGGAATCGTTTCAGAAAGGCGCGTTGTAGGCGGTGACTGTTGGCGTGTTTGAAGTGACCGCTGTAGCTCGCCAAAGTAGCCCGAATAGCTCTCAATTCCGCAGGCGTGGCTGTAATCACATCGCCGCAAACGTGGCTTGATTCCCAGTCCGCCAAAGCCTGCTTGGCGTGCGCAACGACACGGCGCCGCACGAGTGTGTGCGTAGGGCGGATGATATAGCCCAGGAAATCAATCCCGTCATCGAGTGGACGGAGCCGAATGTCGGGCTTCAGTCTTAGCTGCAAGCGACTGAGAAGAAAAGCGTGGATGTCTCGTTGCCATTGTTCGAGCTGGTTCCGGTCATAGTGAAGCAACACAAAGTCATCGACGTAGCGCAGGTAACGCTTCGCCCTCAACGTGTGTTTGACGAACTGGTCCAGTTCATTCAGATAAACATTGGCAAAAAATTGGCTGCTCAGATTGCCGATGGGTAGGCCGAAACTTCTGCCGGAGTTTTCAAGCCGCTTGTGCGGCGGCACCAATCCCCGTTCCTGCGCCGTCCCGTGTTGCCGGACGCCCGCGGACAGTGGGTGGCGTCGCAGCAGGGCGTGGGTCACCCGCGCAACGGGCTCGGGGGCGCCTGCTCGGTTTAATCTCTTCTTCAATATTGCCCATAGCGTGGGTCGGTGGATGCTGTTAAAAAAGTTGTGGATATCCAGTTGCAGGTAATAGCCGCCGCCTTGGCCGCTGTGAACCTGGCGAACGAGCGCCTGTAGGCGCTGCACGGCGGCGTGGCTGCCTTTCCCGCGGCGGTTGGCGTAGCTGTCGTGAATAAACGCGGGCTCCCATATCGCTTCCAGCTGCGGGACAAGCCAGTGATGGACGACCCGGTCAGCAAAGTCTGGAGCATGGATTTCGCGAGCCTTTGGTCGTGTGGCGATAAAGCACGCACTGCGCCGCGGTTCCCATGTCCCCCCATTGATCTGTCGCTGCAGTTCCAGGAGGCCATCGATCCACAAGCTGTCAAACGCCATCTGGTTCTGGCTGGGTTTCTTACCTGATCGAGCTGCCCGCCAGGCGTCATACAGGGCCCGTAGCTCTACCGCTTTACCGTGATACTCACCGGCACGCACCGCCCGGACGCAGCCGTTGTTGTTGCGGTGGTTGTTGTTGACATTGCCGTTGTTGAAGTTCACAACCCAAACAGCCGTCTTGCCATGCTCTTGAGACCCTGCCGAGCATCCGTCTTGGTAGCGCGACATCGTCATACGTTGGCCCCCGTAGAGGCGGCATGGCCACTCAGTATCTGGGCACGCTCCGGCGAGGCTTCACTCGCCGAATTCTGGCCCTTTCGGTAAAATTGACGCTTCCAGCCACCCGCGCATCTGCCGACTTCCTCCGTCGCGCGGACTAGCAGTTCAAACTGGGCGAAGCTCTTAAAGGCACGCAGCTGGCTCCCAAGTTGAAGGCTGAGTTTCAGCTCATCGATGGCCCACACCAGTTCCGAAATCCAGTGCGCCTGGCGCTGTCTGTCCCGCCATGCGCGATGGCACAATCGCAGCACTGTCCTGGCCTGCTCGCGAATCTCGCTGCCCAGGCTGTACTTGTGGTATCGCGAAAAATTCTTCACCGCCTGCTCTACATCAAGCAGCAGGCGCTCGGCTTTTTTCGCGATGTCCGGTAACTGATTGGCCTTCATGCCGCCTACCTCAAAAAGATCAAAGAGCTACTGACCGGCACGCACCGCCCGGACGCAGCCGCCGTTGTAGCGGTGGCTGCCGCCGACATTGCCGAGGTAGAAGCTCACAACCCAAACAGCCGTGTCATTCCACGCACAGGGCGTGCTGGTCCAGTACCAGTCGCTATCCGTGTCCGGGAACGCATCAACGTCTATAGCTGGCTCGTCGCGGGAATGATCGACGAGCGAGAAAAGCTCCTGCACGGTAGGCAGGCGCCATCCCTCTCCGAGCTGCTTCACGGCTTCGTCATACGGCACATCCCTTGCCAGCGTTTCTTTGCTCCAGATCAGCCCGGTGCTGCTGTCCGTGACCGTACCGTCTTCGTTCGTTGTAAATCGCTGCATAGCGTTTCCCTCCTTCGGGATTTCAAAACATCAGAAACTACTGACCGGCACGCACCGCCCGGACGCAGCCGCTGTAGCCGCGGTGGTCGTTGTAGACATGGCCGCTGTCGAAGTACACAACCCAAACAGCCGTGTCATTCCAGGCACAGGGCGTGCTGGTCCAGTACCATGTGCTCTTGGTGTCCGGGAACCGTTCCACATCAATTGCGGGGTCGTGGCGCGATGTGTCAACCAACGACTCCAGTTCGTTCCGGGTCGGCAGGCGCCAGCCGTTGCCGAGTTCCTGGACTGCTTTCTCGGCGTCTTCGTAAGTAACGCGATCGCCGTTCAGGAGGGTTTCGCTCCATTCAAGCGTTTCCGGCTCCGGCTGCTGTGTAGCGGCCATTCCGATGTTCAGCGTGTCACCTGACAGGGTGATATTGATGGGCTGGTTGGGTAGGTTCAGCGTGATTTGATTCATGCAGAGATTCCTTGTCTAGCTGGGTTGTGGTTCAGTCGCCCGGTCATTCATTACTCACAACGGTCAAAGCGCGCATGTTTAAAAGCTCGCTCAAGCTTGCGCTGATACTGCTCTGAGTCCGGCCGGGAGTTCTTGCGCTTAAGAACTTCAGTAGGGCTTGATTTTCGATTGAGTCCCCCGTACAGATGGCCTGCTCAATCGTTGCGCAGAGTTCGCTGTAAGCGGGTCCCAGATCGAGGCTTTTCCAGTTGGGATTTAGGGCTAGTTGTGAATTACGAAAACGGCGAATTTTTACGCCTGCTCTTATCTGCCGACGCTTATTGACGGGCTCTTCGAAGAGGCAGAAATATCGAGCTTCTATGTCCAAAGTGACAGGCCTTCCGGCCACTTCAGGATTCCTCTCCTTGGATAACTTTTCATATTGATCCCTAGTTATTTCCAGTTTCATGCCTTCCTCCCGGGGAGATATAAACATTTATACAGCCGACGACGCGCTTAACTACCATGGCATTTCCTTCTGTGCCGTCTTGTCGTATTGCTTCAACCAGACCGAGCGATACGGCGGTTTCCGGTACGGGCAGACGCTATAGCCACGCCGCTTGTTTGCGGCCTCGATCGCGTCCGCCCGACAGTCCGTGAAGGGGCTCCTGCGCTGCTTGCCTTTGGCCTGGGCGATCATGGCCTACCCCCCCCCTCGTGTGTGGGTGGCGCCGCCAGGCGAAGATCGCAGCCGCGGCGAAGCCTGGGACAATCAAAATGACAAGGGCCCCCAACAGTATTTCCATCACTCACCCCGCAAATTCATTTGACCTGCCTCCAGCCAGCCGCCGAACGCGCGACCCACTGCAGGGAACAGATCCCGGAACGTATCGACCATGAGGGTGAAATCCGCATCGCACCGCGCGACCGGCTCGTCCTGGACATCGTCCAGGCCCTCGAGGAGCTCCAAAGACAGGCGCAGGCGCTTGAGGTGCCATGGCTCATGGCAGCGAAATACCACTTTCTGGTCCCAGGCCAGCGCCACAGCCTCGACGGTCTTACCTTCAGCCAGCAGGCCCTGAACCGCCTCGCTGGTCAGATCGGATTTATCCAGGGTAGCGGCGGCACCAAACTCGCCAGGTTCTTTCAGCTTGCACCAGTCGCCCAGCAAGAACTTGCGCGGCGGCTTCTTGTCGACCCACTTCGTCATCACGGCGGCGGGAGAATTGCGCACCTCTGGTATCAGCAGCGGGAATGAACCGATTTTCTCGCGAACAAAGTTGATGGCCTGCTCGCCGCGGGCAATGCTCGCGCTGTTGATAAAGACCAGGTTGTGCTTGGCGTCAATGATGACCTGGGCGGACCGGCTGGTGGGCAGTTGCGCCGGCGTCAGCGCCTCGATCAGGTCGGCCTTGATGCTGAGCCGTTCCTTGCGATACACCTTGCGCGCCTGCTCGGTTTCGATTTCCGTAATCTCAGCGGCAACGGCCTCACGCAGCGCCGCCGGCGCTATCTTCCGCTCCTGGACTTTCACCTGAAACAGCAGGGCGTTCTGCTGCTCATGAAACGCCGGCCCGCCCGATACCAGAGCCTCGAAGCCAACAGCACGGAGCTGCAGCGGCACAACGGGGGTGAACACGTTGTCAGGTATGGCCTTGCGCAGCGGCTCGATTATGTCGATCGCGTTGCAGGCGGTGTGGTAGATGATCAGGTTCGAGAACAACAGCCTAACCTCGGGAGGTGGTATCTAGCGGGGGCGGTGCCGATTCCGCACAGGCGGTGCAATTGGCCCGTGATCGCGACCAGGTGATACATGTCGCCACGCACGCGCTCCCAGGGCAGCCCGACCGCGTCGGTGATTTCCTTCTGTGTCATTTCGCCGCCGTCGCGCAGGCCGTCCAGCGCGAGGATGTACTGTGCCATCCGGCCCTTGCCGGGCGATGTTTGAACGACGGCGCTAGCTTGCATGGCTGTCCACCTCGCCGCGCTGCGCCAGCTCTGCGCGCAGGATCGTCACTTCCGGTGGCGCTTCGACTACGACGCGTGTCTGCCCGCGCTTGCGGTTTGAGACGGTGATCACGATGTCATCACCGATCAGCAGCTGCTCGCCGTCGCGGCGAGTGACGGTCAGGCGGCTCATGTCTGCTGGCCCTGTCGCCCGGCGCTTTTTCGGAAGTACCGGCCCGCCCTCGCGAGGGCTGCGTCCCGGCTCTGGCCGAAGAACACGCAGCCGCCGAGGTTAACGATGTGCCAATTTTCGCTGACCCGTGTGTAGCCCCTGGCGGGGCGCCGGGGGTGTGCCGTCCTGGTTGCCATTGGTTTCATTTACGCCGACCTCTTGTACCGAGACCGCACAATACAACCAAGGTTGTAACAATGTCAACAACAATAGTTGTATTGGCGAGCGCCTCGCTAGATCGATCTGGACCGGAGTGGCAAGAAGGCAGGAGTCGGCTGTTGAAGCGGGCCCCGGTTATGGGGCAGGGACTGGGCTGGGGTTGAGTGCTAGAACATTGATGCGGGAATCGGTGTCCCTCGCAATTCCTTAAAACTAAGCGAGCAGGTAGTCATCCTGGAAGTTTTTCTGACCCCCACCTCAAAGGGAGACGACCTGCCAGGCTGTAGCGGGGAAAGCGTTATAAAGGCCTCGCTAGTTTTTAGTAAGTTTCCGAACGTGTCTCTAAACACCCCAACTGCAAGCACTTTCTCCAGTGCCGCGTCGGACCTATTCACAACCTCGCCTCTAACATACATCCAGGCCCCATCGGCCACACATGTCCAGGACTTGACTTGTAGCGGCGCGGGTTTGGTGGCCTCACTGTCGGTGTTTATCGAAGGGATGTGGAGCGGGATAGTTTCCGCGGAGATATCGCACTGCTGATCAGAATATTCTACGTTTCCCTGATCGTCGGTGCACTTGAATACTGAAGTCTGCGCAATCACAGGTAGAGCGGTAATGGAAAAAATTGATGCAATTGCTATCCAAGGCGGAACAGGGCGGTGGAGTTGAATCATTCTCGATCAGTCGTCGCGCCGTAATCTATCGGCTTGTCAGTTCACGCAAGTGGTCTCGAAGATCACTTATTTCTTCGCGCTTCATTTCAATCTGGGAATTGTAGTCTTGAGTGACAGACGCCATCTCCGTCGCAATACTCTGCTCCCATGTCGCGCCCGCTAAATTGTTGTTGGCGCGACTCTGCCTGTATCGCAGCCGAGACAACTCGGCGTTTTTAGCATCTTGCAGGCCAGTTATATCCGATTCAAGCCGGGTAATCCTGCGCTCTATATCCCGGCGTTGCATGTCGCTTCTGACTCTTGAAAAATCTCCCTGCGGCCCGTGTGATATCCCTGAGCTGCTCGTGTCTACCTCGATTTTCTCCGCGTTCTTCGAGCACGGCTTATCGGAAAACTGCGCCCTCCCTGCAGTGTCAACGCATTTGTAAATCTCCGCGCCGGCAGGTGTCGCCATAAATAGACCAAGTGCAATAGATATTACGAGTGATGTGACGAGATTCTCACTCGCTGTATTTGATTGAAAATGCGCGAAGTTGATGTGGTACACGAGTCCGCCTCTACTAGTATGTTAATGGAGCGCAGCACCCAAATAATACCTATTAGATGGGAGTGGTTATGGAACAACACTCTGGCCCTAAACGGAAAACGGCTCTACTTCTTCTGATCTATTACCTGCTTGAGGACCCGGACGACCAAACCGAGATGGTCAATGATGCTAGGCGTCATCTGGAAGATCAATCAAAGCGCTTTGCGCGATCGCCACACGATGAAGCCGAGGCAACTTCTTCAGATACTTGGTGATTAGAGCGACAGCGGTCTCGTCGTCCAAGCTATCGAAAAGCTCTGCGTTCTCGCTGTCCCACACGACAGAAAGATTCGACGATCCGCCGGCGCGCATACTGGTTTCAGGGTCGAGCTTGTCTAGTGCCAGCAGCATGTACACAGAGTAGGCGCTCTTGGCGTCGGGGTTGTTTTCAAATTTGCTAATGGACTGCTGGGTAAATTTGGTATCCCCAGAAAGCTGCTGTACTGCTTCCGCTAGTGCGGTTTGCGTGACGCCAAGGCGCTCTCGCCGTTCGCGTATTTCCTCAGAAAGTCGCTTCGTTCCCATTTTTTGAAGCTACAACATATGTTGTAATCGGTAAAACAACACAGGTTGTACAAATACAACTGAAGTTGTATATTGGCGCGAGGAGGACCAGGCAGTGACCAATTTGGACGCGCTTCGAAAGGCAGTTGATGTTCTGGGAGGGCAGACCGCCATGGCGGATTTGCTGGGCCCGAAAGTAAAACAGCAGCACGTATGGAATTGGCTGAACCGGGACAAAAGACTCCCTGAGAGGTATGCGATGCGGGTGCATCGAGCCACGGAAGCAAAAGGCACTTTGGTGCCGGCGTGGGAGCTTTGCCCGGAAGCCTTTTGTGAGGAAGACATCGTCGCAACCGCTTAGCTACTCGTTGTCACTAGTTTGGCCCATCGGATTTAGAAAAGAACATGTAAAGCGCCGGGGGATACATGGACGCGCTGGACCACGCGAATCACAGAACGCTGCATGACACGCCGGGGATGGACGCGCAGGAAATAGCGCGCCGCATGGTGAAGAGCTACCAGGTTCTGTTGAACAAGGTCAACTGGGCCTGCGATGGCAACCAACTCACGCAGCGCGAGGCTATCGGCCTGCAATTAACCACCGGGACTCGCGACATCATCCGCGCCGAATGCAGGCTGCTCGGAGGTGAGTTTGTCCCGCATGAGCCTGTCGCAGTTAGTGACCTGCCGTCCGCCATCCTGTCGGCCGCTGCTGAACACGGTGACGTAGCGCGCGCCATCCGCGACGCCCTCGGCGACAACATGCTCAGCACCCGCGAAGTCGCCGCGATCCAGAAACAGATCGATGAGGCCGTGGATTCACTTCATTCTCTCGGCCGTGCCGTGAAATCGCGAGACAGCGGGGTGGTGACATGACAGCCGGGAGAGACCGGCCAGCAAATTCCCTCGCCAGATCGAGCTTAGGGGGCCGCCTGGCGGGAATCGCGACACCTGCGTAGTGGCGTGGCAGCCGGGAGAGACCGGCGAAATTTAATCCGATTGGGGAACATGAATCATGACAACGAATGTAAATGTAGAGGCGCACTGCGGCGCCGATGAGGTTGTGAAGGTCACGCAGACAAATGCGGCGCCTGTTTACCTGCGCGACGGCGAGGTCCACACCACGCACGCCTTCGACAACGTGATCGTGCGTGTCCAGGAGATACCGGTCTCCGAGGCGCCGGCGGACGCACTGTCGCCAGTAGGCGCCGACGCTACGCCCGCGGCGACCGGTGAGCAGGACACCACCGGCACCGAAGACGGCGGCGGTGCGAGTGACCCGGCGGCGGCCGGAGGTGAGGGTGGTGAAGGTGATGCCGGCACGGCCGACCCCGGCACCGATGGCAACGACGCCACGCAGCAGCAGGACGCCACGGCGCAGGCCTGACGTACCTCGCCCCGGTACCTCTAGCGCGGAGGTGCCGGGGCCAACCATAACAGCGCAACCGCACGGGATAGGGAAAGTTATGCCAGGGGAATTTGCCATCGCAGGGCCGGCGCTTCGCAAACGAGCGATTATTGCGACCAACAATATTTACCAGGACGTTAAGGCCGGGCGTGTCTTCCTGAACGCTTCAGAGCCAGGGGAGGAGCGTACCGTGTCCGTCAACGTCAGGGAGTGGCTGGGCGACACACAGCGTCGCCTGAGCGCGCTCATGCGCCTGGATGACGTGTTGCGGGGGCAGGGCCTATGAGCGGCGAGGCCAACTGGTGGGGCTGGTGCATGGGCATCAAGAACGCCCCTGCCAAGCTGGTACTGCTGTGCCTGTGCGAGTGCCACAACACCGAGAC
>JAUIEP010000281.1 GCA_030428835.1 Gammaproteobacteria bacterium | reverse complement strand
CAGCGTCGCCATCGTGCGCCCGTGGAAGGCACCCTGGGCAACGACGGTGGTCGGTGTCTCCACGTCACGGCCGTTGCCGTAGGCGCGTGCCACCTTGATCGCCGCCTCGTCCAGTACCGCGAAACCCGATGATTCCACCACGCGAATATCTTCCAGGCTGCCGTCGGCGCGGATGACCACCAGCAGGCGGACCGCGCCGTAGATACCGTAGCGCACCGAGGCCTGCGGGTAGTACTTGTTGCCGACCGCCTCGAGCCGGCGGCGCCAGTCGAGCAGGTAGGCGGCGTCTGCGGACTGCTTCGCGGATGCCGCGGTGAGCCTGCGCACCCTGGGTTGTTCCGCCAGGACGCGGGCCTGTGCGTCGAGTTCCGCCTCCAGCGTGGCGACCTCGTGGGAGAGGCGATCGATCTCGGGTTCGATGTCGTCCATCGGATCGGGGGTGGGCACCGCCTCGGCAGGCAGCGAACTCACCAACTGCGGGGAGAGCATCGCGGTGGTAAGCACGTCGCGTTGCTCCGGCACGGCTTCCGGCGGCGCGGCCGGGGGAGGTTGCGCGACGGGACTCGCCAGTTCCTCCGCCTGCGCCTCGTGGCCTGTGCCCTCCTGGTTCGCCACCGCTATGAGCTGTGCGTCATCGGGAGCCCTGTCGCTGGCGTGGGTGATCAGGGTGACTTCGATCTGCGGGGAATTGGCGGGCGTGGTATCGACACTGAACGAGACACCGAGAACGACCGCCGCGTGGGCGGCCAGCGCCAGTACGACGGCGTTGCGAAAGCGTGCGTGTTTGTCGAGCCCCGTTTCCAGGTAGTACATACAGCCTCAGGACCTGGATTGCATTTCCCCTTCGATACAATCCATGAGATCCGCGCCGATGTCCAGATCGAATCCGGCGTCAATTTCACGCACGCAGGTGGGGCTGGTGACGTTGATTTCCGTGAGGTAGTCGCCGATGACGTCCAGGCCGACGAACAGCAGGCCCTTCTCTTTCAGTGTGGGCCCGACCTGGGCGGCTATCCAGGCATCGCGCTCCGTCAGCGGCTGCGCCCTGCCCTGGCCGCCGGCGGCGAGGTTGCCGCGGGTTTCGCCGGCCAGCGGCACCCGCGCCAGGCAGTAGGGCACGGCCTCGCCGTTGATCATCAGGATGCGCTTGTCGCCGTCCACGATCTCGGGGATGAACTTCTGCGCCATGATGGTCTGGCTGCCGTGCCGGGTGAGCGTTTCGAGGATCACGCTGACGTTGGGGTCACCGGGCTGCACGCGGAAGATCGCACTACCGCCCATGCCGTCCAGTGGTTTGAAGATGGTGTCGCCGTGCTCCATGTGGAAAGCGCGCAGCCGCTTGATGTCGGCGCTCACGAGTACCGTCGGGCAGCACTCGGGAAACTGCGTGGCGAAGATCTTTTCATTGCAGTCGCGCAGGCTCTGGCAGCGATTCACGATCAGCGTGCCCCTGCGCTCGGCGGCCTCGAGGATGTAGGTGCTGTAGATGTACTCGTTGTCGAACGGCGGGTCCTTGCGCATCAGGATGACGTCGAGATCCGCGAGTGCCATGTCATGCGCCTTGCCCATCGCGAACCAGTTGTCGGGGTCGCGGTATACCGTAAGGTGGGCCACGCTGGCCCGCGCCTCGCCCTGCTGCAGGTAGAGATCGCCCTGCTCCATGTAGTACAGCTCCCAGTCCCGGTCCTGGGCGGCCCACAGCAGGGCCAGTGTGGTGTCTTTCTTGTAGGTGATGTCGGCGATGGGGTCCATCACCACGCCCAGTTTGACGGTCATGGGAGCGCTTCCTCGGGTTGCGGCCTGCTAAGTTACGCAAAGGCGCCTGTAGCCGCAAGTTGATCCGGGACATACCAACACCCTGCCGATATGGCTAGAATGGGCGCCCGATTCGACCCCGGTTTCCGAGGACCTCCCATGGTTGGTTTGTACTTCTTTCTCTCGGTATTCACCGCGTTATCGACACTCGCGGCAATTATCCAGGCGCGGCAGATCTCTTACCTCGTGCCCGTGTACTTCCTCGCCGCGTGGCTCTGTGGCGAACTGGCGCTCATCCATATCATCTGGCAGGTGACGCTCACCGCGCTGCTGGCCTTCGTGGGCGTCTTCGAAGCGCCGATGGCGCAGCTGGCCCTGTTCATCTTCGCACTGTCGTGGCTGGGCCTGTTCTACCTGCACGGCCAGGCGATGAACACGCAGCAACATCTCGCCGCCGCGCTGCGCCAGGGCCTGGGTGACAATTTCCGCCGGTCGATCCCCGAAGAGCGCGAGGCCACGCTCGTCGATTACATCAGGACGGGCAGCTGGATGCGCCCGTTCGCATACCAGCGTCCCGGCGTGTTGCTGCACTCTCACCTGCCCTACGGCGACGCCGGCAAACGCAACCTGCTGGATGTGTATGAACCGCAGGCCAGGCGCGAGGGTGGCTGCCCCGTGCTGCTGCAGGTGCACGGCGGCGCGTGGATGATCGGCGAGAAGGAGCAACAGGCCAGGCCGCTCATGTACCACATGGCGGAACGCGGCTGGGTGTGCGTGGCGATCAACTACCGGCTCAGCCCGAGGTCCGCGTTTCCCGCGCACATCGTGGACGTCAAGAAAGCCATTGCCTGGGTCAAGGACAACATTGAACAGTTTGGCGGCGACCCGGACTATATTGCCATCACCGGCGGTTCCGCCGGCGGCCACCTGAGTTCGCTCGCGGCGCTGACGCCGAACCGCGCGGAGTGGCAGCCGGGCTTCGAGGACGTCGATACCACGGTGCAGGCCGCCGTGCCGTTCTACGGCGTATTCGATTTTCTCGATCGCAACGATATCCGCCCGGGCATGTCCATGGATGACATCCTGGGCGACCGCGTATTGCAGTGTCCGCGTGTCGGCAACGAGGCGTTGTGGGACGCGGCGTCACCCATCAGCCACGTTTCCGAGGACGCGCCGCCCATGTTTGTCATTCAGGGCACGCACGATTCCCTGGTGTGGGTGGAAGAGGCGCGCGTGTTCGTCAACGAGCTGCGCGCGGTGTCGAAACAGGTGGTTGTCTACGGGGAGTTGCCCGGCGCCCAGCACGCGTTCGAGATCTTCCACTCCGTACGCACCGACCACACCGTGAATGCCGTGGCGCAGTTCCTCGAGTGGGCGCACGCGCGGTGGCTGTCAGGGCGGAGCTAGCCCGCCGGTGCGGCGAGGCGCCGCGCCCGCTCGCGCAGGCCTTGCAAGGTTCCCGGGTCCGTACCGGCGTCTTCCAGGAACCCGCTGACCGCGCCGATAAAATCCCCGAAAGGGCCGCGGTCC
>JAUIEP010000077.1 GCA_030428835.1 Gammaproteobacteria bacterium | reverse complement strand
GGGAGGCACCGAGGGAGTGGAGGGAGACTCCGCAGGAGGCTCCCGACCGACGGAGGGCACCGCGGAGCGGGGCCGACAGCGAGCGAAGAGATATCGCGGGCCGGGGCCTGGGTGGGGCTAGCGACGTCAACGCCAGCGCGGTAATCGAGGCCACTGGGCCCCGAGACGTCGGACCGCCGCCTGCGCGGGGGCGACGAAGGTTGGGCTCTGTACGGCGCGACGAAAGTTGGGTTCTGCGCGGGGCGACGACAGGTGGGCGCTGCACGGGGCGTGCGATGGTAGGGTTCTGCGCAGGGGCGACGATGGTTGGGTTCTGCGCAGAGGCGACGATGGTTGGGTTCTGCGCAGGGGCGACGATGATCCGGTTCGCGGGAACTACATGTTGAGGCGCGCGCGTGCGATCGGTGAGTCCAGCTCCCAGGTGCGCAGGTTGATGTCGAGCGCGAAACGGGACTTACCCATGTCGCGGCGGCAGATCTCGTTCGGGTCCTTGATAGTGAGCGTGGCCGGCGGGAACTCACACAGGCGCGGGATGCGCTCGTGCCAGTCCTCACGGTTACCTTCCTCGCGACAGCGGAACATGGCTTCCTGCCAGGCGTTGAAGTCGTGCTCGAGCTCGTACACCTCCGGGAAAACGCGACCCGGGCCGGGCAGGTGCGCGTGCTGCACCTTGAGCGCGGTGCGCAGGCCGGAGTCTTCCGGCATGCCGAGCACGTCGATCAGGTAGCTGCGCACCTCGGCCATGAACAGGCCCCAGGATCCCGGGGGCGCCATAAAGCCTTCCAGTGTGTTGAGCACGTTGGAAATCATCAGCCAGCGATTCGGATCGGCGTGCACGTCGGAGCGCAGGCGGTCGTAGAATTCCACCTCGCCCATCGCCAGCTCGCGGCGCACGAAGCGCGCGATGTAGCGCAGTACGCCGTAGGAATCGAGCAGGTAGTAGGCGACGCGCAGGGAATCCATCTCGTACCACTCCTCGCGCGTGTAGGTAGCGGTCTCCATGATGGTCTCGCCCGGCTTCGCCACAATGCCGTGCTTCGCACGGTAGTCCGGTGCGTTCATCGGCGCGTTCGGCAGCAGGTGTGTCGGGTTGGCGCGCACGCGGATGTCGCGGTCCGTGCACATCTGCAGGTCGCCCATGAAGGCCTGCGGTGTCGAGCCCGGCATGCCCATCATGATGTCCGCCGCGAGCGGCAGTCGCGACTGGCGGAACTCGGCGGACAGCTCGTTGTATTTTTCCAGCTTGATGTTGGTGCGATCGATCACGTCGAGCGTCTGCGGGTCGGTGGTCTGCAGCGACACCACGCCCTCGGCGAGGATATTCGCGTCCGCCATGATGGTGATGATGTCTTTCAGGTAGCGGACCTGGTTCTTGGCGTAGTTAATATTGACCGACTGCGGGAAGTTGTACTTTGCGCGCAGCTCGGCAATTTTGCGCGTGATGTCGACGTCGCGCTCCAGCATGCCGAAGTTGGCGTCGGCAATGGAGGCTTCCTTGATCTGGTGCGACGCACACCACTCCAGTTCGGCGTACACGCGGTCGAGGTCGAACTTGCGCACCTTGGACAGCGTGGCGGAGCCCCAGTCGCAGAACGTACAGCCGTAGGGGCAGCCGCGGTTCGACTCCAGCACGGCCGAGGCGCTGGCCGAGCCGAACTCGTCGAACAGCCCCATGAGGAAGGGCGACGGAATCGTGTTGACGTCGGCGATGCGCTCGCGGTCCGCGGTACGCTGTACCCCGTTCGCGGTGCGGAACGTGATGCCCGGCACATCGCGCAGCACGTCGAGATTGGTCGGGTTATCGAGGTCCAGGTGGTCCAGCAGGTCGGCTAGTGTGGCCTCGCCCTCGCCGCGCACTGCGATATCCACGTGCGGGTACTTGGCGAAAAACTCCTCGGCGTCCTTCTCGTACTTCGGTGTGCTGGGACCGCCGTGGATGGTGATGCTGTTCGGGTTCGCGGCCTTGACGATGGCCGAGAACTCGAGGTTCTTCACGTCGTTCCACATGTAGTTGGAAAACAGGAACACGCCCGCCCGCTGGGCGCGCTCGGCGAGGCGTTCGCCGTCCGTGAGGAACATCGGCACAAAGTCGAACTTGTCGTTCAGGCGGCCGCCGTCGTACTCCATGGCGTAGCCGATCACCATCCCGAGCGATACCGGGGCCGTGCCCGGCTGCGTATTGACGGGGATGACCTGCATCAGCTCCCTGCCCGACTGCGCCACTTTCTCGTCGTGGGCGGCGACGCGCGCGTCGACCATGGCCTGAACTGTGTTGCGGTCCACGGCGCCGAACAACTTCACCTCGTTGTGCTTGCTGGTGTCGATGCGGGTTCCCGGTGCGAGCAGCCCGGCGCCGCGCAGGCGCCGCAGCAGCGCTTCGAATTCTTCGCGTGTCTTGTCGGTGCGCCCGCCTTCCTGGTAGAGCGCCCAGCCCTCGTCGACCGTGGCCGGCTGGGCAAACTGCGCAACGGCGTGCACGTCGGACAGTGTCAGCCGCGCGCGCAGCGTGCCCTCGTGGTCGAACCAGAGATAGGCGCCGCCCTGGGTTACGAGGCCCACGGGCGCAGGCACGCACAGTGTCTCGTCCTCGAGTTCGGCCTCGCGCTCTTCCAGCGTGTGTCCGAACCGCTCCGCGGGCTCGGCATCGACGATGAAACCGCGCTCGGCAACCTGGCTGATCAGGGAGGACAGGTGCCCCGGCGCGCAACCGAATTCCTCGACGACGGCAGCGGTGATTTCTTCCCGGGTACCGCTCGCGCCGCGGTTGAGCGCGTCGAGCAACGCCAGGCGAGAGGGCGTCGCGCGCTGGTTCTGGTTGCGCAAGTGCGGAAACTTGAGGCGGCGATTGTCTCCGATGGCCACCAGGAAACCCGGCGCCAGGTAAGTTGTACCACTCATCGCGATGTTTTTACCCTAGATACTCAAACCCTGGTTGCTACCGCCAGGCCGATGCTGTGGCGCTCGGCGGAGGGGGCGTTACGGCCGTGCGAATGCGGCGCGGCGCGGCCCACGCCATAGCAGCAAACTTGCCTGATTAAGTCAATGCCGCTGCGGACTTACAGACGCTTCACGCGAGTTTCTGCGAACCAATTCGCAACAACCGTCGCGCGCGCAAACACGTTTAATCCCTGCTTGAAAAAGGGGTTTGCGCACGCGCCCGTCGGCGGGAGCAGGACGCAGTCGCGGGCAGCTAAATCCCTACGCTTTACCGGTTCTTTCGCGCATGGACGCCGCGTCGCGCAAGCCTCAGTGTCGAAAAATCTTACAACTCTGCAGCCAAGTTCACACAACACGGGCGCCCGCGCGCATCCGCGCCCTGCGCCAGCCCGTATAATCACGCGCTAAAGGTCTAAAATAAAACGAGTTTGGCCGCCCGCGGGAGGTGCGCCCCACACGCTGGCGTGCTTCTTGCTTTACACGATGCGGCTGCCAATAATGAGCGACCGGCCGCGCGTTGACCGGCGTACGTTACACGGAGTAAGCAATGGCGAATGTTGCAATCATCAAGCTCTTTACCGGGCTCAACCTCGCACCCGCGCAACTGGCGGGGGAACTGCGGGACGCCGGTCACCAGCCGAAGATCATCTACTTCCGCGACTACGAAGATCACCTGCTCGAAGAATCCCACAACTACGAAGTGGCGGAGTTTTCCGGCCTGCTGTTCTCCATCGACGGCCGCGAGGTCATCTGGAACTGCTACACGCCCTTCACCGACGCAGAGTACGACATGCTCATCGGCGAGTTGCAGGCGTTCCAACCCGACGCCATCGGCTTCAGCCTCTACGCCGGCATCGTCAAGGAGTGCGCCCAGGTCACGCAGAAGCTGCGCGAGCACTTTGACGTCCCCATCATCTGGGGCGGCGCCGCACCCACCCTGGAACCCGAGCGCTGCATGCCGCACGCCGACATCCTCTGCATCAACGAGGGCGAGCGCGTGATCGTGGAGGTCGCCAATCGCATCGACGCGGGCGAATCACTCTCCGGGATCGAGGGCACGTGGTTCAGGGAAGCGGACGGCAGCATCACCAAGAACGCCGCCGGCCCCTACCTGCCGCTGAACGACATCGCCATTCCCGACTGGCGCCCCGAGACTTACGTCCATATCGACAAGGAGCGCGTGCGCCGCCAGCGCTTCCCGCGCAACCTGGGCAAGGAATACCCGATCATGACCCAGCGCGGCTGCCCGTTCTCCTGCTCGTTCTGCATCGAGAGCAAGTACCAGGACATGTTCGGCAAGAAGGAGTCACTGCGCCGCCGTGACGTCGACGTGGTCATCGAGGAACTGCTCTGGGCGAAGGCAAACCTCGACATCGAAACCATCCTCTTCTACGACGACGTCTTCACGGTGAATCCGCGCTGGCTCGACGAGTTCCTGCCGCGCTACAAGGAAGAGATCGGTATGCCCTTCTGGTGCTATACCTACCCGACCACCCATACGCGCGAGCTGCTGCAGAAACTGCGCGACGCGGGGTGCATCTCGATCACCATGGGCGTGCAGTCGGGAAGCGAACGCATCCTGAAGGAGTACTACAACCGCCCGACGAAGACGTCGCGGGTTATCGAGGCCGGGCGCGAAATCGTCGACGCCGGGATGCAGGGCTTCTTCGACCTGATCACCATGAACGAATTCGACACTATCCAGGATCTCGAGGACACCTTCAATTTCATGCTCGAATTCCCGAAAGAGCTGAAATGCCTGGCCTTCGGCCAGATGATCCCGTTCCCGACCTACAGCTATTCCGTGATGAGCGAGGAAAACCAGAAACGCCTCGCCGACCCGGACAATATCGCGACAACCCACGCCATGCCGTCGCGCAAGGTCTACGACTACTACCACCGCATGTACCGGCTGACCCGGACGCCCATGTCGAGGGAAGACATCCTCGCCATCAAGGCGGAACCGAAGTACCGCGACGACCCGGAAGCACTCGACCAGTTTCTCGTGGTGGAGAAGATTCCACGCTTCACCGGCCTCTCGGCCTGATCGCAACAACACTCCCGGCCCCGCGCCGGGAGTGTTGCATTGGCGTCGCGCAAAACCTCGCCCGAGTCCGCGGCTACTGACTTTCGTCGCATTGGGGTGGTAGATTGCCCCGCATGCTCGACCCACTCGTCATCCTCGTCGCCCTCGCCTGCGGCTTCGTCGCCAGCACGGCCGGCCTGCCGCCACTGATCGGTTACCTCGCCGCCGGTTTCGTGCTGCACGGCATGCAGTTCGGCGGCGGCGACCTGCTGGCGAGCCTCGCCGATATCGGCGTGACACTGCTGCTGTTCACGATCGGGCTCAAGCTCTCGCCGCCGGAATTGCTGAAGCCCAGGGTCTGGGGCACCACCGTGGTGCACATGGCCTGCATGCAGTTGCTGTTCACGCTGGTCATGCTCGCCGCGGGCGCACTCCTGCCGGACCTGGGACTCGACCTGACAGGCATACTGGTGCTGGCGTTCGCACTGACCTTCTCCAGTACAGTGTTTGTCATACAGGTCATGCAGGCCAAGGGCGAGCTATCGTCGCGGCACGCGGAGCTGGCAATCGGCATACTGATCATCCAGGACCTCGCGGCGGTGCTGTTCCTGGCGGCGAGCAAGGGCACCCTGCCGCACACCGAGGCGGTGCTGCTGCTCCTGCTGTGGCCGGCGCGCGGCCTTATCCTGAAGTTGCTGGCGCGCGCGGGTCACGGAGACCTGTTTACCCTGTGCGGGTTCGCGCTGGCCCTGGGCGGCGCCGGCCTGTTCGAATGGGTCGGCATCAAGGGCGACCTCGGGGCCTTGATCCTGGGCGCACTGCTGGCGGGCCACCAGAAGAGCAAGGAACTGGCGCGCAACATGGTGCAGTTCAAGGACGTGTTCCTCGTCTGCTTCTTCCTCACCATCGGGCTGCAGGGGTTTCCGTCCGCCGGGGGCGTGGTCATCGCACTCATACTCGGCGCGCTGGCGCTGCTCAAGCCGCTGCTCTACTTCCCCCTGATGACCTGGCTGCACACACCGCCGCGGACCGCGCTGCTCGCCTCCACCGCGCTCGCCAACTACAGCGAGTTCGGGCTGGTCGTGGTGGCGATCGCCGCCGGTGTCGGCTGGGTGGACCCCCAGTGGACCGTCACCCTGTCACTGGCCATCGCCATCAGCTTCCTGTTGTCATCGCCCCTGACCCGGCGCGCCCACGGCTGGTACTCCCGCTACCACGACGTCTGGCTGCGCTTCGAATCACACCAGGTGCGCCGGGCAGTGCCCGATACGCGCGACGCCCGCATCGTCGTGCTGGGCATGGGCAACATAGGCACCAATGCCTACGACGCCATCGCCGAGAAGCACGGGCACCACACCCTCGGCGTGGACCTCAACGAGAAGCGGCTGGAGGACCACCGGCGCCAGCACCGCCGCGTGGTCATGGCCGATGCCTCGGACCCGGACTTCTGGCACCGCGTGAACCTCGGGGAGGTGAAGCTCGTCCTGCTGGCGCTCACGCAGCACCAGGAGAACATGCTGGTGGGCAGGCTGCTGCGCGAACAGGGCTACACGGGCGAGGTGGCTGTCGTGGTGCGCTTCAGCGAGGAGGCCGAGGAACTGGAGCAGTGTGGCTTCTCGCCCTTCAACCTCTACGCCCAGGCCGGTGCCGGCTTCGCGGCCCACGCGCTCGAACAGGTGGCTAGCGACGCGACCTGACGAGCTCGAGCTTGTGCGGGTTGCGCAGCATGTAGATCCAGCAGATCCGGCCCTGCTCATCCAGGCGCAGCGTGAAGATCATGTCGCGCTCCGTACCGCCCATCTGCACGAAGGCGGGCCGGCCGTTGACGCGGGCGATCTCCGGCATTTCGCCCGGCGCCTCGCGCTGTGCCTTGCTGGCGATGTGAGTCAGCACCTGCGCCACGCGGTCGGGGCCTTCCAGCGGGATCAACGCGGCGCGCACCACGCCGCCGCCGTCGGACACCGCGACGACGTCCGGCGCGAGCAGTTCCAGCACGGTTTCCTTGTCGCCGGCGGACGCCGCGAGCGTGAAACGCAGCAACATCTCCTCCAGCTTGTCCTCGCCCGCCGTCACCGCGCGGCCCTCGTCCCGCACCCGCGTCCCGGCGCGGCTCACCAGCTGGCGGCAGGCGTCCTCGCTGCGCCCCAGTACCCGCGCGATGTCCGCGTAGTCGGTATCGAACACCTGGCGCAACAGGAAGGCGGCGCGCTCCTCCACCCCCAGGCGCTCCAGCGACCAGAGCAGCGCGAGTTCGCACTGGCGCGCGAGCTCGAGGGCGTCCTCCGGGCCTGCGTCCGTGTCCAGTATGGGCTCGGGCAGCCACGTGCCGGTGTAGGTTTCGCGGCGCTGCCGCGCGCTGCGCAACTGGTCGATCGCGAGTCGCGTCACCACGCTGTTCAGCCACGCATCGGGGGCGCGCACCTGCGCCCTGTCCGTACCGTGCCAGCGCAGCCAGGCCTCCTGCACCACGTCCTCCGCCGCGGCAACCTCGCCCAGCATCTGGTAGGCGAGCGAGAGCAGCCGCGGGCGGGCGGCCTCGAAGACATCGTCGCGTTGCGCCTGCATCGCCGGGCCTAGGCCGCCGCTTCCACCGCGACATCACCCACGGTGACGAGGCTGCAGGCCTGGCCGTGGCCGAGTCCGCGCTTGATGACGGGCCAGCTGCGCGCGGTGGCCGCGCTGATCGACAGCGCCACCACGGCGGCCTGCCCGTAGCGCGCGGTGATCTCGTCGCGCAGGGCCGCCAGGTCGTCACTGTCCGCAATGGCGGCGCGCGCGAAGCGATAACCCAGCCCGACCTCGCCGGCGGCGTTCACTTCGCCGGCCAGAGCGCGCCGCAGGTCAACGGCGCTTGCGCCCTCCTGCAGCGCCATGTCGACGGCCAGTTGCAGGCAGGGCCCGCAATCGCCCTCCCTCGTGGAGGCAACGGCCGCGCCGGCCGCGAGATCGATAGGCGCCGCGCCGCGGTACTGGCTGAGCAGCGGCAACACCATCAGGCGCAACGCGCCGCCAGTTGATACCGCCGCGACCTCCTCCATGTAACTGCCGTCGTAGCCGTAGCGCACGCGCATGCTTGCCGCGATGCGCCGCATGATGAACCTAAGCATGGTCACCGCCCTCCCGCGCGCGCAACAACAGCACCGCCATGAGCAACGGCAGCCACGCGGGCAGCTGGATACCGAACAGGTTGACCCAGGCCACGACATCCGCGGGCATGCCCCGGGCCACCCACATCTGCGCGTGGTACAGCGCGTGGAAGCAGACCCAGGTGCAGCCCGCGATACAGAGCACGTAGTCGCGGCGGTACCAGCCCAGGGCCAGCAACAGGCCGCTGGCGCCAAAGGCCAGGCCCGCGTCGCGGATGAAGTGCAGGTTGAACGGCCCCAACATGGCCACGCCGGGCACGGTGTCGTAGAACCACTGCGGCATGACGAAAACAACGATGCCGGTGAGCACGTGGCTCGCGGCCAGGAAAATGATGATCAGGCGCTGCATGGTGCGCTCCTTAATTGCCCTTGCACCTACCAGACGGGGCAGCGGGCAATCGTGTGACAGGTGGCGGTATGCCTTGTCCTCAACAATAATAGCCGCCCAGCCCGAACAACAAGGACCCGCCCATGACCGCCGTCAGCCCCGCCGACAAAGACGCCTTCTTCCAGGACGTGGAAGCCGCCGCCAAGAAAGCCATCTGGTGCGCCCTGGCCACCGTGGACGGCAACGAACCCCGCGTGCGCATGGTGCACCCGACCTGGGAGGGCGATGTGCTGTGGGTGGCCACCGGGCCCACCACGCCCAAGGCCACGCAAATCCGGGCCAACAGCGCGGTGGACATCCAGTTCCAGGTGGCGCCGGATGACTTCGTCCACCTGCTCGTACGCGGCACCGCCGAGGTGCTGACGGACCCGGCGACCAAAAAGCGGGTGTGGGATGTGATGGACTACGACCTGGCGCAGTTCTGGCCGGACGGGCCGGAGAGCGAGGCCTTTTGCCTGCTGAAGATCACGCCCGCGCGCGTCGAGTTGTCCGAGATGTTCGGCACCACGAACAAGCGCGTGTGGCGGGCATGAGTTCGCCGTCAATACCGGACACCGCCCGGTATTGAGAGGCCCGTTCAAGGTCGAATAAATTCGACCCTACGGGGACACCCGCACCCGCGGTGCGAGGCATGAACCCGCTGGTCGAATGAATTCGACCCCACAGGGGTCCGGCAATTGTGGCGTGCCCGGGACGGGACGCGAAAGACTGCAATGCGATCCTGCTTTGCCCTGGATGGAGCGCGCAAAGCTGTAGGGTCGAATTTATTCGACGGGTCACCTCGCTCTCAATACCGAACACCGTCCAGTATTGAGCGTCCTGTTCCAGGTCGAATAAATTCGACCCTACGGGGACACCCGCACCCGCGGTGCGAGGCATGAACCCGCTGGTCGAATGAATTCGACCCCACAGGGGCAGGGGACTCCACGGGGGAAGGCGACCTCACAGAGGCAGGGGATCCCACAGGGCAGGGGACCCCACAGCGGGAGGCTAGCGGGGGCGTCTATTGCGGGCTGAGCACCAGCGTCATGCCGCGGCTGCCCGAGATTGTCACGCGGGTGCCGGCCTTGAGGCTGCCCTCGCACTCCACCTGCCAGCGCGTGTCGTGGATCATGACCGCGCCGTGGCCGTCGATGTCCGCGTCCAGCACCAGGCTGTCACCCACCATCTGCGCGGCACGGTCGTTGAGCAGCGGGCTGTCCGTCTCCTCGTTGAAGCGCTTGAAGTACTTCTTGTAGGCGACGGTCAGGGCGACCGAGAGGCCGCCGAACAGGGCGAGTTGCCACTCCCAGCCGATCTGCGGGCCGAGCAGCGTCACCGCGGACAGGATCAACGCCGCGGCGCCGATGCCGATGAAGAACCCGGTGGTGGCGGCGATTTCGACCATGAAGAGTACCGCCGCCAGCACGAACCAGTGCCAGGGTTGTATCTGCGTCAGGATATCCATGGCCACTCCCTCCTACGACTGCCCGGGCTTCCGCTCGCTCGCCTCTTTGATCACCTCGGAGATGCCGCCCAGCGCGCCGATCAGGTTGGCGGCCTCGAGCGGAATCATCATGACCTTGCTGTTGTCTGACGTCGCGAGCTTCGCCAGTGCCTCGGTGTACTTGGTCGCGATGAAGTAATTGATCGCCTGCGGGTTGCCCGCGTCGATCGCCTCGCTGACCATGCGCGTGGCATTGGCCTCCGCCTCGGCCAGGCGCTCCCGCGCCTCCGCCTCGCGCTTGGCGGCCTCAAGTTCGGCCTCCGCAGCCAGGATTTGCGCCTGTTTTTCGCCCTCGGCGACCTGTATTTCGGACTCGCGCCGACCCTGCGCCTCGAGAATCTGCGCGCGCTTGTCCCGCTCCGCCTTCATCTGCCGCGCCATGGCCTCCACGAGGTCGAGGGGCGGCGCAATGTCGCGAATCTCGATGCGCGTCACCTTGATACCCCACGGATTGGTTGCCTCGTCGACCTTGATCAACAGTTCCGCGTTGATCTTGTCGCGCTGTGACAACATGTGATCGAGCTCCATCGAGCCGAGCACGGCGCGGATATTGGTCATGACGAGGTTCTGCATCGCGCGCTCGCGATCGTTCACCTCATAGGCCGCCTTTACCGGCTCCTGCACCTGGTAGAAGCACACCGCGTCCGTGCGCACCATCGCGTTGTCACTGGAGATGACTTCCTGGGGCGGGATGTCCAGCAGCACCTCCATCATGTTCACCTTCTCGCCGATGGTGTCGATGTAGGGCACGATGAGGTTGAGCCCCGGTTTGAGTGTCTTCGTATAGCGACCGAAACGCTCCACCGTCCAGTTGTAACCCTGCGGCACCATCTTTGCGCCCGCCAGCACCGTAATGATGGCGAGACCCAGAAACGCCAGGGCACCGATTCCCAATCCGTCCAACATAGCCGTACCCTCCTTCCTTGTCCTTATTTTTTACGCTCACCAAACACTGATATGGGGCCGAAAGCCTGTATTTCAAGCTGCAATCGTTACATCCAGGGGTCGTCGTCCAGCCCCAGGTCGGGCCACGGCCCGTAGGCGATGGGCTGGCAGTTGCCCACACCGACGGCGTCGCCCGCGCTGTCTGTTACCCGCACAACGGTATCGCGTATCTGGTGCAGGCGTCGCGCGTTTTCCGGCGTGCTGCAGTCGGCGATGCGTTCGCCGCCGACATGCAGGTCGCCGCGCCACTGGCCGTGATGCTGGCCGTCGAAACCAAAATACAGTCCCGCACCGAGCTGGATGCCGGTATCCGACAGGACTTCCACGACCATCGTGCGGCGACTGCCGTCCGCCAGCGTGCACTCGAGTTCACCGCCGAGCAGGCGCCGGTTGCGGGGGTGGAATTCGAGCCGCGGCACGATGTCGGTGATGCCGATCTCGCCACCGCCCTCGAACTCGAGACGCGAGGTCACCATCTTCTGTTCGAAGCCCGGCATGCTGAACCACGTGAAGTGCAGGTGCATGCCGTAGCGGGTGCCGTCGCTCCTCGTCATGAGCAGCGGGCACCAGATCATCATGAAGCCCGCGCCGGCGGGGATGCCCTCGTTGGGTTCAACGTCCTCGGGCGGCACGCCGACGTCGTAGCGCACGCCCCACGAGTGGTCGCGCGTGGAGGTCCAGGTGTCGGGCGCCATCTCTATGCGCTTCCCGTCCAGCTCGATCCAGCCGGAGGCCGTGCCGATCTGGTGGTAACGCACCAGCTCCGACATCAGGCGGTAGTCGCGCATCAGGTGCGTGCGTTCCTCGGTGAAGGGCGGCACCACCCCCTCGAACAACCAGTCGAAGGCGACGGGCTGGGTGGCGTTGGCCTCCAGCCGGAAACGCACCGAGCGCAAGGGCTCGACAACCTCATAGTGAATGGGCCCGACCACGGTGACATCCGGGTTCGGCGCGAGGCGGCGACTGGCGCGCACGGTGAGTTGCTCGACGCCGCGCGACAACGCCGCGTAAGCGTCCATCACGTTGCGATTGGTGTACTTGCCGAGGCCGAAGCCGATCTGCAGGCTGCCGTCGTTCGCCATCGCCATGGCGCAGACCTTCTCGGTCCAGGACGGGTCCGAGGTGCCGACACTGGCGAAGGTCTCGGGGACCTGGTGGGTGAAGGTCTCGTCGGCCGGGATCAGCGGTCCTACGGGATTGGGCATGCAGCACTACTCCGGGTAAGCGGCGGGCAACCCCGCGAACGCGTCAGGGGCATTACGCAACGGGGAAATATCCGTTCCAGGGACGCCGCGCGACCGGCGCCGCATCAGGCGGTTGTCTCCGGAAAAAACTTGCCGTGACAACCCCGGGGAAACCGGTGTCCCGACTCGGTGACCGCCGTTTTCTCGCGGTGGATGCGTTGCCTGCGCGGCGTTGCCATGGCGGTCTCCTTGAGTGCAGGGCCGTGTTTTCGGCGGCCCGAGGCGGGCGGGGTCTAAAATGATCATAGTACGCGGCATCCGAGAGTGTCTACCTGCTGTGACCCGGTTCAAACTCCTGCCCACGGCGTCATATAAAGCCCCCGCAGCCGCCACCAAACCACCAAGCGAATGGCATTATGGCGCCAGGGGGACACGAGTGATGAACGTGACAAGATCGACCCGCACGCTGGCATCCGCCCTGCTCCTTTCCTGCCTCGTCGCCTGCGGCGGAGGCGGGGGCGGCGGGGGTGACGGTGGCGGCACGACCACGCCGCCCCCACCCCCGCCCCCGGAACCGCTCACGGCCGAGCAGGCGGCGCGCTTCCTCAGCCAGGCAACCTTCGGCCCTTCGAGCGGTGCGATCGACGCACTGGTGGCCAGCGGCCTCGAGGAGTGGTTCCTCGCCGAGCTCGACAAGCCACCCAGCCTCCACCTGGACGATGTGCTCGGCTACTACCCCGATGACGGCAACTTCCGCGACGAGAACGGCAACCCGCTGCGCGAGGTGCTGTTCCGGGCCTCGGATTCCTTCTGGGAGAAGGCCGTGGCGGGCGACGACCAGCTCCGCCAGCGCATGGCTTTCGCGCTGTCGCAGATCCTCGTGATATCCCGGGAGGGTACCCTCGGGCAGTTCTCGCACACGGTCGCGGCTTACATGGACATCCTTACCCGCGGCGCCTTCGGCAACTTCCGCGACCTGATCGAGGAGGTGACGTACTCTCCCGCGATGGCGGTGTACCTCACCTACCTGCGCAACGAAAAAGCCGACCCCGCCACCGGCCGCGTACCCGACGAGAACTACGCGCGCGAGTTCATGCAGCTGTTCACCATCGGCCTGGTGGAGCTCAACGCCGACGGCACACCGGCGCTGGACGCACAGGGCGAGCCGATCGAGTTGTTCGACAACGACGACATCACGGGCCTCGCGAAGGTCTTTACCGGACTCAGTCTCAACGGTGTGGGCTTCAATACGTCGCTGCGCGCCATCCCGTTCGAGTCCTACTACGAGCCACTGCAGATGTTCGACAGTTTCCACTCGATGGAAGAGAAGACCTTCCTCGGCGCCACCATACCGGCGGGCACCGACGGCATGTCGAGCATCGACCAGGCCCTGGATGTCATCTTCAACCACCCGAACGTGGGTCCCTTCATCGGCCGCCAGCTCATACAGCGTTTCGTGACCAGCCACCCGGCCCCCGCATATGTCGCGCGGGTGGCCTCCGCCTTCGACACGGGGAGTTACGCGCTGCCCTCCGGCGAACGGGTCGGCACAGGCAGCCGGGGCGACCTCGGCGCGACGCTCGCGGCCATCCTGTTCGACGAGGAGGCGCGCAGCACAGGCAGGGCGAACGACACGCGCTTCGGCAAGCTGCGCGAACCGGTGCTGCGCTTCACGCACTGGGCGCGGGCGTTTGAAGTCAACAGCGCCGATGCCTCCAACGAGTCAATTCTCAAAATCTCCGACAGTACGGAACTGCTCGGGCAGCACCCCTACGGCGCCAGCTCGGTCTTCAACTTCTACCGTCCCGGCTATATCGCGCCGGGCACGGCGACGGGCGACGCCGGACTCACCGCCCCGGAGTTGCAGATCGAAAACGCGGGTACGGTCACCGGTTACCCCAACGTCCTGACCGTGTACGCGCTGGGTGTCGCGCCGCAGTTCGACCGCGGCGCCCCGCAGGCCTACCTCGCCAGCTACGCCGCGGAAGCCGCGCTGGCGGAAGACCCCGGGGCCCTGCTGGACCACCTGGACCTGTTGTTGACCCACGGCACACTCGCCGCGGACACGCGGCAGCGTATTACCGATGCGCTCGAGATCATCCCGCCCGACAGCGAAGAGCTGCTGCGGATACGGGCACAGCTCGCGAGCATCATGGTCATGACCGCGCCCGAATACATCGTGCTGCGCTAGGCGAATAGGAGACGACCATGCAATCCAGACGCGATTTCCTGAAGCTGACCGCCGCCACGCCGCTGGCGCTGCCCTGCACCTCACTCTTGTCGAGCCTCGCGAGCATGCGCGCGGGCGCGCTCGACGCCGGCGGCTACAAGGCACTCGTCTGCGTCTTCCTGTACGGCGGGATGGACTGCCACGACACGGTGCTGCCCCTGGATACGCCGTCCTACAACAGCTACGCGGGACTGCGCTCATCGCTGCTGCAGGCCTACGCGGCCCAGCCCGGGGGCTCCACCCGTACACAGGGCGCGCTGCTGCCGCTGGAACCCGCCACGGCGGCTTTCGGCGGCCGCCAGTTCGCGCTGCCGCCACAGATGAGCGCCATGCACCAGCTCTTCGAACAGGGCCATGCGGCCATCGTCGGCAATGTCGGGCCGCTGCGGGCGCCAACCGACCGCAACGCGTTCCTGTCGGGGTCGGACCTGCCGGCCCGCCTGTTTTCCCACAACGATCAGCAGTCCACCTGGATGTCGTTCGGGCCCGAGGGCGCGAGGCTGGGCTGGGGCGGCCTGTTCGGCGATGTCGCGGTGGGCGCCGGTGCCAACGCGGAGGCGATTTTCTCGCAGATATCCCTGGCCGGTAACACCGTGTTCCTGTCGGGCCAGTCGGTGATGCCCTACCAGATCGGCGCGGGCGGTGTGCCGCAGATCGAGTTGCTCGCCCGGACGGGCAACGGCATTCCCCCGCCGCTGACGGATATCCTGCGCGGCCACTTCGCCTCCACCGACGTGGCGCGCACCAACCTCTTCGAGCGCGACGTGGTGAACCTGCGCCAGGTGTCCTTCAAGGCCAACGACCTCCTCGACGCCGCCCTCGACGCGGCGCCGCCGTTCGCGACGCAGTTCCCCGCGAGTCCGCTGGGCGCTCAGCTGGGGGCAGTCGCCCGGACCATCTCGGTACGCGACGAGCTCGGCGCCTCGCGGCAGGTCTTCTTCGTTGCACTGGGCGGCTTCGATACCCACTCCAACCAGGCCGACGACCTGCCGGGCCTGCAGCAGGATATTTCCGATTCCATAGCGGCGCTGTTTACGGCGACCCGGGAAATGGGCCTGGAAAACGACGTGACGATTTTCACCGCGGCGGACTTCGGTCGCACGCTGACCATCAACGGCGACGGCACGGACCACGGCTGGGGCGGTCACCACTTCGTGGTGGGCGGCGCCGTAAAAGGTGGCGACATCTACGGTGACATACCGGTGGCTGAACTGGGTCACGCCCGGGACTCCGGCAACGGGCGCCTGATCCCGGACGTCGCCGTGGAACAGTACGCCGCGGCGCTGGGCGCATGGTACGGCCTGGATGCCCAGGAGCTGAACGCGGCGCTGCCGGGTCTCGCGGCCTTCCCGGGGGGCGCGCTGCCGCTGTTCTGATGCCATGGGAGCCCCGGTTATCGACGTCGTACCGCTGCCCTTCAGGGACAAGGGGCGGGCGCGGATGGCGGCGGACGCGGTGAGTAAAGCCCGCATGTCCCGCCCCCTCATCCAGGTGCTGCAGGAACACCACGAAGACAGTTGGGGCTGGGCACTGTCGGTGTGCGACTGGGACAGGCACACGGCGGAGGACGTATTGCAGGACGCCTACCTGCGCGTGCTGGACGGCCGCGCGCGCTTCCGGGGCAAGTCCTCCGCAAAGACCTGGTTCTTCTCTGTCATCCGCAGGGTCGGCTCCGAGCACCGCCGCGCGGGCCTGCGCGGCGCGCGCCTCGCGCGCAAGTGGTTCGCGGCGAACGACGAGGTCGCGCCGGACGCCGCCTTCGAGGGCGCGGGTGAAGACGAGGCAACCACGCGCTTCCGCCGGCTGTTACAGGGTCTGTCGCAACGCCAGCGCGAGGTCCTGCACCTCGTCTTCTACTGCGGGCTGACGGTCGAGGAGGCCGCCGCCACCCTGGGGCTCTCGGTGGGTTCGGCGCGCACACACTACCACCGCGGCAAGGCACAACTCGCGGGACAACTGGAGCGGGACCATGACTGACGACAAGCTCAACAACGAGCACGAGCAAGACGCGCAACTGCAACGGCGCTTTGCCGCCCTGCGCGCGGCGGAGGCGGCGACCGCGCCGCCGGTCCCGGACGGCAGCGCGGCACCGCGCACGTCGGCGTTTGGATGGACGTCCTTCGCGGGCACCGCCACACTGCCGCGCCTCGCCGCGGGCCTCGCCGCGATTGCGCTCGGCGTGGGCCTGTTTGTCGCACGCGAGCCCGCCGAGGACCCCGCGGCCCTGTACACGCAGATCATGGCCGGCCAGACGCTGGAGACCGACGCACTGCTTGTGGTGTCCGAGGGCACCCTGCCCGCGCTGTACGACATACCCGGACTCCTTGAAATCGATTTCGACTACAACCCCGATGCCCTGATCAACTGACCCGGAGGAATACGTGATGAAACCCGTAATAAGACTGCTCACGGCCCTGGCGCTGGTGCTTGCCGCCAGTGCGGCCGTGGGACAAAACATGCCACCCCACGGCGACAATCGCGAGCTGCTGCGCATGGGGCTCTACCCGCCCGACATCCTGATGCGGCACCAGCAGGAGATCGGTATTACGAGCGAACAGCGCAAGGCGATCGCCATGCTGGTGCGCGACTTCCAGGGCGAGATCACCGAGCTGCAGTGGGCCATGCCCGCCGAGCAGCAGAAACTGCGCGGCTTGCTGCGCGAAGACAGCGTGGACTCCGCCGCCGCACTCGCCCAGGCGGAAAAGGTGTTCGGCATGGAGTCCGAGTTCAAGAAGGCCCACTTCGAATTGCTCATCGCCATCAAGAACGAACTGACCGCCGAACAGGTACAGGCGATCAACGAAACGGTCCGGCGCCGGCTCGGCAGGGAGCGCTGAGCCGCATCCTCACGCCGGTGAGCGCGCCGGCGCGCCTCCCGACTTCCCCGGGTTCACCCGCACGCATTTATTGATTCCAATCAGTAACCGGGCGGCGGTTCTGCGCCAGCATGGCGCCATACACCTGCGAGCCGGGCTCTCCGTTCCCGGGATGATCATGGCAAGACTCAACCAGCTCAGCCGCGAGGACGTGATGTTCGTCGCCGGCGAAACCGAGAGCATTTACCAGCACGTGGCGGGCCTCGTGGTGCTCGACACCGCTGACTGCCCGGATTTCGACTACCCGTACTTCCGTCGCCACTGCGAGGAGCGCATCGCACTCATCCCGCACTTTCGCTGGAAGCTGCACTCGGTACCGCTGGGCCTCGACCGCCCCTACTGGGTGGAGGACGAGCACTTCAGCTACGACCACCACCTACGCCGCGTCGCGCTGCCCGCGCCCGGCGACCGCGCGACGCTGTGCGAGGTGGCAGCCAGCCTGTACGCACGTCACCTGGACCACTCCCGGCCGCTGTGGGAGATCTGGCTCATTGAGGGGCTCGAGGGCGGCGGCGTCGCCTACCTGCAGAAGTTCCATCACTGCATGATGGACGGCGAGGGCGCACTGAAGATGATGGAGGTGTTGTGTGACTTCGAGCCACGGCCACGCGCCGCCAAGCAGGTCGACAGGTCCATCAGCGAGGCACGCGCCGGACACGTGCCGAGCCTCCAGCAGCGCTCCACGCGCGCCTGGCGCCACCTCGTTCGCCTGCCCGGGGACGCCGCGCGCGGTGTCTACAATATCCTGCGACCGAAGCTGCTGGAGCAGTTCGTCTGGCCGCGCAAGCCCATGGCGGAACGCCCGGTGGTGCCCACGGCCTGCTTCAACGGCGAGATCTCCAGCGCGCGCGCAATCAGCGTGACCTCCCTGCCGCTGGCCGACCTCATGCGCATCAAGCGGCATTTCGAGGTGTCCCTCAACGACGTGGTGCTCGCACTGGTGAGCGGCGCCGTGCGCACCTACCTGCTGGAACACGCCGAACTGCCGGAGCACTCGCTGCGCACCAACATCCCCGTTTCGCTGCGCACCGCCGGCGACGACCAGCTGAGCAACAGGATTACAACCACCACGGTGACACTCGCCACAAACATCGACGACCCGGCCGAGCGCCTGCGAGCGATCAACCGGGAGTCGACCGAGGCCAAGGCGCAGGCCCATGCCGATGCCATGGGCGTGGTGGAGATGTTCCAGATGATGCCACCCATCCTGGTCAGCACGATCATGGAATCGCTCCCCGCCGAACAGGCGCCGCAGATTCTCGGCGCCAACCTCATCGTGTCCAACGTGCGCTCCAGCCCGATCCCCATGTACATCGCCGGCGCGAGGATGGAGAAGATGTACCCGGTGTCCATACTCACCGCCGGCATGGGCATCAATGTCACCTGCGTGAGTTACCTCGACGCCATGGACTTCGGCATCGTGGTCGACCCCGACCTCGTCAAGGGCTACATGGCGATCGCCGACGCACTCGAAGCGACGCTCGCCGTTTACCTCAGGCTGTGCAAACCAGCACGCAAGCGTCGCAAGACGACCGCCGCGGCAAAGAAGCAGGCCGCCTCGAAAAAGAACGCCGCGGGCGGGAAAAAGGATGCCGCGAAAAAATCCGGCAAGAGTACGGCAGGCAAAGCGAAGCAGACGCCGCCAGCGAGAAAGACCCCCGCGCGCGGGAAACGCGGCAAGCCCCGCGCGACATGAACGGGTGGCTGCCGCCGTCGCGCATTGGCGCGACGGGGCATATCCCCTATCATGCGGAAAATAACAACGTTTCGGGGCGGTGCACCTGCCCGCAGGATCGCGAGTACCGACGTCCTATGCGAGACACGGAGTACTGCGTTATCGTCAACCCCGCGGCCGCGGCCGGCAAGGCGCGTCGCAAGTGGCCCGCGCTCGAGAAGAAGCTGTCCGCCGCGGGTGTGCGAATGCGCGTGTTCGACGCGGGGGACTACGGCGATTGCACAACACCCGCGCGCGAGGGATTTGCAGCCGGCCTGCGGCACTTCGTCGCGGTGGGCGGCGACGGCACCGCGAACGGCATCATTAACGGCGTCTTGCCGCTCTGCCCGGATGACACAAACATCACGCTCGGCGTCGTACCCTGGGGCACCGGCAACGACTGGGCCAACTTCCAGCGATTGTCCGGCGATACGGACGACTGCGTGGCACTGCTGACGCGGGGCGTCCTGCGCCGCCAGGACATCGGGCGCGTTACCTACACCGACACCGCGGGCGGGCCAGCCACGCACTACTTCCTCAACATGTCCGGTACGGGCTTCGACACGTACCTGCTGGACGCGATGGGGCCGACCCGCGGCAGCCGGCTGCGCTACCTGTGGACGCTGCTGCGCGTCTACCGCTCGTTCCGCGCGACAAGGGTTACCGCGCACCTGGAGGGCGAGACTCTCGATCTCTCGCCGCTGTTGTTCGAGGTATGCCTCGGTTCCTTCATCGGCGCGGGCATGTTGCTCGCGCCCGACGCCGAGTGCGACAACGGCCTGTTCGATGTCCTCGCGATCGAGGAAATGAGCACCTGGAAGATGCTGCGCAGCCTGAAGTACCTGTACAACGGCGATATTGCCAAACACCCGGCGACGCACGCGCGGCGATGCGCGCACCTCGCCATCGAGGGCGACCACACGCGCCTCTTCCAGTGTGATGGTGAACTGGTTGGCACTCTGCCGATAAACATCGACCTGTTGCCCGGGCGGCTCCGCATCCTCTCGCCCCCCGGGTAGCGCCTCGTCTATACTGCGCCGATTTGGGTTCGGGGCATTCCCTGGTGACTGATCTGGTGACTGCAGCCAACGGCGACGAGGGCACAGCGGCGCGCGCGGCAAAGGCGCTGCGCTTCTGCATGGTCACCACCTTTTACCCGCCCTACAACTTCGGCGGCGACGGCATCTTCGTCCAGCGCCTGGCGCACGCGCTGGCCGGGCGCGGACACGAGGTCACCGTCGTGCACTGTGCCGACGCGTACCGGCTGGGCGGCGGGGAGGAACCCACGGCGAAACCCGTTGCGCCAGCCGGCGTCACCATCCACACGCTGGACAGCCGCGCCGGCCTGTTGTCGCCGCTCATCACGCACCAGCTCGCTATACCCGGACTGAAGGCGAAGGCGCTGCACGCCATACTCGACGGCGGCGATTTCGATGTCATCCACTTCCACAACATCTCCCTGATCGGCGGCCCTGGCGTGTTGTCCTACGGCAACGCGGTGAAGTTCTACACGGCGCACGAGTACTGGCTGCTGTGCCCGCTGTCGACGCTGTGGCAGATGCGCTCGCACCCCTGTACCCGCAAGCGCTGCGTGCGCTGCACGCTCGACGCGGGCAGGCCGCCCCAGTGGTGGCGCTACACCGGCGTGCTCGAGCGTGGCCTCAGGCATGTCGATGCCCTGCTGGCGCCCAGCAGATTCGCCATCGCCCGCCACGCCGACATGGGTCTCGAGAAGGATTTCACACTGCTGCCCAATTTCCTGCCCCGCGCCGACGAGAGCGCCGGCACCCGGGCCACGCCGCAGGAAAGACCCTTCTTCCTCTTCGCCGGGCGACTGGAGCAGACCAAGGGAGTCCAGGTGCTGCTCGAGGCGTTCCGCCGCTTCGACGACGCCGATCTCCTCGTCGTCGGCACGGGACCCTACGAGGCCGCATTGCGTAAACAGGCGGAAGGGCT
>JAUIEP010000280.1 GCA_030428835.1 Gammaproteobacteria bacterium | reverse complement strand
TCCGAGGCCTGGCGCGACGCTGTGCAGGCCGCGCTCGACAGCGTGGTGCGCAAATCGCTGGAGATGCGGGTTGTCGCCGTGTTGCTGCCCAACGTCTGGCCATTCAATCGCGGTGTCCTGCGCACCGGCGCACAGGACTGAACCGGTGAAAAAGCAGCTACTTACGTGTTGTTTACTTGTGGCGTGCTCGCCGCTCCCTTGCCTCGCGGCTGACCCCGGCCAATCCGGTCTCTACGTTGGCTACAGTTTCGGTAATTACTGGATTAAGGGCTTCAACCACAACGGCTTCAGCCGCAATGACCGCGATACGGTGCACGGTCCCTACGCGGGTTACCGGCTGCACCGCTATCTCGCCGTGGAAGGGCAATACCTGTTCCAGAACGAGACGGATGAGCGTTTTAACTATGAGGGTGAGGCGGCCATTCTGTCCCTGCGGCCGACCCTGCCGGTCACGCCAGGCTGGGAGATCTACGGCAAGATCGGCTGGGCCTTCGTCGACGGGGAAGTCAAACGTACGGCGCAGAGCCCCGCAGGCTCCCGCGGCGCCTCTTTAAAACGCGACAAGGCCCTGTTCGGGCTCGGCACGCGCTGGGCGATGTGGCGCCTGCGCGGCCGAGTGGAGTACCAGTTCGACGAGTCCGTTTGGGGCAGTGACGGCCCGGACCTCGGGTTTTTTACCCTCGGCCTCGAGTACGAATTCTAGGTACTGCGTACGCGAGTAGTCCGGTTCGCCAGAATACGTTGTTTCTGGATAATTGCGTTAAACTACTGATATAAAACAATTATATAGACTCTAATCGCTGGATCCTGCGCGCTCATCGGCAGTGGCCGCAGCGCCGTAAAATTTTTTTCCCGCAGTACCCAAGAATTGCTTTCACGCCGGCGTCTAACCGGCAAAGAGAGGAGCAACGGGCATCGAGGACGCGGCCTTAATACGGCAGGTCCAGGCGGGTGACGCGGACGCTTTCGAGGAACTGCTCGAGCGGCACTACGACACCCTGTACCGCTTCGCCTACAAGTGGAGCGGCAACCGCGCGGACGCCGAGGACATCACCCAGCAGGCCTGCCTGAAGCTCGCCCGTGCGCTGGATTCCTATCGCTTCGAGTCGGCCTTCACGAGCTGGCTGTACCGCGTGGTCATCAACTGCGCGAAGGACTGGGCGCGCGCGGAGGGGCGGCACGCGGCCCAGGAACTGGAGGCGGAGCCGCCGGCCGGTGCGCATAGCGACGTGGAGCACATCACTTACCTGCGACAACTATTGCACAAGCTGGATGCGCTGCCCGACGGCATCAAGGAGACCCTGCTGCTCGTGCACGGGGAGGGCCTGACCCACAGCGAGGCGGCCCGGGTGCTCGAGGTGAAGGACAGCACGGTGTCGTGGCGCCTGCACGAGTTCCGCAAGCGCTACCGCTTCGACATCGATCAAGGAGGCCTGTGTGAGCAATCCTGACGAGCAACTGGACAAGGTGCTGCACGAGTTGCTGAACACCGATGCCGCGCCGGCACCGGACACAGCGGCGCGACGGCGCGCCATCGCCATGGCGCGCGCCGAGTTCACGAACGCCCGGGAGGAAAAAGCGGCGCAGCGCAAAAAAACATCCCAAGGATTCTTCGGTTGGTTGCGTCTCATTGTCGACGGTAGCGAAGACAATGGGAGGTCTATCATGTCGTTCAGCCAGAAGATTGCTTATTCAGGAATGGGTGCGGTTGCCGTGGGCGTGATCGCGGTGGGTTTAACCCTGCAGAACCGGACGCAGTGGGGAATCGAGTCTACGCCGATACCGGCAACCGACCCGGCGCGCGTTGCCGCGTCCGATGCGGCGCGCCTGCGCGAGGGCGCCGATGACGGCATCAACCGCACGCAGCCCGAGGAGCTGGCGGATTTCGATGCGCCGGCGACGATTATGCGCGAGCCCCTGCCGGCTGCGGTGGCCCGGCAGGCAATACAGGCCAAACCCGCTCAGTCGTCCGCTGCAACCGCCAGTGAGGACCAGGCCGGCCGTACGGCCGGGCAGGCGCGGCGAACGGGAGCCCCGCTGCTGTTGGAGGAACGCGTGGTGACCGCGCACAAGCGCGAGGTCTCAGCCTATGCCTCGGCGCTGACCCAGGCTCCCCCGGCCGGGGGCCTTGCCGCCGAGGTGGATGCGGTCAGTCCCCCTCACTACCAGGACGTCGGCCGCGACAAGTTCGAGGCCTTCGAGGAAAACCGCGTCGCGCTGGTCAGCGAGGCGCCGGTCTCCACCTTCTCGGCCGACGTGGACACCGCGTCCTACAGCTTCGTGCGCCGCATGCTGAACAACGGCGTGCTGCCGCAGGGCGACGCCGTGCGCGCCGAGGAACTCATCAACTACTTCGACTACAGCTACGCGCTGCCCGCGTCCAAAGCCCAGCCGTTCGCGCCGACGGTTGCGGTGACCGACGCGCCCTGGGCCGAGGGGCGCAAACTCATGCACATCGGGATCAAGGGCTATGATGTGGCGCCGGAGGCGACGCCGCGCAGCAATCTCGTCTTTTTGCTGGACGTCTCGGGTTCGATGAACAGTCCCGACAAGCTGCCGCTGGTCAAGCAGTCCATGGAGCTGCTGCTCAGCACTTTGAAACCCGACGATACGGTTGCCATCGCGGTGTACGCCGGCGCCGCGGGCACGGTACTCGAGCCCACCAGGGTCGCCGATAAGCAGAAGATACTGGACGCCATGCACCGCCTGCAGGCGGGCGGCTCCACCGCCGGCGCGCAGGGCATTCGCCTGGCTTACGAACTGGCGGCCGCCAACTTCGACGAGGAGGCCGTCAACCGCGTGATCCTCGCCACGGACGGCGACTTCAATGTCGGGATTACCGACCGGCGCGAGCTGCAGGGTTTTATCGAGCGCAAGCGCGACGCGGGCATCTTCCTGTCCGTGCTCGGGTTCGGCCAGGGCAACTACCAGGACGCGCTCATGCAGGCACTGGCGCAGAACGGCAACGGCGTGGCCGCCTATATCGACACCCTCGGCGAGGCGCAGAAGGTGCTGGTGGAGGAGGCGACCTCGACCCTGTTCCCGATTGCGAAGGATGTGAAGTTCCAGGTGGAGTTCAACCCGGCGGCGGTCGCGGAGTACCGCCTGATCGGTTACGAGACGCGCCACCTGAATCGCGAGGACTTCAACAACGACGCGGTCGACGCGGGCGATATCGGCGCGGGGCACACCGTGACGGCGATCTACGAGTTCACGCCGGTGGGCTCGGATGCGCGCTACGTGGAGGACAGCCGCTATGCGCAGAAGGCCCCGGTCCCCGACGGTGGCGCGAGCGAGTACGCGT
>JAUIEP010000076.1 GCA_030428835.1 Gammaproteobacteria bacterium | reverse complement strand
CTGAGGGGGGAGGGCCTGTACGGCCTGCGGGACCCGCAGATCATGATGCAACTGGCGATGGAGGCGTTCTCCAACCCCGAGGTCATCGACAACACCATCGAGTACGTGCACCGGCACGATATGTCGCGCAACGAGTTCCTGCATGACCTGGCCGATTTCAACCTGGCGATCCTGCGCTACACCGGCGCCCTGCCCGTCATCAGCCGCTACCTGAACCCGGTAACCAACGGCGTGGCGATACAGCGTGCCAACACCTATACCTACCGCGGGCCCGACTTCATGGTGGCCACCGCGCAGGCGTATCACCCGGGTTCGTTCGGCGACCAGCAGCACCTGTGGAACGCCGTGCTGTCGCGCGATGTGAGTGTGTTCACGACGCACCCGGCCAGGCCCCTCAGCGACGAGGGCGCGCTGTCCGGTTCGCCGGGGTACTGGGTGGGCAGCGGCCGCTTTCCCCATGTCGCCCAGCACGAGAACGTGGTGCTGAATATCTGGCAGCCGCCGGCGGGCAAGGGCTTCCTGGAGAAGGCCATCGTGGACTACACCCACGCGCACTTCCCCGGTGAGCGCTTCGACGAGGTCATCGTGGACGGCCGCTTCGCTTTCGGCCGTACGGGCGACACCTACGGCGCGCTGATCGGGCGTTATCCCCTGGCCTACGCCCAGGGCACCACGGACGACCTGGTGCAGCCCGGTCTCGACAGCTACTGGGTTTTCGAGGCCGGCAGCCGCGCCCGCGACGGCAGCTTCGAGGCGTTTGCCGGGCGCATCAGGGCCAATCCCGTGGCGTTCGACGGCAGCGTGCTGTCCTACACCAGCGCGGGCAGGCGCCTTGAGCTCGAGTACCGCGGGGAGTTCAGCGTGGACGGCAGCGTACAGGACCTGGCGTACCCGCGATTCGATTCACCGTACGCCCGCGCACCCCGCAAGCCTGAATTCATTCGCATCCAGCACGGGGAGCATGGGCTGGAACTGGACTTTTACGGCCAGCGACGCACCATAACGGGCGGCGGCTGACCTCTATACTGTTACGACACCCGGCGCGGTATGCGCCGGGGCCCGGAAGTGGAGAAGACCCGGAAGTGGAGAAAACAATGGACCTTGATATTCGCTATGCCAATCACCCGGACGACGTGCAGCGCTACACCACGCAGGAGCTGCGCAGGCACTTCCTGGTGGAGACCGTGTTCGAGGCAAATGCCGCGAAGCTGACCTACTCGCATGTCGACCGCATTATCGCGGGCGGCATCATGCCGGTGACAGAGGCGGTCGGCCTCGAGGCGGGGAAGGAGATGGGCGTCGACTACTTCTTCGAGCGGCGCGAGGCCGGCGTGATCAACATCGGCGGGAAGGGCGTGATCACCCTCGACGGCGAGTCGTTCGAACTGGACCGCCGCGACGGCCTGTACATCGGCATGGGCGTGAAGGACATCGCGTTCGAGTCCGCCTCCGCCGACGACCCCGCGAAGTTCTACTTCAACAGCGCCCCGGCGCATCGCGGCTACCCGCACACGCACATACAGATCTCCCAGGCGAACCCCGTGCACCTCGGCGCCGCGGAAACCTCCAACAAGCGCACCATCTACCAGTACGTGCACCCGGCCGTCTGCCAGAGCTGCCAGCTCGTTATGGGCCTGACCATGCTGGAGAGCGGCAGCATCTGGAACACGATGCCCTGCCATACGCACGAGCGGCGCATGGAGGTGTATTTCTACTTCGACATGGACGACAGTGCGCGCGTGTTCCACTTCATGGGACAACCCCAGGAGACCCGGCACCTGCTGGTGGGCAACGAGCAGGCGGTGATCTCGCCGAGCTGGTCGATACACTCGGGCGCGGGCACCAGCAACTACACGTTCATCTGGGGCATGGTCGGCGAGAACCAGACCTTCGACGACATGGACCACGTGCAGCCGGCGGAGCTGCGCTGACCGCCCCATGACTGCGGCGGCCCCGACACCGCGACCGCGCATCGGCGTGCAGACGTTTACCGTGCGGCGCCACCTGAAGTCGCCGGCCGCGATCGAGGAGAGCTTCGCGCGGCTGGCCGGCATGGGTGTCACCGCCGTGGAGCTCGCCTACGTCAAACTGCAGCCCGCGTACATCGACGCACTGGTAGAGGCGGGCAGGCGCCACGGCATCGAGTTCCTGAGCAGCCAGATCACGTTCAACTTCCTCGACAAGCAGAGGGACCAGGCCGCGCGCTTCCTCGAACAGCTCGACTGCGCCATCACCGCGGTGTCGGTACTGCCCTTGCGCGTGATCCGCGGCGGGCGCGACGAACTGCTGGCGTTCGCCGCGCAACTCGAGGCGCTCGGCGAGTGGTACCGCGAGCGCGGCATCCGGCTCTGCTTTCACCACCACGACTTCGAGTTCCGCCGCTACGGCGACGAGATCGGGCTCGACGTGCTGCTGGCCAACACCAGCGCCGCCAACCTCGGCCTGGAGCTGGATACCTACTGGGCGCAACGCGGCGGGCGCGCTCCCCACGACCTGATCAATGACCTCGGCGCGCGGATCAAGGTCGTGCACCTGCGCGACTATACGATCCGCTGGAAGTACTTCGAGCTGTTGCCGAAGGACGCCGAGTTCGGCGCGGGTAACCTCGACCTCGTGCGCATCATCCGCGCCTGTTGCGACCAGCAGGTCGCGCTGCTCGCGATCGAGCAGGACACGAAAACACCCTTCGACAGCCTGCAGCGCAGTCTCGCGCATGTGCGCGCGCTGGGTTTTGGCGCGCTGCTGGGCGCACCCGACACGGAGACAAGCCATGATTCTCGACCAGTTTAAACTCGACGGTAAGGTCGCCATCGTCACCGGCGCATCCCGCGGCCTGGGGCAGGGCATGGCCTGCGCGCTGGCCGAGGCCGGTGCCGACATCGTCGGCGTGGGTGTCAGCGACTCGGCCGCGACGGGGGAGGCGGTGCAGCGCGCGGGTCGCCGTTACCTGCCGATCACCGCGGACCTGGCCAGCGCGGACTGCGTGCCCGGCATCGTAGAACAGGCGCTGGGCGAATTCGGCCGCGTCGATATCCTCGTGAACAACGCCGGCACCATCCGCCGCAACGACCTGCTGGAATTTACGGAGCAGGACTGGGACGACGTGATGGACCTCAACCTGAAGACGCTGTTCTTCCTGTCGCAGGCCGTGGCCCGCGAGTTCGCGCGGCAGGGCAGTGGCGGCCGGATTATCAACATCGCCTCCATGCTCTCCTTCCAGGGCGGCATCCGCGTGGCGTCGTACACCGCCAGCAAGTCCGGCGTGAAAGGCCTGACCATGCTGATGGCGAACGAGCTCGCCGGGGACGGTATTTGCGTGAACGCCATAGCGCCCGGTTACATGGCCACGGACAACACCGAGGCGCTGCGCAATGACGAGCGGCGCAACAATGAGATTCTCGCGCGCATACCCGCCGGGCGCTGGGGCCTGCCGGAGGACCTCGCCGGCGCGGTGGTGTTCCTGGCCAGCGACGCGGCCGCCTACGTCAACGGCCACACACTGGCGGTCGATGGGGGCTGGCTGGGGCGTTGAGGCGGCATGCCTTGTCCTGTGTCATTGCGGACTCGGGAACCTGCACTAGACTGGGGGCATGCGTAAGACCAGCGATATCATCTGGCAGGACGCCCAGCACCAGGTGCTGTTCGAGATACTGGACCTGATCCGCGAACCCGACGCGGGCAGCAGCGTGATGCTCAGGCTGCGCGACTACACCGAAAACCACTTCGCCCTTGAAGAACTCTACATGGAGCACCTGGAGTACCCCGGGAGGGACGAACACGTGCGCGCGCACGACCGCTTCCGCACCGAGGTCCAGAAGCTGCTCGGCAACCGTGAGCCGGATGCGCTTGACCGGGAGATTATATCGACGTTCCTGACCGAGTGGCTCAAGCGCCATGTCTTTGGCATCGACAAGAAGCTGGAGGCGTTTCTCGTGGCCAGCGAGTTGAAGTAGTGAAAGACTGGTAGCCAATTACAAGACGACGGCTGGCGAGTCGTGGCTTGTTGCTGTTCGTTGCTGTTCGTTGCTGTTTGGTACCCCTTCCCGCCATTTCCGTCATTCTCGCGAAGGTGGCGGTCCGGCGTTTGGGAATCGATCGAGTGGCGACTTGGTGCCAAGAGCGGACGCTCATCATTGCATATCGCTAATTTATTTACGCAGTAAACTCTCCGCTTGGGCGCTTTTTGCAGTGCCAGTCACCTTCTCCGAGAAACGACGATGCCAACTCGGCAAGGTTTATACCAAAAGCAGCCCTACAAGCAGAGTCACCGCTATCGCTTGATTGAGCATTTAGCACAAACTCTCTCAGCACAGCGAGGTCAGCTGATAGGTACCTGACCAATACATGAGCCAAGTTGTAACTAAGCTCCTGACCTTCGTCAGACGCATGGAAGCTCTCACCGTTCCAAAATGACTGGATGGTATTCTCGTTCCAGTATCTTTGATGCTTGGCAATAATTCTCTTGTCCAAGTAGAGGTGGTTTCCCGCCAATACATCTTCCATGCAAACCGCCAAACCCTCATTCAACCACAATGGAATGGGCAGGTGATTGAGGCATGCATGTGTTAGTTCATGAACTGCGATAGGTTCCGCAAGGGTGATGTCTTGGGAAGGGAACACAAAGTGGCCGTAGCCTTCATTAAGGTACATTCCTCCGCTCATTCCAAACTCACCATCATCTGGAAAGAACCTGCTGATGTAATCGTAGTATTGGTCAATATCAGTAAATATGATCGCTACATGCTTTCCATAGCCCTCCTCTAAAGCTATTCCATCCAGGGTCTTCAGTATGCGACCTAGCGTACGCTCTAGAAATTCGGAGAAAATACGCAAGTACCTATCGTCTTCGTCCGACAGTAGAGCGAAGTTTTCTGATTCATGAATTCGGTAGCTTTCTCCATACTCTGCACCAATAGCATTCAGCCATGAGTTACATTGTTCAGTCCAAAAGGCATTCAACTTATCGGTCGATGCACTTTCGTCTATTCGAGAGGCAATGAGGTTCCAATTTGGGCGAATATTCATATGGTTAATGCCATATCACTTCTCGCAGATTCAGTGGCGGCTTTGTGCCAAAACCGGACATGCGCTAGCGCCGGTACCAGCGACTGGTTGAAAGGAGTTCCAGTCCACGCGATGTGTGGTGCTCTCCCCCCATGTTTATGCTTTTCACATCCACGCTCCGTAACCGAAAAAGGAGACAAGCGCTACTACCCACCAAGCTGTCCTTAAATGTAGATACTTTGTGATAGTAGGGTCTCTAAATTCTCGATTCTTATCTCTAGCTTCTGACCAAAATCTCGTCCACATAGTAAGCGAACCTATAGTGCTTGATTTCATTTCATAGCCTAGATCAGACATGCGAGCGCTTATCATTGCTGCAAGCACTGGAAATAAAAACTGGATGATCACGCAGACGACGAAAATAGCGAGAAATATTTCTGACGCATTCATTTGCCTTAACCATGCTTTTCGCTAGATGGCCATAACTTTTAATTTCATTGTCGGCACATCCCAAATTTCTCTTTCTATTTCGCGCGTTTTTCAATAATGCCATGACGGTTATATACAGAGAAGTGGCCCATTAAATAACCGAAATTTTACGTTAAAACGATGTCGGCTATGAGTCGGTAGCAGACCCCGCTTCAGTCTAGCCCAAAATCGCGAGAGAGCCGGTTTTGTGCGAATGGTAGACACCAGCCGCCTAGGACCCGCCTGCCTCATCGAAATATCGTGGATTCAGTCTTGCAACTTCACTTCCAGTTTCTAGATACTCCATGTCACCCCATCTTGCTGCGAGGTAGACTGGATGATCATTGAACCGGTCCGAACACTGTAGCCGGATGAGTATTTCGCGCCGGGGCTGGGTTGAGAAATCGAAATAGCAATCGGTACATTCTCGAACACCCAGAATCTCGAAATTCGTACCGACAGGTAACACGCGCCGTATCGTGACCTCTCGGCCCGCTATGCCTGGCTCCGGGTACACTATGTAGTGATCGGTGTCATGTCCTATTGGCTGGTCCATGTTTATTCCATGGATGACGAAGGGAGTCTTTGTGGAGTAGCTTGTTCCTACCAACGGAGCAAACTGTGGCAGGTCGCTCACGTCTTCATAATTCACAAATCCACATCCAGAAATCACAGCTAGTAGTGCGATTAGCAGTGTTGAGGACAAGAACTTTGAAGTTGACCTATACATCTGCATCACCGCTGCACAAAGCCGCAAAAAACCACGAATGTCTTTAATGTGCCAAAAACAGACATCCAGACTACTATTGATAAAACACTAAATATTCTGGAGAGGAGCATGACGCTCAATGAGCTTATAGTACTAGCACAGGGGGAGACGCAAAACGCATTGGTCATGAATGAGTATAACCTGGCAGCCCTGACTGGTTATCTCTTGATCGCCTATTTCATCGGCGCAAATCTCACCCTATTTCAAGTCACCTTCGTAAATGTAGTGTTTGTTCTACAGCGCGCCGCGAGCTATCTGTCCCTACAAGGGATTTTAAGGCGCACCAGCTATTTTCAGGAGAGGGTCTCAGCTATCGACTCTGATATTCCGATGGGCCAGCTCGCACTTGGTGGATCTGGGGGCACAATTCAGACGATCTTGTTTATCGCAATAACGGTTGGTGCTTTAGTTTTCATGTGGCAGGTCAGGCACCCCAAGTCAGAATGACCGCTTTGTGCTGCGGATTCAATCGGTCGACGCAACACCTAATCTCTATATAGCCAGAGAAGAGGATGTTGTCCATGAAACCGAGAACCAGACAGATCTATACCGAAGAGCAGAAGGCGCTTATGTGGGATCGGTGGCAGCAAGGCGATTCGCTGCACAAGATCGCGGCGCTGTTTGACCGCCACCATCCCTCGGTCCGGCGGATCATCGCTGAAACTGGCGGAATTCGTCCTCAGCCCAGGCGACGCTCTCCCTGCTCACTGACCCTCGCTGAACGCGAGGAGATCTCCCGCGGATTAGCAGCCGGTCATTCTTTACGCGCTATCGCCAGCGCTCTCGGCCGCGCACCGTCCACCATCTCTCGCGAACTAGAGCGTAATGGCGGCAGTGAGCAGTACCGCGCTACCAGGGCCGACCAGGCAGCCTGGGATCGAGCGAAGCGCCCCAAGGCCTGTAAACTGTCACAGAACCCGGTGTTGGCACGGACTGTAGCTCAGAAGCTTCAGCAGCACTGGTCACCACGACAAATTGCGGGTTGGCTGAAGCGTTCGCGCCCGCAGGACGAGACGCTCCAAGTGTCACACGAAACGATCTACCGCACCCTGTTCATACAGGCCCGTGGCGCCCTGAAAAAGGAGCTTTTGCAGCACCTGAGGCGCTCCCGGGCGATGCGTAGGTCTCGCCATCACACCCAGAAGACGCCAGATCATGGTCGCATCACTGATACCGTGTCGATCCGCGAGCGTCCGGCCGAGATCGAGGACCGGGCGGTGCCTGGACACTGGGAAGGCGACCTGTTGATGGGCGGCAGGAACAGCCAGATCGCGACCCTCGTAGAGCGGCAAAGCCGCTATGTGCTGCTGGTCAAGGTCGACGGGCAGGACACGGAGTCGGTCATCAATGCGCTGATAAAGCAGGCGCGTAAACTGCCACGTGAACTCACCAAGTCCCTAACCTGGGATCGCGGTAAAGAGATGGCAGCTCACGTGCGCTTCAGTCTGGCGACAGACATGCAGGTCTACTTCTGTGATCCGGCTAGCCCTTGGCAAAGGGGATCGAACGAGAATACAAATGGGTTGCTGAGGCAGTACTTCCCGAAGGGCATGGACCTCTCAGCCATCCACCAAAACAAACTGAATGCGGTGGCAAGACAGCTTAACGAACGCCCGCGGGAGACGTTAAACTATGAGACACCGGCAGAACGATTTGCCGCCTGTGTTGCGTCGACCGATTGAATCCGCAGCCAAAAGCGGACGTTAACGCCGCCAAAAACCGTTCGAGCAATTTATTGCAAGTCCATATGCTTGGTCTTATTAATCGCTATGACTTGGCTGCCACCTATTAAATCGTGAATACAGCGACGAGGCTTACCGAATATAAAAAGCAAATTTACGATATTGAGAACACCACCAACGACCGGAACTAGGGGGAACAACCAGAAGGGAACTAGTCGCTTGGCAATAAGTTGATTTATTGGAATCAGCTCGCCTTGTAGATTCACAATCTTTACGCCTAGTACCTCCTTCCCAAGCGTCTGGCCATTGTCCCTCAATCTCTTATAGTTGATTAGAAAAAAGAGACCGAACGAGACAACGAGACTGACTATTTGCAGCTCTATATCAACTTTCTGATTCTCTACATCAAAGGTAAAACCGAAGACTGAGACCATCAACCAAAATACCAAGCCGGATGGAATCATGATGACTAGCATATCGACCAACGCAGCCAGAAAACGAGAGAAACGACTGGCCAAAGTAAGATCGTCCATAATTTCTTCCATTGTTGAAGCCGGTGGCGGTTGATCGCCGTTTACAGAGAGCTCATTCCCGTGAAAAATCGAAATTTGGCTTACTATGAGTGTCTGCTAATAGTCGGCAGCGGACCTGGGTCCAGTCTAGCCCAAATTCACGCTGATAGCGGCTTTTTACCAGGAGTTGACGCCTAGCATGGCGCCACTGAAGCGGCTGAACCGATGGCATTCAGCAACGCATTCATGATCTCAGTGGTTATGCGCCCTCGATTGAAAACGACATCACAAAGGAAACCAAATACTACGGCTAAGTACCCTACATACATGAAACCGAGGAAGTCATTGTAGATCAGGGTGAGAAGCCAATTCTGTTCAAAGATATAGAAGTATGAGCAGATTACGGTGGAGAGAACTAGCAGCATGCCCGGCAGAAACAAGTGGGTGATGGCTTGAGGCTTCAGGAATGAGATTGCTATTAGCGCCAAAAACGTCAGTGAATTGGCCCCGGTAAATATTTGGATATCACGCCTCAGGTTTTCGACCACTTCCATGTAGCTTGCCTGAACAAAGCGTACGATCTTGGCATTTGCAGCCTTTAATACAGCAATATTCGACTCGAAGCCTTGCTCCAGTACCTCTGCCCACTTGTCGCGACACTCGCAATCCAGGTTTCTCACCTCGGCCAGCACGGCAGCTATTTTTTCATGCGTCCTGGCTTTCAGGGATTCTTTCAGCGAGTCGATCTGTTCTAGATTCTGCGCATAAAGGACATTGGCGTATTTTGCCAGGGAGCCTTCACCCTTGGGCGGCTGGATGGAATCAATTCGAGAGTCGACCCGCTTTTCTACCTCCTCCTCGATAAAGCTCTGGGCGAAGGTCTCTACCCATTCGGGGATGTAGAATGTAAGCGAAAGGAAATATAGAAATATCGCCGCGCCAACAATGCCGGTTGTCCTCAGGAGCAACGTTTTGGTGGGCATCGAATTTCGCTTCCAGCGGCTAATTGGGCGTCCGCCTTGAGTCGAAAGCGAACATCCCCCTTATAGCACACCGGCGCATGAGGGACATATGCCGGCGCCCAAAACGACTCCGTCCCCCGGGATCATCCGCCAGTGAAATCCCAAACCTGGAGCAATCAGGCGACGCCGGCAGCCGGGACAGATGAGTTGCGCGGCCTAGTCCACATCACGCCAGAAGGCGAGGTACATGAGCGCCATGAGCAGTAGCAGGCCCGCGCTGCCCACGATGATCGGCAGGTTGCCGAAGCTGCCGAACGGGGTGGTGCCGAGCATCACCTCGGCCTCCCCGAGCAGCACGTGCGACTGGAACTGCGGGGCGCGCTGCACGAGGCGGCCCTGGTGATCGATGATGGCGGTGATGCCGTTGTTGGTCGCGCGCAACACGAAGCGACCGTTCTCGCGCCCGCGCATCTGGGCAATCTGCAGGTGTTGCCAGGGGCCGATCGAATCGCCGAACCACGTGTCGTTGCTGATGGTGATGAACAGGTCAGTGTCCTGGGCCGCCCGGGCGACGAGTCCGCCGTAGACGATCTCGTAACAGATGAACGGCGCCACCCGGTAGGCACCGGCGCGCAGCGGCTCCTGGTCCGCCGGCCCCGGGCTGAAGCCGGACATGGGCAGGTCGAAGAACTCGATGATGCCGCGCAACTGCGCTTCCAGCGGGATGTACTCGCCGAAGGGCACGAGGCGCTGTTTCAGGTAGTCGCCGCGGCCGTAGCCGCGGGCGATGATGCTGTTGTAGTACTCGCGACTCGCCAGCGGCCGGTTGGGAATGCCGGTGACGAGCGTCGTTTCCGCCGCCCTGGCCTTCTCCGCGAGGGGGTCCAGGAAGTCGCCCGCGCGCTGCACGTAGTTGGGCACGGCTGACTCCGGCCAGATGATGAGGTCGCGTTCACCCAGCAGCGGCTCGGTCATCTCCTGCAGTTGCGTGAGGATGGGTTGGTACCAGGTGGGGTCCCACTTGTGCTCCTGCGGCACGTTGGGCTGCACCAGGGCGACCTTGAGCGGTTCGGCGCTGGCGCGCGCCACCCACTGCGTGGGCTTGAGCACCGCGCCGCCGCCCCACAGCGTGATGATGATGACCGCGTAGGTCATCACGGCCACGGGCTGCCGGCTGCGCCAGGCCAGGAACAGGCAGGTGCCGGTCAGGGCGACGATCAGCGACAGGCCGAAGACACCGGTGACCGGCGCCCAGCCCGAGATCCAGGTGCCGAGGTGCGCGTAACCGAGGTAGAGCCAGGGGAAGCCCGTCAGCAGCCAGTCGCGCGACCACTCGAACAGCACCCAGAGCGCGGGAAAGCCGACCAGCATGCCGCCGGGCAGGGCGCGCACGAAGCGCACGTAGGTCCACGCGAACAGGGAGTGCAACAGTGCGAGGGCCATGCAGAACAGCGCCGTCAGGGTGACCGCCAGCGGGATGCTCGCGTGGCCGTGCACGTGGATGCTGACATAGACCCAGGAGATGCCGCTACCGAACAGGCCGATGCCGTACAGCCAGCCGCGCCACACTGCCTGCCCCGGGGTGCAGGTGCACAGCAGGTAGCTGTACAGTACGCAGCTCAGTACGCCCGCGGGCCACAGGTTGAAGGGCGCCAGCGAGAGGGTGACCAGCGCACCGGACAGCGGCGCGAGCCACAATACGAGGCGCGGGCTCAGGGGTTTGTCGTTTTGCACGCTGGAGCCTGGAGAAGCATGAAGCCGCGTGGTTACCGCTGCGCTGGCCGCATGCGCAGGCTGTAGATCTTGCGCTGGTCGGCGTTCACGACCTTGAACTCGAAGTCCTCGATGGTTGCGACCTCGTTGCGCACCGGCATGTGTCCCAGCGCGTTGATCACCAGGCCGCCAATGGTGTCGAACTCCTCGTCGCTGAGCCCGGTCTTGAAGTACTCGTTGAAGTCCTCGATCGGCGTGAGCGCCTTCACCAGGAAGTCATCTGCGTCGAGTTGGCGGATGTAGCGGTCGGCGTGGGTGTCCGTCTCATCCTCGATCTCACCGACGATCTCCTCCAGGACATCCTCGATGGTGACGAGGCCCGCGACGCCGCCGTACTCGTCGATGACGATCGCCATGTGGTTGCGGTTCTCGCGGAATTCGCGCAGCAGCACGTTGAGGCGCTTGCTCTCGGGCACCATGGTGGTGGGGCGCAGGAGTTCCTTGATGTCGAAGTCCTCGTGGTCCTCCTTGAGGATCTGCGGCAGCAGGTCCTTCACCAGGAGGATCCCGTTCACGTCGTCCGAGCCGTCGCCCACCACCGGGTAGCGCGAGTGCTTGGTGCGGATCACCTGCGCGAGAATGTCCTCCAGCGAGGACTCCGCCTTGATCACGTTCATCTGCGCGCGTGGGATCATGATATCCCGCGCCTGCATGTCGGCCACGTTGATGGCGCCCTCGATGATGCCGTGCACATCCTCGTCGATGACCTCGTTCTCCGCGGCGAGGCTCATGACCTGTTGCAGGTCCTCCCGGTTGCGCGGCTCCGAGGAGAAGAGCAGGGCGATCTTGTCGACCCAGGAGCGGTCCGCTCCTTCGCTGGTGGATCGATCTTCGCTCACGTCGTGTGCTCCCGCTGCCCGTCCGGCGTGTAAGGGCAGTCGTAGTTCAGTTGCTGCATGATGTGTGTTTCCAGTGTTTCCATGGCCTCGGCTTCGTCGTCGGCGAGGTGGTCGTAGCCCAGCAGGTGCAGGCTGCCGTGTACGGTCATATGGGCCCAGTGGGCGTCGAGCGGCTTGCCCTGTTCGGCGGCCTCGCGGCGCACCACCGGGGCGCAGATCACGATGTCGCCCAGCAGGGTGGCGCCGATGCCCGCCGGCAGGTCGGCGGGGAACGACAGCACGTTGGTGGAGCCGGGCTTGTCGCGGTACCGCCGGTTGAGCTCGGTCATTTCCGCCTCGTCGACGAGGCGGATACTCACCTCCGCGTCGTCACCGCGCGTACGGCCTTCGAGGGCCGCGCGTACCCAGCCGCGAATGTCTTGCTCATCGGGTACGGGTTCTGCGCTGGCCAACTGGATATCCACCGTCACGCTCATCGCTGGCTCTGGTCGAGGGGTGTGGCCTTGTCCTCGGCGCTGTCGTAGGCCTCCACGATGCGCTGCACGAGGGGATGTCTTACCACATCCTTGTTGCCGAAGTAGGTGAAGCCGATGCCGTCGACGTCCGCCAGGATGTTGCTGACATGCGTCAGGCCCGATTGGGCGCCCCGCGGCAGGTCGATCTGGGTGGCGTCGCCGGTAACGACGGCGGTGGAACCGAAGCCGATACGCGTGAGGAACATCTTCATCTGCTCGCGCGTGGTGTTCTGCGCCTCGTCGAGGATGATGAAGGCGTTGTTCAGGGTGCGGCCGCGCATGAACGCGAGCGGCGCCACCTCGATGATGTTGCGCTCGATGTACTTGTTGACCGTCTCGAAGCCGAGCATTTCGTAGAGCGCGTCGTACAGGGGTCGCAGGTAGGGGTCGATCTTCTGGCTGAGGTCGCCGGGCAGGAAACCGAGCTTCTCGCCGGCCTCCACCGCGGGTCGCACCAGCAGGATGCGCCGCACGCGCTCCTCCAGTAGCGCCTCCACCGCGCAGGCCACCCCGAGGTAGGTCTTGCCGGTGCCGGCCGGGCCGATGCCGAAGGTGATGTCGCTGTGCTTGATGGTGCGCACGTAGCCCTGCTGGTTCTTGCCGCGGGGCTTGATGGACGCGCGCTTGGTGCGGATGACCTGGATGGCCTCCACCGGCTCGTTCTCCGCTGACTCCACGAGGTGCTCGAGGCCCGACTGCTGCAGGTGCAGGTGCAGCGACTCCGGGGAGAGGTTCACGCCCTGGCAGACCTCGGCGTAGAGGTGGATGAGCAGTTGCTCCGCCGTGGTGACATTGACCGCCGGCCCGTCGATCAGGAACTGGTTACCCCGCGCACTGATGTGCACGCCCAGGCGCTTCTCGATCTGGCGCAGGTGGCTGTCCAGGTGGCCACATAACATGGCCAGGTGCCGCGCATCGTTGGGTTCTAGGGAGAGGCTTTTCTGGGTCGCGGTCTGGGCCGCCGGCCCCGGGGGAGGTTCGCTGTTCAAAGTGTCCTGTCGCCCGTCGGGCAGTCTCAATAAGTGTAAGGATATACCGGAATCCGGGTGGGTCAACCCGCTGCCAGTACCCCCCGGAGGGAGTTGGGCAGCGCCTCGCGAATCTCCACCCGGGCGAACTGCCCGATGAGGGCGTGATTGTCCGCGGCGAAGTTGACGACCCGGTTGTTCTCCGTGCGCCCCTGCAGTTGGCCGGGGTCCTTTTTCGCGACACCGGTCACCAGCACGCGCTGGGTGCTGCCCACCATGCGGCGGCTGATCGCCGCCGCCTGCTGCAGGATGCGGGCCTGCAGTATCCTGAGCCGGGCCTTCTTGGTGTCCTCGTCCGTCGCATCCGGCAGCTCCGCCGCGGGCGTGCCGGGGCGGGCCGAGTACACGAAGCTGAAGGAGGTGTCGAAGCCGATCTCCTCGATCAGCCGCATGGTGGCGGCGAAGTCCGCCTCGGTCTCGCCGGGGAAGCCCACGATAAAGTCGGACGAGATGCTGATGTCGGGGCGGATCCCGCGCAGGCGGCGAATCTTCGACTTGTACTCCAGCACCGTGTGGCCCCGCTTCATGGCCGCCAGCACCCGGTCGGAGCCGCTCTGTACCGGTAAATGCAGGTGATCCACCAGTTGCGGGATGCTGACGTAGGCGTCGATCAGCGCGTCGGAAAACTCCACCGGGTGCGAGGTCGTGTAGCGGATGCGCTCGATGCCCGGCACCCGGGCCACGAGGTGCAGGAGTTCCGCGAAGTCGACGATGTCGCCCTCGTGGTTCGCGCCGCGGTAGGCATTGACGTTCTGGCCCAGCAGGTTGACCTCGCGCACGCCGCCGCCGGCCAGGTGGGCGATCTCGGCGATCACGTCGTCGACCGGGCGCGAGACCTCCTCGCCGCGCGTGTAGGGCACCACGCAGAAGGTGCAGTACTTGCTGCAGCCCTCCATGATCGAGACGAAGGCGCTGGGGCCCTCGGCCTCCGGTTCCGGCAGGCGGTCGAATTTCTCGATCTCGGGAAAGCTGACGTCCACCACCAGGGTGCCGCCGGGGCCGCGCCGGTCGAGCATCTCGGGCAGGCGGTGCAGGGTCTGGGGTCCGAACACGAGGTCGACATAGGGCGCCCGCTCCCCGATGGCCGCGCCCTCCTGGCTGGCCACGCAGCCGCCCACGCCGATGATGAGGTCCGGGTTCTTCTGCTTCAGGGCCTTCCAGCGCCCGAGTTGGTGGAAGACCTTCTCCTGCGCTTTTTCCCTTATAGAACAGGTATTTAGCAGAAGGACATCGGCCTCTTCCGGGTTCTCGGTGGGCGTCAGGCCGTGGCTGTCCCCGAGCAGGTCGCGCATGCGCGCGGAGTCGTACTCGTTCATCTGGCAGCCGTGGGTCTGGATGTAGAGTTTCTTGCTCACCGGGTCCGGGTTGGCGCCGCCTGGCGCCACTGAAAAGGGCTGCGAATTATACAGAGGAGGTGGGGTCAAACATAGGGCGTTGCTTCGTCCATACTGGTATTCTGGCCGAGGGGCCGTTACCATTGCCGCCCCCGAAAAACCGGCCAGGACGCCGCCACAAGCGCACGAGAGTTCCATGCCCCAAGAATCTGTCTACAAAGTGATTTTCCAGAACGGCAGCCAGGTGTTCGAGGTGTTCGCGCGGCAGATTTACCAGAGCGACATGTGGGGCTTTATCGAGGTCGAGGAGTTCGTTTTCGGCGAGCGCTCCCAGGTGCTGGTCGACCCGAGCGAAGAGAAGCTGAAGAACGAATTCAAGGGCGTGCAGCGCAGCTACATCCCCCTGCAGGCCATCATCCGCATCGACGAGGTCGACAAGGAAGGCAGCGTCAAGGTCTCCCAGATCTCCAGCAGCGACGGCAATGTCGCCAGCTTCCCCTTCGTCGGCATGCCCCCCGGCCAGCAGGGCGGCGAGGAGTAGTCCTTGCGGCCCGCGGTACTGGGGCTGGCGCTGGGCGCCACACTCTCGCTGGCCTCCCTGCCCGGCGGCGCCAACCCGGTGCCCGCCGATGAACAATCCAGACAACACGGCTCCGACCTCTACGTACTGCACTGCGCCGAATGCCACGGCTGGGCCCCGATGCAGCGCTATGGGGAGCGCTTCAACGAAGGCGGCATCATCGAGGAGTTCGATTTCTCTGACCTGGTGGAGCAGGAGTACGGCTCCGCCGAGGAAGAAGAGGACAAGACGGTCTACCTCGACGACGAGGAGCCCTGGCCCGAGTGGGCGGAATTCCCCGACCCCGGCCAGCAGGCCAACGACCCGGACGAGCGCCTTCTTATCATGGAGGAGATGACGAAGGCGATCGATGACTACTACGGCACGGGCGAGGAGGAGCAGGAGATCGAGGTCGCCGCTAACGAGGAAGAACTGGTCATCGCGGATCCCCTCGCGGAGCCCGCCTACATCAACGACCGCACGCCAGGCGCCACCGACCTGCTGAAACCGGAATCGTTCCTCTACGGCTACGGTGAATACGATCTCTTCAAGAGCATCGCCGAGGGCGACGGCGTCCTCATGCCGGGCTTTCGCGACAAGCTCGACTCCGAAGAATCAATCTGGGACATCGTCAACTTCCTGCGCGGTCTCTGGCCGCAGGCGTACACCGAGGACTACTGACAAGCTATTCTCCGTCGCGCCCCCCGGTTTCCAATCCTCCTCCATTCACTGAGCAGAGGCCCGCGAGCACCTGAATGCCCTGCTGTTCAAAACGCGCCGAGGGAGTGGAGCGAGACCGCAGGGCTCGCGACCGACTGAGGGCAGCACGGAGTGCCGCGTTTTAAAGCAGGGCATTCAGGTGCTCGCGGGCCGGCCAACGGGGCGCAAGAACCCACCAGGTGTTGGATAGAGACATAAAGCACCCAGGTAGGGCGCCGTGGTGGCGGGGAAGTTCTGGCGAGGCTGCTTTTCCCGCCTCGCCGGAACTTTCACGACGCCGCGGTGCCCGGGCAAAAAGCACAGCGCGAACACTAAAGCCCGGCAACCCTCACGAACACCCCAAGGCTAACCCGCCAACTGCCGCAAAGAAGCCAGCTTCACGCACACCACGAACGCATCGACCGACGCCTGCACCGCCTCCAGCGAGGGAAAAGTGGGCGCGAGCCGGATATTGCGATCCTCGGGGTCATTCCCATACGGGAACGTGGCCCCGGCGGGTGTGAGCTTCACGCCGATGTCAGCGGCGAGCTGCACGATCTCGCGCGCGAGCCCGGGCCGTGCGTCGAAGGAGATGAAGTAGCCGCCGGTGGGCGCCTGCCACTGCCCCATGCCGGTGCCGCCGAGCTCCCGTTCCAGGGTTTGCAGTACGCATTCGAAACGCGGGCGGATAATCCTCGCGTGTTCGGCCATGTGGCGTTCGATGCCCGCGCAGTCGTGGAGGAACTTCACATGGCGCAGCTGGTTGACCTTGTCCGGGCCGATGGTCTGGAAGGCCAGGTGCGCCTCCAGTGCCTGGAGATTGGCGGGGCTGGAGGCGAGGAACGCGACGCCCGCGCCCGCGAACGTGATCTTGGAGGTGGAGCCGAACTGGAACACACTGTCCAGCGTGCCGTGCTGCTCGCAGAAAGCGTGGATCGACGCGAGCTCCGGCGCGTCGTCGTACAGGGTGTGGACCGCGTAGGCGTTGTCCCACATGACGATGAAGTGTTCGGGGGCGATGCGGCCGAGCAGGGCGATGCGCTCCACGGTGGCGGCGCTGTACACGCAGCCGGTGGGGTTGGAGAAACGCGGCACGCACCACATGCCGCGCACGCTCGGGTCCTGCCGCACCAGCGCCTCCACCGCGTCCATGTCGGGGCCGGTCTCCAGCAGGGGAACGGTGACCAGTTCGATGCCCAGGTGTTCGCACACGGAAAAATGGCGGTCGTAGCCCGGCACCGGGCAGATGAACTTCACCACATCCTCATTGCCCCAGGCGCTCGCCGGGCCGCGCAGGCCCTCGGAAAGCGCGAATTCGATTGTGGCGTACATCAGCTGCAGGCTGGAGTTGCCGCCGATCAGTACCTCCTGCGCGGGCACGCCGAGCATCCGGCCGAACAGCGCCTTGGCCTCGGGCAGGCCGCTCAGGCCGCCGTAGTTGCGCACGTCCGTGCCGTCGTGGGCGCGGTAGTTCTGGCCCAGGATGCCGTCCAGCGCGTCGGACAGGGCCAGTTGCTCGGCGCCGGGCTTGCCCCGGGTGAGATCCAGTGACAGCCCGCGCGCCGCGAGCGCGTCGTAGTCCGCCTGGGCCTGCGCCAGTCGCGCCGCTACCTCGTCCGCCGGGAGTTGTTCGATATGCACCGTGATTTCCTCATGTAACAATAGGCGCCAGGCGCCGCCAGGGCGTGCGCGACAGTATACCGGCTCGTGCGCCATGGCTGTACGCCGCGCGGCGAAAGCGCGGTTGAAATCGCGCGCACCGGCCACATATACAGGAGTTCTGTATCCATGGTGAAGACCCCATGAATGAATTCGAAGAGCCGGTGGATGTCGAGGTGGTGGACTCCGGCGAGGAAGGGCACACGCCCGCGGTAGCGGACGATGTCCTGCCGGATACCCTCTACATCATGCCCGTGCCCAACCGGCCCTTCTTCCCCGGGCAGGTGCAACCGGTCGCCATCAATCCCCAGGAGTGGGGCGAGACCCTGAAAGCGGTGCGCGAGGCCGGCCACGGCCTCATCGGCCTGTCCTATGTGGAGAAGCGCGACGGCGGCGAGATCGACCCCCGTCGCTTCCCCGGGATCGGCTGCGTGGTGCGCCTGCACCGCCCACCGGTGCCCAGTGAGCAGGCCGGGCAGTTCCTGGCGCAGGGCATCAAGCGCTTTCGCATTGTGCGCTGGCTCAATGACAAGCCGCCGTACCTCGTGCAGGTGGAGTACCCCCGCAGCCAGGGCGACAAGGATTCCGACGAGGTCAAGGCCTACGCCATGGCCCTCATCAAGGAGATCAAGGAGCTCCTGCCGCTGAATCCCCTCTACAGCGAGGAACTCAAGCAGTACCTCGCGAACTTCAGCCCGACCCAGCCGAGCCTGCTCGCGGATTTTTCCGCCGCGCTGACCACGGCCAACGGGGAGCAGTTGCAGGAAATCCTCGACACGCTGCCGCTCGTGTCGCGCATGGAGAAGGTGCTCTCGCTGTTGCGCAAGGAGCGCGAGGTGGCGGAGTTGCAGGGGCAGATCTCCAGCCAGGTCAACGAGAAGGTCTCCGACCAGCAGCGCGAGTTCTTCCTGCGCGAGCAGCTCAAGATCATCCAGAAGGAACTGGGCATCTCGAAAGACGACCGCACCTCGGACGTCGAGGAGTTCGAGGAGCGCATCGCCAACCTGGCCCTGCCGAAGGCGGCGGAGAAACGCATCAAGGAGGAGTTGCAGAAGCTCTCGGTGCTGGAAACCGGTTCGCCGGAATACGGGGTCACCCGCAACTACCTCGACTGGGCCACCTCGGTGCCCTGGGGCGTGCTCTCGGAGGACAACCTCGAGCTGGGGCACGCGCGCACGGTGCTCGACGAGCACCACGAGGGGCTCGACGATGTGAAGAAACGCATCCTCGAGTTCCTCGCCGTCGGGTCCTTCAAGGGCGAGATCGCCGGTTCCATCCTGTTGCTGGTCGGCCCGCCGGGCGTGGGCAAGACGAGCATCGGCCGTTCGGTGGCGGATGCCCTGGGGCGCAAGTTCTACCGCTTCAGTCTGGGTGGCATGCGCGACGAGGCGGAGATCAAGGGGCATCGCCGCACCTATATCGGCGCCATGCCCGGCAAGTTCATCCAGGCGCTGAAGGAAGTAGAGGTCTCGAACCCGGTCATCATGCTCGACGAGATCGACAAGATCGGCGCGTCCTACCAGGGCGACCCCGCGTCGGCGCTGTTGGAGGTACTGGACCCGGAGCAGAACAGCGAGTTCCTGGATCACTACCTCGACCTCCGTGTCGACCTGTCCAAGGTGTTGTTCATCTGCACCGCGAACCAGTTGGACACCATTCCGGGTCCGCTGCTGGATCGCATGGAGACGCTGCGCCTGTCCGGTTACGTCGCCGAGGAGAAGCTGTCCATCGCGAAGAAGCACCTCTGGCCCAAGCAGCTCGAGCGCCACGGACTCACCGACGAACAACTGAAGATCAACGATGCGGGCCTCAAGTACGTCATCGATTCCTACTGCCGCGAGGCGGGTGTGCGCACGCTGGAGAAGCAGCTCGCGCGCATCATGCGCAAGTCCATCGTGCGCCTGTTGACCGAGGACGAAGAGAGAATGCGCGTGGGCAAGAAGGATATCGACGAGTTGCTCGGCAAGCCGCCGTTCCAGCCCGAGAAGCCCGTGCGCGGACTCGGTGTGGCCACCGGTCTCGCGTGGACAGCCATGGGCGGCGCCACGCTCGCCATCGAGTCGTCACAGATTCACACGCTGAACCGCGGTTTCAAGCTCACCGGCCGCCTGGGCGAGGTCATGCGCGAGTCGGCGGATATCGCCTACAGCTATGTGATCGCGCACCTCAAGGACTACGGCTGCGACCCGGATTTCTTCGACATGAGCATGGTGCACCTGCACGTGCCCGAGGGCGCCACGCCGAAGGACGGTCCCAGCGCGGGCATCACGATGGCGACGGCGCTCGTGTCGCTGGCGCGCAAGGAGCGCATCAAGCGACCGCTGGCGATGACGGGTGAGCTCACGCTGACAGGCCAGGTCTTACCGGTAGGCGGCATCCGCGAGAAGGTGATCGCCGCGCGCCGCTCGAAGATCATGGAGTTGATCCTGCCCCACGCCAACCGGCGCGACTTCGAGGAATTACCGGATTACCTGCGGGAGGGCATCAACGTGCACTTCGCGCGGAACTTCCGCGAGGTCTTCGAGTTCGTCTTCCAGGAACACCGGGTGGACAAGTCGCTGCACTGATGCGCCTTGAATGCGAGCCGTTCCATTTGTGTCACGGAGTACGATAGAAGAACGCGCCCGTTTCCGTGTCGTTCGTTGACTTGTCGACGCTCGCTGCGGTGGATACCGTACCGAATTCGTTCAAGAACCTGTCCAGGCCATAGGAGAAGCGTCCCAGATACACCTTGGAGCTGTCGCCGATGCTCGGCGTATTGGTCAGGCCTTGCAGGGGGGCGACTCCGCCAACGAAGTAGCCGTAAAAGGGTGTCGGTAAGAACGGGCCATCGGCGAAGACGATTACCGGGTGTACGGGATATTCGAAATACATCATCTCCTGCATTTCGGCCGCGGCATCGGAAAAGCTGTCCGGCCCGGGCCCCATCGTGTAGGTCGTAGTGAGGTAGTGATTCGCGAGGGCGTTGACCTGGTCCAGTGATGCGAGCGTCCAGCCGTTCATGTCGTAGCCACGTAAAACCGCACCGGGGCCGCAGGACCCTGCCGGGCAGATGCTGTGTATGCCCTCCCAGGACAAACCCGTGAAGTGCGAGGGCTGCGCCCACT
>JAUIEP010000279.1 GCA_030428835.1 Gammaproteobacteria bacterium | reverse complement strand
CGACGTGTTCTCGATCAACGCCAACACACTGGCGACCGGCTCCATCGTCGAGTACGACCACGTCGGCACCATCCTCTTCAACATGGTGGTGAACCCGGTGAGCGGCCGCGTCTATGTGACCAACACGGAGCTGCCGAACCACATCAACTTCGAGGGTCCCGGTGTTCACGGCGGCAGCACGGTACAGGGTCGCCTGTCCGAGTCGCGCATCACCGTGCTCAACCCCGGCAACGGTAGCGTCGACCCGCAGCACCTGAACCAGCACATCGACTACAGCCAGCGCCACACCGACGCCGGCGCGGACCACGCGGCCATCGACGCCCAGGCGGCGCACAGCCTCGCCACGCCCTTGCAGCCGGTTGTGTCCAGCGACGGCGCAACGCTGTACGTCGCCGCCTTCGGCTCGGGCAAGATCGGCGTGTTCGACACCGCCGACATCGAGGATGCCAACTTCGAGAGCAACTTCGACCCGACGGCGGAGAGCAGCAACTACATCAACGTGGGCGGCGGCCCCAGCGGCATGGTGCTGGATGAGAAGAACAACCGCCTGTACGTGATGACGCGTTTCAACAACCAGTTGGAGGTGATCGACCTTTCCACCAACAACACGGTGCAGACGCAACCCATGCCCAACCCCGAGCCGCAGTCGATCGTGGACGGCCGCCCGTTCCTGTACGACGCGACCATCACGTCGGGTAACGGCGAGGCGTCCTGTTCAAGCTGCCACATCTTCGGCGACATGGACCAACTGGCTTGGAACCTGGGCAACCCGGACGATCACGTAACGACCAACACCCAGCCGCGCGCGGTACCGATCCAGTTCGGCACGGAGTTCCACCCGATGAAGGGCCCGATGACGACGCAGACCCTGCGCGGCATGGCCACGCACGGTGCGCTCCACTGGCGCGGTGACAGGGTAGACGGTTTCTTCGGCCTGGATTCCTGTAACGAACCGACCGGCGCTCCCTGTGACGAGGATCATTCCTTCAACAACTTCATCGTCGCGTTCGAGGGCCTGGTGGGTAAGCACGGCACGATCTCCGCGCCTGACATGCAGAAGTTCACCGACTTCATCCTGCAGGTCTTCCTGCCGCCGAACCCCGTCCGCGCCCTGGACAACTCACTCCCCGCCAACGCGCAGGCGGGCCGGAACCGGTTCTTCGGCCCGACGAGCGACGTGATCGCGAACTGTAACGGTTGCCATACGCTGGACGAGGCCGACGGTTTCTTCGGCACGGGCGGCGAGCAGAGCTTCGAGGGCGAGACCCAGTTCTTCAAAGTGCCGCACATGCGCAACATGTACCACAAGGTCGGCATGTTCGGCCTGTCCTCGGGCGGCGGCTTCACGGGTGACCAGGTGCGGGGCTTCGGCTTCCTGCACGACGGTTCCGTGGACACCGTGTTCAACTTCCTGGGCGCCGGCGTCTTCACGCTGAACGCAACCCAGCGGCGTGAACTGGAGGCGTTCTCATTGCGCTTCCCGACGGATCTCGCGCCGATCGTCGGCCAGCAGGGTACGCTGGCTGCCGGCCTCGGTCCCACCGTCGGTCCCCGTCTCGACCTGCTGAACACCCGCTCCAACGCCAATTTCGACTCGCTGATGCTCGGCGGAACGGTGAAGGAGTGTGAGGTGATCGCCAAGGGCACGGTGGGCGGTGTGCAGCGCGGCTGGTTGCGCCAGCCCGGCGGGCAGTTCCTGTCCGACGTGGGCACGCTGATCAGCAACGGTGACCTGCGCAACCTCGTCAATCCTGAAGGTCCCATCACCTTTACCTGTGTGCCCCCGGGCTCCGGTACGCGCATGGGCATCGACCGCGACGAGGACGGCGTGCTCGACGGGCTGGACAACTGCCCCACCGTGGCCAACGGCGGGCAGTCGGATAGCGACGCCGACGGCATCGGCGACGCCTGCGACAACGTGGTCGGTCTCGACAGCGACAACGACGGTATCGGCGACGGCGTCGACAACTGCCCATTGGTTGCCAACCCCGGGCAGGAAGATACCAACAACGACGGTACGGGCGACGCCTGCGACATCAGCGGCTGCTAGCATACCGGTACCCGCGCAGCTCCCCTGCGCGGGTACCGCTCTTCCGCCCTCTTCAATCCATGCCCCCGTGGTACGGACTTCCCACCCCCTGACTCCCCACCCGGCAAGCCGGAGGGGAGACGTTCCTCTCACGTGTCATATGGCCCGGCGCATGGGGTCACTCAATCTACAGGCAACTGACCGGCAGTCCGCGGGAGCGGCGGCCCGGTGCCTGTCCACGGATGGAGTCAACAACGTATGCGGCCTGGAGCACAGGTCACTTGATAAAAGGGCTCGGTCATGAAAATTGCACGCTCACCACTCGTTTCCATACCGTCCTGGCGGCGCCTGGCCGCCCATACAGCGCGGGTGATGGCGCTGTTGGCCGCACTGGCCGTCGGCGCCGGGCCGGTCGCTGCGCAGACCTCTTTCATCGCCTTCGAGAGCGGCCACGTGCGACCCGTCGCGATGACGCCAAACGGCGGCAAGCTGGTGGCGGTGAATACGCCCGACAACCGGGTGGAGGTCTACAAGATCGCGTTCGGCGGCTACCTGGTGCATGAGTCATCCATTCCCGTGGGGATGGAGCCGGTGGCGGTCGCGGCGCGTTCCGACACCGAGGTGTGGGTGGTCAACCACCTCTCGGACAGTGTGAGCATCGTCGACATCCCGTCCGGCCGGGTGACGCGCACGCTGCTGGTCGGTGATGAACCGCGCGACATCGTGTTTGCCGGTACCGGTGGCAACCGCGCGTTCATCACCACGGCGCACCGCGGGCAGCATCGAACCGACCCTTCCATCTCCGCCGTACCCGGCGCGGGTGACCCGCAGTTCCTGGTGGAGGGAATCGGCCGCGCGGATGTGTGGGTATTCGACGCGAACGCCATCGGCACCGCGCTGGGCGGTACGCCGCTCGAGATCCTGAGCTTCTTCGCGGACACCCCCCGTGGTCTCGCGGTGTCAGCCGACGGCAACACGGTCTATGCCGCGGCCTTCAAGTCCGGCAACCAGACCACCGTCGTCAACGAGGTGCTGGTCCCGGACGGCTTCGGCCCCAACGGTGTGCCCGGCCCCGCCACCAACTGCTGGCAGGACGACGCGGACCCGGATTGCGAAGAGGCGGTAAACGCACCCGAGGTCGGCGCCATCGTGAAGTTCAACGGCACCAACTGGGTGTCCTCGCAGGGTACGATCGCCGACGCCGCGCTGCGCTTCCACCTGCCGGACCACGACGTGTTCTCGATCAACGCCAACACACTGGCGACCGGCTCCATCGTCGAGTACGACCACGTCGGCACCATCCTCTTCAACATGGT
>JAUIEP010000278.1 GCA_030428835.1 Gammaproteobacteria bacterium | reverse complement strand
CCGAGCGCAGCCTGCGCGGCGCGGACTTCACGCCGGACTACCTCGCGCTGCGCGCCCGCTGGGAGCCGGTGGTGGAAGCCACGCAGATCAAGGGCGACTCGGAAACGCACCCGGCGTTCGCCCCGAATGACCCCTTCGCCGACTTCGAGCGCTACAGCTTTTATATTCAGGCATACCCCACGCCGTACACGCCCCAACCGGGCGATTTCGTGCGCACGGCGCTCAGGCGCGGACTCGCGATCGAGGCGCGGTCGGGCCGCAACCCCTACGCCTTCGGTATGATCGGCTCCACCGACTCCCACACGGGCCTGGCCTCCGCCGAGGAGAACAACTTCCACGGCAAGCTCGCCCGCGACTCGACCCCGGAAAACAAGCGCCGCGGCATCGGCGTCGAGGGCAGCGCCAGCGGCTGGGACATGTCGGCCTCGGGCCTCGCCGCGGTGTGGGCACAGGACAACACGCGGAAGGAGATTGTCGCCGCGCTGCGCCGCCGGGAGGTGTACGCCACGACCGGGCCGCGGATCGCCCTGCAGTTGCGCGCCGGCTGGCACACGCCCGGGTTCATCCGCACAGGGCTGCGCTCCCACGGCATCATCACCCCCGGCATGCCTTCCGTGCCGATGGGGGCCGTGCTGCCGCCGCCATCGCCCGGGTCACCGGCGCCCGTGCTGGTCATCCACGCATTGAAGGACCCGCGGGGCGCGGACCTCGAGCGGGTGCAGGTCATCAAGGGCTGGATCGACGCGGACGGCCAGACGCACGAACAGGTCCACGATGTGGCGGTCGCCGATGACGGGCAGCCGGAGTTCTTCGAACGCTGGCTGGACCCGGACTTCGATCCCGCGCACAGCGCCTTTTATTACGTGCGCGTGTTGCAGGTGCCCACACCGCGGCACTCCACCCTGGACGCGCAGGCGCTAGGTATCGAGCTGCCCGCGCGGTTCCCAGAGAAGATTCGCGAACGGGCGTATTCGTCACCGGTCTGGTATCACCCGCCGCAGTAACCCGGATTCTGTGAGGTCCCTTCTGTGAGGTCGGGCAGCATCCCCTGTGGGGTCGAATTCATTCGACCACGCAACCGACTCTCAATAAAGGACACCGTTCGGATCGAGAACCTTGTTCCAGGTCGAATGAATTCGACCCTACGGGGGAAGGCCAACACGTATCGAAAGCCCTCTTCCTGGTCGAATGAATTCGACCCCACAGGGGGAAGGCCAACAAGGCGAGATACCGGTAAATGAGTGCAACATCGAAGATTCACGAGCGGAGGCCTTTCCCGGCAGTCGGGCATCAATCCGCCGGGCAGCATCCCCTGTAGGGTCGAATTCATTCGACCGGGCACCCGGCTCTCAATAAGGGACACCGTTCGTATCGAGAACCCTGTTCCAGGTCGAATGAATTCGACCCTACGGGGCAAGGCCGACACGTATCGAGATATCTGCTCCAGGTCGAATGAATTCGACCCCACAGGGGATGAATTCGACCCCACAGGGCGATGGGCGTCAACGAGACTCCAACGGATTGCAGGCGCGCAAGCAGCCCTCGCGAAGCGACGGGCCGGTCAGGCAAAAGAGGCGTCAGTTGGTCCGCCAGTCGAGCGTTACACCGTAGGTACGCGGGTCCGCGTAGTGGGTCACGCCGAAGCCCAACTGCTCGAGCAGGTCCACCGAGGTGTAGCGGTAGTCCTCGTCCAGCAGGTTGCGACCCCACAGCGTTAAACGCAGGTTGCCCTGTGCAACCAGCGGGATTTCCTCCAGCGTGACCTGCGCGTCGACCACGGTATAGGCGTCCTGCTGGTTGAGCGGGCGGTTCTGGTTGTCGCCCGAGTCCAGCTCGGGCGCGTTCTGTGTGCGCACCTCGGTGCCGCCATTGAACAGCACGTCGTCCTGCCAGCTCACGTCCAGCCGCGCCCACAGCGTGCCAAAGCCGGTGTCGCCGAAGGTGTAGCGCACGCCTCCCGCGAGCGAGTGCTCCGGCGACTGGATGAACTTCGTGTCGTCGGCGACGTCCACCGGTGTCTCGCGCACGCCGTCGCCGTCCAGGTCGTCCTGGCCGATGATGTACTCGTCGTACTCGCCCTTCAGGTAGGCGTACTGCAGGAACGCCTCCAGGTCCGGGGTCAGCAGCGCCAGCAGCTCGAGCTCGAGGCCGTAAACATGCGACTCGCCGGCATTGGCGATGATGGTGCCGACATTGGGGCTGTCGGCGCCGGGCGGGAAGCCCGGTATCTGGATGTCGTCGTTCTCCGTGTAAAACACCGACGTGTTGAGATTCACGCGCTGCTGCCACAGCGTGCTCTTCACGCCGATCTCGTAGTTGATCGAGGTCTGCTCATTGAACGGCGTGGTCACACCGGCCAGGGTCGTGCCGCGGCCGTTGAAGCCGCCGCTCTGGTAGCCGGTGGCGACACGCAGGTAGCTCATGAGGTCGTCATGCCACTGGTACGCGAGGTTCGCCATCCAGGAGAGGTTGTCGAAGTCCTCGGTGGAGTCCGTGTCGAAGCTCAGGCAGAGGTCCGGGTCGAAATCCGGCCGCGCGGGGTCGCAGTTGGCCGTCTGCAGACCCAGGGGGCCGCGGAATTCGTCTTTCATCACGCTGGCGCCGCGTGTCTCCTGCGTGTAGCGCCAGCCCAGCGTCGCGCTCAGGCCCTGCGTGAACGCGTCCGCCAGCGTGGCCTGGCCGTAGACCGCCCACGCCTCGTTGTCGATGCCGACGAGGGTGAAGATCTCGTTGAGGGGCTCCGCCGCGCCGTTGATGCGAAAGTCCAGTGTCCGGTTGTAGCTGTTGAGGTGGCCGTCCTCCTCGAACCAGTACAGCCCCATGACGTAATCCACGCGATCGTCCAGCGCGCTGCCGACGGCCTGGAATTCCTGCGTGAACTGCTCGACCTGTTCGTCACCGGTCACGAAGTACGTGATGGCCAGCGGCGTGCCGTCGAGTTCGCCGAGGCTGTAGTTCTCCATCTCGCGGTAGGCCGTGATCGACTTGACGGAGACGTCGCCGAAGATGCCGAGGTCGAGGCCGTCCCGCTCCACCGTCAGCGCGTGGCCAAAGACATCCAGTTCGTGGTCGCCGATAAACTCACCGGGTACCAGCGAGGAGCGATGATCGAGGACGAAGTCGCCGAGCTCCGTCTCCTGCCGACCCATGTTGGCCAGCGCCTGCGCCGCCTGGGCGGGGAAGACGACGGCCAGTGCGTCCGCCTTCGGTGTACCGCCACCCGGGGTGAAGGCTCCCACCGCCTCGAGGTAGGGCGCGGGAATTTTCTCGCGCCACTTCGACTGGTCGTACACGTAACGCGCGCTCCAGTCGTCCCTGGACCAGGCCAGGTTGAAACGCCCCGCG
>JAUIEP010000277.1 GCA_030428835.1 Gammaproteobacteria bacterium | reverse complement strand
CGGGTGATGACGGAGAACGGAAACGGCCGTGCAAAGGCTTCCACCAGTTCCACCTCGTCCTCGCCGGCTATGCGCTCGATAAAGCGTTCGGCCTCCACCTCGATGATGGGCGCGACGATGGCGCTGATGGGTTTGGGAAAGAACTCGCGCGACACCAGCAGGCGGTTGACGCGGTGCTCCTCCCCCTCCATCACCTGCAGGGTGCGACCCTGCATGGGCATCGATGCGAACTCGTAGAAGGACCGGCTGGAAAAGTGCTCCTCGTCGGAGAACGCGGCCTTGACCGTGTCGTAGTCGTTGACCAGCCACTTGCGGTCGCCGGCGAACATGACGCCGACCACGTTGTTGATCGCCCGCGTCTGCTCGACGAGCTCGTGCAGGTTGGTGACGTCATCGAAGAAGAAGTCGACGCCCGGCAGCGCGTTGTCGACGCTCGGTTGCTCGTTCTCCGGTGTGGACATTGCCTATCCCCGGGTGCGCGCTACTGCCCCGTGAACTTCGCGGGGCGCTTCTCCTTGAACGCGCGCATCCCCTCCTTGGCGTCGGCGGAGGCGAAGACCGGGTTGGCGAGTTCGTCCGACATCAGCATCGCCTCGGGTTCCGGCACGTCGGTCTGGATGTCGCGCAGGGATTTGGTAATCGCCCTGAGCGCCAGCGGACCGGTCTGGGCGATCTGCTCGGCTATTTTTTTCGCCTCGGCCAGGGTTTCGCCCTTGGGTACGAGGCGGTTGACGAGACCCCAGTCCAGGGCCTCCTGCGCGGTGATGTGGCGACCCAGCAGCACGATCTCGGCGGCGAGGCAGTACGGGATCTGGCGCGGCAGGCGGACGCTGGAGCCCGCCATCGGGTACAGCCCGCGCGCCACTTCCGTCACGCCGAAAGTCGCGTCCTCGGCCGCCACACGGATATCGGTACCCGCCAGGATCTCGGTGCCGCCGGCGAGCGCGTAGCCCTCCACCGCGAGGATGAGCGGCTTGTTCGGGCGGTTGTCACGCAACAGGGCCTGCCAGTGCACGTTCGGCACCGTGCCCATGAGTTCCATGAACTCCTCGGTGGAGCGGTGTCCCTCGGCGCCGGCCTTGAGATCCATGCCCGCGCAGAAGGTATCGCCGTTGGCGGTGAGGATGGCGCACATCAACCCGTCGTCCTCCTCGAGCCGCCGCCAGGCCTTGTACATGCCGAGCAGCATCTCGGGGCTGAAGGCGTTCTTGGCCTCGGGGCGATTGAGCGTGACGATGAGGGTCTTGCCCTCCTGTTCCACGATGCAGTTTTTGGTGCTGATGTCGAGTTCTGGCATGGACAGTCCCTTGACTGTAATTGACGCGCTCACGCGGGACTGTGCCCGATACCGTCTTCCCCGCGCAGGCGGTGGTTCGCCATCGCGAGCCCCAGTGACCTTAGCGCCCCGGACACTGGGCCCCCGCCTTCGCGGGGGCGACGTTATTTAACCCTCGCCCACTAGGCCACCAAAAACTCCTGCGACAACGCAATCTCCTTCGCCTTCGGGTACGCGGGCTTGCCGCTCGGCGCCCGCGGTATCTCCGGCACGATGTGCAGTTCGCGCGGCACCTTGTACCCCGCCACGTGCTTGCGCGCCTCCTCCTGGATGGCGTCCAGCGTGAGTGCGGCATTGTCGCGGGTGGCCACCACCGCCGTCACCTTGCTGCCGAATCGGTCGTCCGGCGTATCGACGACGAGGCAGTCGAACACATCCGGGTGCGCCTTGACGGCCTCCTCCACTTCCTCCGGGAAGATTTTCTCGCCGCCCGAGTTGATGCAGTTGGAGCCGCGACCGTACACCGTGATCGAGCCGTCTTCCTCCAGGCGCGCCTCGTCACCGGTGAGCAGCCACATCTTGCCCTCCACCTCGACGAAGGTTTTCGCGGTCTTCTCGGGGTCATTGTAGTAACCCACCGGAATATGGCCGGAGCGCGCGAAAATACCCATCTCACCGGGTTGCACGTGCGCGTGGGGCTCGCCCTCCACGTCGGTGATCACGTCCATGAAGTCCGACTGGACGACGTTGCCGAGGCCCTTTTCCTGCGACTTCTTCTCGCCGCTGTCGAAGCCCATGTTGCCCGACTCGGAGGAGCCGAAGGAATTCATGATGATGACGTTGGGGAAGCGCTCCCTGAACTCGTCCTGCTTGGACGCGGAAAACACCGCGCCGCCCGAGCCAATGGAGAACACGCTGGACAGGTCCCAGCGGTCCGGCTCCTTGCGGAGCGCGTCGAGCAGCGGTATCGCCATCGCGTCGCCGACGATCGACAGCGAGTTCACCTTCTCCTTCTCGACAATGTCCCAGACCTCGGCGCCCTCCAGCGAGCGGTGCGGGTTCAGCACCACGCAGTTGCCGCCCAGCATCTGGATCATGGCGTACCACCAGCAGGCGCCGTGCATCAGCGGCGCGAGCGCCATGCCGACGATGGCGAAGTCGCCGATGCGGCCGGCGATCTGGTCCGGCTCGGTGATCGGCCCGTCCGGGTGGAACCAGCCGCCGCCGCCCAGGGCCGCGTAGAACAGGTTCTTGTGCGGCCACATCACGCCCTTGGGCATGCCGGTCGTGCCGCCGGTGTAGAGCAGGAACAGGTCGTCGTCGGCGCGCTCCCCGAAGTCGCGGGCGTCGGACTGGCCCTCCATGCAGGCCTCGTACTCGATGCTTCCGATGGCCTGCGCATCCGCAGCCGAGTCGTCCTTCACGTAGATGAACGTCTTGAGGTCCGGCGCGGAGTCCTTCACCTCGGCGATGTGCGGGCTGAACTCCTGGTGGTGTATGCACGCCACCATGTCCGCGTTGTCGAAGATGTAGAGCAGCTCTTCCTGCACGTAGCGGTAGTTCACGTTGATCGGCACCGCCCGGATCTTGAAGCACGCCATCATGCCCTCGAGATACTCGTTGCAGTTGTACATGTACAGGCCGACGTGATCGCCCGCCCGCACCCCGCGGGAGGCGAGGAAGTGGGCGAGCCGGTTGGCGCGCTGCTCCAGTTCGGCGAAGGTCGCGCGCTGGTCGCCGCAGACCAGCGCCGAGCGGGTCGGCACCTTGTCGGCGACCATCTCGAACAGGTCCGCGATATTGAAGTGCTTGTTCATGTCGATATCCTCGCCTGCCCGGTCAGCCCTTGTCGGCGCCGACCACCCACATGGCGAAGAACTGCGCGCCGCCGCCGTAGGCATGGCCCAGGGCGAGTTTCGCGCCGGGCACCTGGTGGTCGCCCGCGTCGCCGCGGACCTGCCGCGCGGCCTCGGCAAAGCGGATCATGCCCGAGGCGCCGATGGGATTGGAGGACAGCACGCCACCCGACGGGTTCCAGGGGATGTCGCCGCCGTCGATCAGGGAGGTCGCGCCCTCCATGGTCAGCTTCCAGCCCTCGCCCACGGGTGCGAAGCCGAGGTTTTCCAGCCACATGGGCTCGTACCAGCTGA
>JAUIEP010000276.1 GCA_030428835.1 Gammaproteobacteria bacterium | reverse complement strand
GGTCAAGGCGATGTTCAATGACACCGCGTTCCGCGAACGCCACAGCCTGTCAGCGGTGAACTCCATCAACTGGGCGCGCATTGCCGCGCAGGTGGTCTACTACTTCCGTGCCGCGCTCGAACTCGGCGCCCCCGACCGGCCGGTAAACTTCGCCGTGCCCACGGGCAACTTCGGCAACGTGCTTGCCGGATACATCGCGCGCGCCATGGGGCTACCGGTGAACCGCCTGATCATCGGCAGTAACCGCAACGACATCCTGACGCGCTTCTTCGAATCCGGCAGGATGGAGCAGCAGGGCGTGGAACCCACGCTCTCACCGAGCATGGATATCCAGATCTCGAGCAACTTCGAACGCTACCTGTTCGAGTTGCTCGGCCGCGATGCCGACAGGATCAATGCCTTGATGGACGCCTTTTCCCGCGACGGGGAATTCGGCGTCACGGAGGCGGAACTCGCCGCCGCGCGGAAACTGTTTTCCGCGCACCGGCTGGACGACGCCGGCACCAGCGCGGAGATCGCCCGTGTCTACCGCGAAACCAGCGAGATCATGGACCCGCATTCCGTGATCGGCGTGGCGGCCGCCCGGGTCCACGGCGAGCCCGGGGTGCCCACGGTGGTGCTTGGCACCGCGCACCCGGCGAAGTTCGCCGATGCGGTGGAAGCGGCCTGCGGCGTACGGGTTCCGCTACCGGAATCCGTGGCGCATATCATGACGGGCGAGGAACGGGTGGAGAACGTCGCCAACGACCTCGCGGAGATCAAGGCGTTGATCGATGGCGGGCTTGGCCAGGGGTGATTTGCGGCTACCGCAGCAGGAGTGAATCCCGGTATCCGCCGCTACATGGACACCAGCTTTCGCTCACTACTGTCCGGAATAATTTTCGGGTAGTCGCGGGAAGCCCCGGCTGGCGTCAGTTTGCGCCGATTCAGCGTGTTGGGGACATGTTTTGGAAAAGGGGCGGGAAAGTGTTGCAGTGCCGAGGTTTTATCTCTAAAACCGGAAGTGCGTTTCAACCTTTTCGGACACTGCAACATGCATAGTAGAACACGCTTTGATGCACTTCTCCAACTCCTCCCGCGGGCCCGATTTAATCAACTGGTAGACCAGTTTCAGGCCGACAAGCACAGCAAGGGATTCAATAGCTGGTCCCACCTGGTGGCGATGTGCCTGGTGCAGCTGAGCCCTGGCAACAGCCTGCGCGGATTGGAGAGCACCTATGACGCCCACCGGGGCCGCCAGTACCACCTGGGGGTCAAACCGGCGAAGCGGGCCACTCTGTCTGAAGCCAACGGCAAGCGGGACAGCGGCCTGTTTGCTACCCTGGCGACGGAGCTGATGACGGCCGCCCACCGTCAGGCGCGTAAGGAGGCCAAAGAACTGCTGCTGTTCCTGGATTCCTCACCGATCATGCTGCTGGGCCGGGGGTATGACTGGGCACAGGAGACGAAGAGCGCCCATATCACGGGGCTCAAGCTGCACCTGGTGTTCGCCCCCAGGACTGGGGTGCCATGCCGGGCAGAGATGGGGCCGGCGCATGTGAACGACATTACCTGGGCACAGGGTTTAACCCTGGAAAAACAGGCGATATATGTCTTTGACCGGGGATATTATGACTACAGCTGGTGGCACAAAATCGACCAGTGCGGGAGTCACTTTGTGACCCGGTTCAAGAACGATGCGGCGGTGGATCTGGTGGAGAGCCGCTCGCTTGAAGGTTGTGATGCGTCGATTCTGGCGGATGAACTGGTGACCTTCCGCCACCGGAAGCCCGGGGCGGGGAGAGCGCCGAGCACGTACTACGGCCAGCCTATCCGACGGATCCGCCTCAGAAAACCCGATGGCGCGGAGTGGCTCCTGGCGACCAATGACCTCAATCGTCCGGCACAGGAGATTGCGGACCTGTACCGTCAGCGCTGGGGGATCGAGCTGTTCTTCAAATGGGTGAAGCAGCGCCTCAAGATCAAGCGCTTTGTGGGCCGGTCGGAGAATGCGGTGAAGATCCAGATCTACGTGGCGCTGATCGTGTATCTGCTGCTCCACCGGTACAGGGAACGGGGGAGTCACACAGAAGAATTTTACCTGTGGCTCACCAAGCTACAGACCACGTTGTTCCACCGTGCAGACTGCCCATACGAGCATCGAAAACGACGAGAGCTACGCTATCGTCAGGCCCTCGACAGGCAGGTCGAAATACCGATGTGAAAACGTTCCGGACAGTAGTGAGCGAAAGCTGGCGTCCATGTCACGGGGAACGCGAACTTGAAACATGGATTCCAGCCCCAGCCTTCGCTGGGGTAAACCCTCGCTGGAATTTCGTGGTGCTGTCCGTGACAACCGGTTGGCAACACACCGTTAAAGAAACGCCCGAGCCTGCGCCTTCATCTTTTCCACGATGGCATAGACGCCGACGTGCCGTGTCGGGCTCAGGTTCTCGAACAGGTGCAACCGGTCGAACATCGCGTCGGTGTCGAGTTCCTCTACCTCCTGCGGCGTCCTGCCGGAAAACAGCGCCACCAGGATCGCCACCACGCCCTTGATCGTCGGCGTGTCGCAGAAGCCGTCGTAACGAATGCGCGACGGATCGCCCTCCACCGGCCGTGCCTTCACATACACCGTGCTCATGCAGGGCGGTACGATGTTCTCCTGCACCATGTCCTCGGCGGTCATGGGATCCAGCTTTTCCCCGAGTTCATCCAGGAACAGGTAGCGATGCTCCCAGTCCGGCAGGAACTCGAAGGTCTCGATGATGCGGTCGAGATCGAGAGCGGCGTTGGCCACGGGGCTAATTTCGTTTGACGGGCAGGCCCTGGCGCAGCCAGTCGTCGATGCCGCCGGCGACGTTGTAGACCCGCTCGTGACCCATGCCGCCGCTCAGCCAGTTGGCGATGACGCGCGAGCGGGAGCCGGTGAGGCAGATGAGGATGACAGGGTCTTCGGGCGTGGCGACCTCGCCGAGCTGGCCATACCAGGCCTTCGCATCGTAGCCGCCGCGGGCGTCGAAGAAGGTCATCCGGTGGCTGCCCGCCAGCACGCCGGTCTCGGCCCACTCCTCGGCGAGACGCACGTCCACCACTGGCACGCCCTTTGCCAGTAGCGCCTGCAGTTCGGCGCTGGAGACGTCCACGACCTCCGCTTGCGCGGTCGTGCAGAACGTGAGAATGGCGTACAGGGCGGCAATTCGAAATAGCAGGAGTCGTGGAGCCGGGTGATTCATGGGGCGGGTGGTGGATCAGGATGATGGAAGCCGACAGGCAGGTTCAGCCTCTCCCGGGAAGAATAGCGCGGTTTGGCAACTGATAGTTCCGCAAAGACACTTACCCAAGTTGCAGGAATCCGCTAAAATACAACAATATAAAGATATCTTTATATTGTATCCGAATCCGCAGACCGATTGACCCATGGCAAATGCCCTCGACACACTCCTGAAAGA
>JAUIEP010000275.1 GCA_030428835.1 Gammaproteobacteria bacterium | reverse complement strand
ATCACCATCACGCCCACCCGGCTGTTCAGCTGGGACTACCGCTCGCGCATGGGCTAGGCCGGCTGGCGCGCGAGCGCGCTCGCGACCGCCGTCAGGAGCGGGCCCGCTTCCGCAGCCAGTTTCAGCGTGGCCATGTCGTCCGCGCGGGTCCAGCCCGGGTTGATGAGCACGATAGGCTTGCCGCGGCTCTGCGCATGCCGGCAGAAACGAAAGCCGGAGTACACCGCGAGTGAGCTGCCCACCACCATCAGCCCGTCGGCTTCCTCGACCGCGTCGAGGCATGCCCGAACCCGCTCGCGCGGCACGCTGCCGCCGAAAAACACCACATCCGGCGTGACGGTGCCGCCGCATGCCGTGCACGGCGGCACCTGCAGGTTTGCGTATTGCTCGCCCGGTATCTCGGCGTCGCCGTCGGGGCGCGGCGAGGGTTCGAGCCGCGGTGGGGTAGGCATCAGGGGCGCGAGGCGCGCCTGCATGGTCTCCCGCGCGGTGAGGTCGCCACAATCGAGGCAGCGCACGTTGTCCACGCGGCCGTGCAGGTCGATCACCCGTGTGCTGCCGGCCCGCTGGTGCAGGCCGTCGACGTTCTGGCTGATGGTGAGCGCGATACGGCCCTGCGCCTCCAGCCCGGCCAGCGCGATGTGCGCCTGCCCCGGCCGCGCGTCGCGTACACGCGGCCAGCCGTGGTAGGAGCGCGCCCAGTAGCGCTGTCGCGCCTGGGGCTGTGCGCGAAACTCCTGTTCGCGTACCGGTTCGGGTGCGTGCCAGTCGCCGTCACGGTTGCGGTAGGTGGGGATGCCGGACTCGGCGCTGATGCCCGCGCCGGTGAGTGCTACCCACCGGGGGTGGCGCTGCATCAGGTCTGCAAGTGTCGATGTGTGATGTTTCAAGAATGCGCCTCCTCGGTTGCCGGCGCATTTTGAGTTGGGTTCTGCCAGCCGGAGCATGAGCACGCACCGCATAGCGGGGACCAGGGACGCCTGCCGCGCCAAAAAGCGTACATCCCTGTACAGGCTCGGCTGGCGACACCTCGCCGGCCACGTCCTGTCGCCAGACGCCCCCGCTATGCGGTGCGCGCTCATGCTCCTGGATCATGTCCTGTAATTCGAAGTGGAGCACTTTCGTTTCTAGAGCAGGTTGCGTAGCCGCAGGTCGTCCGGATAGGGCGCGAGGAACGCCTGCTGCTCGATGTAGGCGTCGGGGTGGTCGGCGAAGTGGTGCCGGAGCATGGTGATGGGGACCACCAGCGGCACGCGGCCCACGCGGTAGTCCTCGATCAGCGCCGCCAGCCGCTGGCGCTGTTCCGGCGGCAGGCGCTTCTTCAGGTAGCCCGAGATGTGGAACAGCACGTTGCAGTGGCTGCGCCGCGTGGCCGGGCGCTTGAGCGCGCCCATCAGCGTCGTGATGAACTGCCGTGCGACCGCGTCGAGGTCCCGGCCGCGCAGGTCCGCCAGCAGCGGGCCGAGTTCCCGGTAGCTGGGCACGTCGTGCGCCATCACCAGGTACTTGTGGCGGCTGTAGAACTCGATCAGCCGGTGCGCGCTGAGTCCGTCGGCGAGCAGTTCTTTCCACGCGTGGTAGACGCACGCGCGGGTGACGAAGCTCTCGCGCAGGCAGGGGTCGTTGAGGCGGCCGTCATCCTCCAAAGGCAACAGCGGGTCGAATTCCGCAAGGGCGGTGGCGAACACGCCGTCCTGGTCCGAGGCCATGTAGTTGCCGTCCTGCGTGTAGCGTTTCACGCGGCCGTAGCCGCAGCTCGGGCTGCCTTTCACCAGTATGTAGCCGCAGAGTTGCGGGGCGGCGTCCAGCGTCTGGCGCGCGTAGTCCCGTATGGCATCCGTGTAATCGTGCTCGTGGGTATCGGCGTCCTTGATGCGGATCTCGTCGCCCACGCTGACCAGGTGGATGGGCGGGCGCGGCACGCCGAGGCCGATGCCCATCTCGGGGCAGAAGGCGCGGGTGTCGAAATGTTCACACAGGTCGCGCACGTGCTGGTTGGGCTTTTTGGTGTCGCCGTTGTAGCGCACCGCGTTGCCGGCCAGGCACGAGCCGATGCCCAGCAGCGGTTTGGCCGCCGCGTGTGGCCGCTGTTCTCTTGCGTTGTTGTCCATGCCTGACACGCTACGCTGCGAGCCGCTTCAGGGCAAGCACTCGCCAGTGCCGCCGAGGTGGTCGGCAAAGGCGGTCTGTACCAGCGGGTCCAGCTTGAGGCGTGCCAGCGCCGCGTGCTCCAGTTGCCTGACCCTTTCGGTAGACAGGCCAAGGCGCTGGGCAATCGCGGCGCGGGGCTCCGGTAGTGCATCGTCCAGCCCGAATCGACGCGTGATGACTTCGCGCTCCGCCGGCTTGAGCCGCGCGACGCGGCGGTCCATGAACTGCCGCAGCGAGTTGTGCTCGGCGTCCGAATCCGCATCCCGGAAACTGTCATCCGTGAGGGTTTCGCCGAGCGTCGGCCCCTCGTCCTGCAACAGGGGCGTGTCGAGTGACACGGACAGGTTGGTGACCTGCCGTAGCTGCTCGACCCTGTCGCGGGTAAAGCCCGTGTCCTGCGCCAGCAACGCCGCGCCCGGCTCGGCGTGGTCCTGCGCGACGCGCTCGATTCGGGCCCGGTGCAGCCGGTTGATCTGCTCGCTCACCTGCGTGGGGTAACGGATGATGGCCGACTGTTCCTGCAGCGCGCGTCGCGTGGCCTGGTGTATCCAGTTGTAGGCATAGGTGCTGAAGCGGTTGCCCGTGGCGGCGCGATACTTCTCGGCGGCTCGCAGCAGGCCGATCACGCCCTCCTGGATGAGGTCGGGGTAGGACAGGCCCTTGCCGGCAAGTTTGCCCGCGATGGCGAACACCAGCCGCAGGTTGTGGTTCACCAGTGCCTGTCGGGCGCGGTAGTAGCGCCGGAGTTCGCGCAGCAGCACGCTGCGCACGACACTCGGCGCCCGGTCGAGATCGCGTTGCACCGCCCGCGGCCAGCAGCGCTGCCAGTGATACAGCGCGTTGCCGACGCCCTTCGCCCGTTCCCCGCGCGCCATGACCTCGGCGAGGCCCGCTACCAGCGCGGCAGGCATGTCGAGGTCGGCGATGAGTGCCGCATCTGCGCCGGACGCGCGCTTGCCGTGCAAGGCCATGTGCAGCGCCCTCAACGCCCGCACGTGCTTCCCCTGCGGCAGGTAGTCGGCGACTTCCCGGCGCAGGAGGTTGTAGTGCTCCTTGTCAGCAAGGGTGGCGGGGCGGGGCGGTTCGTCGAGCAGTTGGCCCGTCCAGCACCGCAGGTAGTGCCGGCATCCGGGGTCGCGCACAAAGTGCGCCTGTAACGCGGCCACGGCGTCCCACTTGTCATCGTCCAGCCGTCGCTCGGCCGCCGCGGTCAGCAGGTCGAATTGCCTTGCCTGCCGGAAGAGCTGGTCCAGTCCCTCGTGCTGTTCGTGCGTATCCATGGCTTGC
>JAUIEP010000075.1 GCA_030428835.1 Gammaproteobacteria bacterium | reverse complement strand
CCCGACCACCCCCACCACCTTGTCGCCATTCGCGACCCGTCGGAGTCCTACTCCGCGGCGGATTTTGCCGCCGATGCGCAGCGCGTGGTGGCCGACATCACCGCACGCGGCAAGGTGCCGCTGCTGGTCGGCGGGACCATGTTGTATTTCCGCGCCTTCCTGGAGGGGCTGGCGGAGATGCCCCCGGGCGACCCGGCCGTGCGCGCGGCGATCGCGGAACTGGCGGCGCGCAAGGGCTGGCCGCATGTCCACGGCCTGCTCGCGGAGGTCGACCCACTGGCCGCGCAGCGCATCCACCCCAATCACTCCCAGCGCCTGTCCCGCGCGCTCGAAGTCTATCGGGTCAGTGGTGTACCCCTGTCCGAATGGCACGCGGGTGGGGCCCCGGGCGCGGCCGGCGAGCGTTACGCGGTGCGTCAGCTCGCCATCGCACCGGCGCAGAGGGCAGTCCTGCACCGGCGTATCGCAGACCGCTTCGCCGCGATGCTGGAGGCGGGGCTGCTCGCGGAGGTGGCGGAGCTGTATGCCCGCGGCGACCTCCACCCCGGACTGCCCGCGGTGCGGGCGGTGGGGTACCGCCAGCTCTGGCAACACCTGGCGGGTGAATGCACCCTGGACGAGGCGGTCGCGCGTGCGCTGGCCGCCACCCGGCAACTGGCCAAGCGGCAGTTCACCTGGCTGCGAAAATGGCGTGACCTCGCGTGGCTGTATACCGACGGTGACGGCAACGTGGTGCAAACGCAGGGCATACAGGGGGGCGAGGCGCTGCGGGGTCAATCCCCCCATGTTTACGCCTGTCATCATCTGTTCGGCCAGCCTCTATAAAGCTGCGCTAAATGCTCTATAATGAGCGCCGTACACAGGCAGCCCGCCAGCGGTGTCCGGCAGTGCAAGGGATACCCGCCTGAACCCGCTAACGGTCTGTTTTTCATAGTCTTTTTAGGTCCGAGTTGGGCCCATGGAATTTAGGAGTCAGAAGCCATGTCAAAAGGGCACACGCTACAAGACCCTTACCTCAATATCTTGCGTAAGGAACGCGTTCCGGTCTCGATTTACCTCGTGAACGGCATCAAGCTGCAGGGCCAGATCGAGTCCTTTGACCAGTTTGTCGTGTTGCTGAAGAACACGGTCAGCCAGATGGTCTACAAGCACGCGATTTCCACCGTGGTGCCTTCCCGGGTTGTGCGGCTCCCGCTGCAGAACCCGGCCGAGGATGAGGGCGGCAGCTAAACCACCCCCGGCGGACGTCACCAGGGCGTCCCCTGCCGGTCGCCGGCCTGACGAGGTAACCGTTGTTTTTTGAACGCCCCGATTCCGGGGAGCGCGCCGTACTCGTGCACCTCCACCTCGCCAGCGAGCAGGAGCGCGAGGACCCGCGGGAATTCGAGGAGCTGGTGCTGTCCGCCGGCGGCGATCCGGTTGCCTTCATCATGGGCAGCCGCGCTGCGCCACACCCGCGGACTTTCGTCGGCGGCGGCAAGCTCGATGAGATAGCCGCCGAAGTGCGGGCCCAGGACGCCGAGATCGTGATGTTCAATCACGCGCTCAGCCCGAGTCAGGAGCGCAACCTGGAACGCGAACTGGAGTGCCGGGTGCTCGATCGCACCGGCCTCATCCTCGATATCTTTGCGCAGCGCGCCCGTACCCATGAAGGCAAGTTGCAGGTCGAGCTCGCGCAGCTACGGCACATGAGCACGCGGCTGGTGCGCGGCTGGACCCACCTGGAGCGGCAGAAGGGCGGTATCGGCCTGCGCGGCCCGGGCGAGACCCAGCTCGAGACCGACCGGCGCCTGCTGCGGGCGCGGATCAAGTCCATCACCGCGCGCCTCGAGAAGGTCCGGAAGCAACGTGACCAGGGCCGGCGCTCCCGGCGGCGGGCGGAGATTCCCACCGTGTCGCTGGTGGGTTACACCAACGCGGGCAAGTCCACACTGTTCAATCACCTGACGGCGTCAACGGTGTACGCCGCGGACCAGCTCTTTGCCACGCTGGACCCCACCCTGCGGCGTCTCGACCTCGACAATGTCGGCCCGGTGGTGCTCGCGGACACGGTGGGCTTTATCGCGCACCTGCCCCACGGCCTGGTCGAGGCCTTCAAGGCGACACTGGAGGAAACCCTCAACGCGGACCTGCTGCTGCACGTGGTGGACGCCGCGGCCGCCGAACGCGACGCCAACATCTACCAGGTACAGGATGTCCTGGCGGAGATCGGCGCCGAGGGGATACCCCAGCTACAGGTATTCAACAAACTCGATCTGCTGGAGCGGGCGCCGCGTATAGATCGCGATGACGCGGGCAGGCCGGAGCGTGTCTGGCTCAGTGCGGCCACCGGCGCAGGCACCGACCTGCTCCTGCAGGCGATTGCCGAGCTGGTAGGCGCCGACATGGTGTCTGAAGAACTCCGCCTGACACCCGGACAGGGCGACCTGCGCGCGGCGTTGTACAGTCTCGGCGCGGTGGAGACTGAGTCCTATGACGACCAGGGAGTGGCGCAACTGACCGTGCGCCTCCCCCGGGCGGACTGGAACCGGCTGATGAAGAAGGGCCCGGAGCCCCTGTTCTGAACGGCTCCGGGTTGCCGGCGCGCACTCGCCCGCCAGCAAAAATTTGGTAGACTGCGTTTCTCTTACAACAGGAGTGCATTATGTCCTGGAACGAACCGGGCGGCGGCAACAACAACTCCAGGGATCCCTGGGGTGGTGGCGATCAGGGGCCGCCCGACCTGGACGAGGCCCTGAAGAAATTACAGGAGAAGTTCGGCGGCATGTTCGGCGGCGGCTCCGGCGGCTCCTCCGGGGGTTCAGGTATTTCGGGAACGGCCATCGTCATCGTGATTGTGCTCGCCGCGGTGGTGTGGGCTCTCATGGGCCTGTACCAGGTCGACCAGCAGGAGCGCGGCGTGGTGCTGCGTTTCGGCAAGTACATCGGCACTGTCCAGCCGGGGCTGCAGTGGAATCCGCCGATCATCGACGAGGTCACGCAGCTCAATGTCACCAAGATCAGGGCGGTGTCCTTCCGCGAAATCATGCTCACCAAGGACGAGAATATCGTCGAGGTCAAGCTGTCGGTGCAGTACCTGATCAACGACCCGGAAAAATTCGTGCTGCGGGTACAGAACCCGGAGCGCTCCCTGCAGCACGCATCACAGAGTGCGCTGCGCCACGTGGTCGGCGATACCCGCATGGACCTGGTGCTGACCGAGGGCCGCGACCAGATCGAGGTCGATGTCCAGAAGCGGCTGCAACAGTACATCGACAACTACGAAACCGGCATCCTGGTGAGCAAGGTCACCATCGATGAATCCAAGCCCCCCACACAGGTGCAGGCCGCCTTCGACGACGTGATCAAGGCCCGCGAGGACGAGGAACGCGTGAAGAACGAGGCGCAGGCTTACGCCAACGGCATCGTTCCCGAGGCCCGCGGTATGGCCCAGCGCCAGTTGGAAGAGGCCAACGCCTACAAGGAGCAGGTGATCGCCAACGCGGACGGTGAGGCGAAGCGCTTCAACCAGTTGCTGGCCGAGTATCGCAAGGCCCCGGAAGTGACCCGCGAGCGCCTCTACCTCGACGCCGTCCAGGCCGTCTTCAGCCAGACGAACAAGGTGATGGTGGATGTCGACGGCGGCAGCAACCTCATGTACCTCCCGCTCGACAAGCTCGCCACGCAGGGCGCGGCCGCCGGCGCGGTGCGCGACCTGCGCGTCGACAGTTCCAACATTCGTGAACTCACCAACGCGGTAACCGAACAGATTCGCCGCGACCAGGCGGTCATTAATGGCCGCAGGGGAGGGCGTTGATCATGTCGGGACGTAACCTTTTTATGTTGTTCGTGCTGCTGGCGGTGGTCTTCCTCGCGAGCCAGTCGCTGTTTGTCATCAAGGAAACCCAGCGCGGCGTGCTGCTGCGCTTTGGCGAGGTGGTCGAGCCGGACCTGCCGCCGGGACTGCACGTGAAGATCCCGTTCGTGAACAACGTCCGCCGCTTCGACGGGCGCGTGCTCACGATGGATTTCCCATCCGAGCGATTTTTCACCCAGGAAAAGAAGGCGCTTATCGTGGACTCCTTCGCCAAGTACCGGGTGTCCAATGTCGCCAAGTTGTACGAGTCCACCAACTTCGAGGAGTCCAGGGTCGCGGGCCTGCTCAGCCAGCGCATCAATGACGGCCTGCGCGACCAGGTCGCGGTGCGCACAGTGCAGGAGGTTGTCTCTGGCGAACGGGACCAGCTGATGGAGGCGCTGACGGCGGAACTGACTGTCGTCGCCCAGGAACAACTCGGGGTCGAGGTGATCGACGTGCGCGTGAAGCAGATAGACCTGCCCCCGGACGTCTCCGAGTCGGTCTACCGCCGCATGAACGCCGAGCGCGAGAAGGAAGCCCGTGAGCTGCGCTCCCAGGGCCAGGAACTCGCCGAGGGTATACGCGCCGCCGCGGACCGCGAGGTCACGGTGATCCAGGCCAATGCCTATCGCGAGGCGGAGGAGATCCGCGGTGAGGGCGATGCCACGGCCACGGCCATCTACGCGGCCGCCTTCAACCAGGACCCGGAGTTCTACTCCTTCACGCGCAGCCTGAAGGCCTACCAGAACGCCTTCAGGAGCTCCAGCGACATCATGGTCCTGCAGCCCGACAGCGATTTCTTCCGCTACCTGAAGGACCCGGAGGGGGGCAACAAATAGGCCTTTTTTCACGGGCGATTCAGCCCGGGAAATGGCAATAATCACAGGTGCGCGCGGCGTCCTGTGTGCTAGAATTTGTCAACCGTGGGCTTCGGCATTGCACGCATTGTCGGACCCGCGGTTTTTTTGTGCCCGTTGAAAGGTGCGCGGAGGAATCACCCGGTGGATTTCTGGCAGGTACTCCCGGTCGCCATAGCGCTGGTGTTCGTCTTCGAGGGACTGTTGCCCTTCATCAGCCCCGGTCGCTGGCGGGAGATGATCGCGCTCATCGGGCAGATGGATGACCGCACGATCCGCCTGATAGGCCTTGGCAGCATGCTGTGCGGTGTCTGCCTGCTGTACCTGGTGCACTAACGGGCAGTGGAAGACAGGTTGAAACGATGACAACGGTAGATCACTGGCAGTTGCCGGACGGTGTCGAGGAAGTCCTCCCCGCGCAGGCGGAGAACGTCGAGCGCCTGCGCCGCGCGCTGCTCGACATGTACCGCGGCTGGGGCTACCGCCTCGTCATTCCGCCGTTGATGGAGTTCACCCAGTCGCTGCTGGTCGGCCTCGGTGAAGACCTCGACCTGCTTACGTTCAAGCTCACGGACCAGCTCAGCGGGCGTACCCTGGGAATACGTGCCGATATCACCCCGCAGGTAGCGCGTATCGACGCGCACAGTCTGGGCGAGCCCGGCGTTACCCGGTTGTGTTACGCGGGCTCCACGCTGCACGCCCGCCCCAAGAACCCGCTCGCCTCGCGCTCGCCGATCCAGGTGGGCGTTGAGCTCTACGGGGATGACAGCCTGGGGGCCGATGTCGAGGTTGTGGGCCTGATGCTCGCCACACTGGAGACCGCCGGCGTGGCGGATATCACACTGGACCTGGGGCACGTCGGCGTCTACGAGGCCGTGCTCGACGCCGCCGGGCTCGACGAGGAACTGGAGGCCACTGTCTTTGACGCGCTGCAACGCAAGTCCGTGCCGGACCTCACCGCGGCGCTGGCGGATTCGGGAGACCAGGCCCGCGAACTGATACTGGCGCTGGTGGACCTGCACGGGGACGAGTCGGTGCTGGCCCGCGCGCGCGAAACCTACGGCGACACCGTGCCCGCCGCGCTCGTCGCCCTCGATGCGCTGAATGAGGTGGCGGTCGACGTCAAGCGGCAACGTCCCGAACTGGCGGTCTATTTCGACCTCGCCGAGTTGCGCGGCTATCACTACCACACCGGCCTCGTCTTCGCCGCCTATGCGCCGGGACGTGGCGAGGCGCTCGCCAACGGCGGCCGCTACAACGACGTCGGCGCGGTGTTCGGCAGGGCGCGCCCCGCCACCGGGTTCGCCGCGGACCTGAAAGCCCTGATGGCGCATCTGCCCGGCGAGGCGGGGAGCGCCGCCGCGATCAGTGCCCCCGACGCCGATGACCCCGCACTGCAGGCCGAAATAGCGGCGCTGCGCGAAGCGGGCGAGATCGTTATCAACTGCCTGTCGGGCAGTCCCGACCCGCGTTGCGATCGCGAGTTGCGGGAAGTGGACGGCCAGTGGCGGGTGGCGCCGCTGGATAGCCGGGATTGACAGGCGGAATCGATAGTCGGGCCACACCATGAATTCACACAACAGAGCTATAGGCATGAGTAAGAACGTAGTTGTGCTCGGTACCCAGTGGGGCGACGAGGGCAAGGGTAAGATTGTCGACCTGTTGACCGAGAAGGCGAGCGCCGTCGTCCGTTTCCAGGGTGGTCACAACGCGGGCCACACGCTGGTCATCGACGGCGTGAAGACCGTCCTGCATCTCATCCCGTCGGGCATCCTGCGCAACAACGTGCAGTGCCTGATCGGCAACGGCGTGGTGCTTTCCCCGGAGGCCATCCTCAAGGAGATCGCAGAACTCGAAGCCCAGGGTGTGCCGGTGCGCGAGCGCCTGAAGATCTCTCCTGCCTGTCCGTTGATCCTGCCGTACCACGTTGCGCTGGACCAGGCGCGTGAAGCCAAGCGCGGTAACGAGAAGATCGGGACCACCGGCCGCGGCATCGGTCCGGCCTACGAGGACAAGGTGGCGCGGCGCGGCCTGCGGCTAGGCGACCTCGCGGACGAGGCGCGTTTTGCGCGCAAGTTGCGCGAGGTGATGGACTATCACAACTTCGCACTGCGGCATTACTACCAGGTGGAGCCGCTGGACGTGGACGCCATGCTGGAGGAGGCCATGGAACACGGCGAGCAGTTGCTGCCCATGATGGCCGATGTCACCACCATCCTGCACCAGTGCCGCGAGCAGGGTGCCAATATCATGTTCGAGGGAGCCCAGGGCTCGCTGCTGGATATCGATCACGGGACATACCCCTTCGTCACCAGTTCCAACACGACGGCGGGGGGCACCGCGACCGGCTCCGGATTCGGGCCGCTGTACCTCGATTACGTGCTCGGCATCACCAAGGCCTACACCACGCGTGTGGGCTCCGGGCCTTTCCCCACCGAGTTGTTCGACGAGACCGGCAAGCACCTGGCGTCCAAGGGTCACGAGTTCGGCGCCACCACGGGCCGGCCGCGCCGCTGCGGCTGGTTCGACGCGGTGGCCCTGCGCACGGCGGTGAACATCAACTCGGTGAGCGGGTTGTGCCTCACGAAGCTGGATGTGCTGGACGGTCTGGAAACGATCCGGATCTGCGTCGGCTACACCTGCAAGGACGGCAAGCCTGTGCCCAATCCCGTGGACTCCGACGACTACGAGGCGCTGGTGCCGGTCTACGAGGAGGTGCCGGGCTGGGAGGAGTCCACGCTCGGCGCCAGGTCCCTGGAGGAACTGCCGCAGGCGGCACGCGACTACATCAAGCGGATCGAGGAGGAGGTGGGTGCGCCCATCGACATCATCTCCACAGGGCCCGATCGTGTGGAGACGATCATCCTGCGCCACCCCTTCGGCGATTAGGGAACCAGGGGACAGCTGACTTATCCCGGACGCAGACAAGTAAACTGTCCCCGTGCGCCCCGGGCGCGTGACCTGGTACGCAAAGCCGCGCACGCGGGTTTCCTCGCCCCGGCTATTTCTCTAGTATGGCCGCGGGGGCAGTGGAGCCTGAGGCGAATAACAATATCATGCACCTGAAGAAACGAATCCTAGTGACGGGCGGCGCCGGCTTCCTCGGGTCGCATCTCTGCGAACGGCTGGTTGATTCCGGTAACGATGTTATCTGCGTCGACAATTTCTTCACCGGCACCAAGGACAATATCCTGCACCTGCTCGCCAGGCCGCACTTCGAGTTGCTGCGCCACGACGTGACTTTTCCCCTCTACGTGGAAGTCGATGAAATCTACAACCTGGCGTGTCCAGCCTCACCAATCCACTACCAGCACGACCCCGTGCAGACCACCAAGACGAGTGTGCACGGCGCCATCAACATGCTCGGCCTCGCCAAGCGCTGCGGCGCAAGGATTTTCCAGGCGTCCACCAGCGAGGTCTACGGCGACCCCCAGGTGCATCCGCAGAAGGAGTCCTACTGGGGCCATGTGAACCCGGTCGGTGAGCGCTCCTGCTACGACGAGGGCAAGCGCTGCGCGGAGACGCTGTTCTTCGACTACTACCGGCAGCACAGGCTGGCGATCAAGGTGGGGCGCATCTTCAACACCTACGGCCCGAACATGCATCCCAACGACGGGCGCGTGGTGTCCAACTTCATTATGCAGGCGCTGCGCGGCGACGACATCACGCTGTTCGGCGACGGGCTGCAGACGCGCTCGTTCTGTTACGTGGATGACCTCATCCGCGCGTTTGTCCTCTTCATGGAAACCTCCGAGGAGGTGACGGGGCCGATCAACCTGGGTAATCCCAACGAGTTTACGATCAAGCAACTCGCCGAGCTTGTGCTCGACCTGACCGGTTCCAAATCCAGGCTGGTGTACCGTCCGCTACCCAGCGACGACCCGATGCAGCGGCAGCCCGACATTGCACAGGCGCGTGAAGTCCTGGGCTGGCAGCCTGAGGTGCAGCTTGAGGAAGGTCTCAGGAAGACTATTGCCTACTTTGAAAAGCTAGTCTGAATTTTTCTGTTCTCGCGAGCGGCGGGGCGGGCAGGATTTCGGCGCTGAGCCTATTGGTGATGTGGCTGAGCAGCGGGGCTGGCAGGCTTTCGGTGGGGCTTTGAGCCGGCCGAGCGGAGATTGTTTTTGAGGGGTTGGAGCGCCATGGATGGCGCGGAAAGCCTCGTCGCGCAGGACGCGCGTCGAGGCGGGCCCCTCAAAAACAATCGTAGCGAGGGAAGCCGCAGGCCCGGTGAGCGCCCCACCGAAAGCCTGCCAGTTCCGCTGCGCTGTTGAATTTCTCAGCCGATCTTCTTACCTCCCCACGCAGAAATACTTGAAGCCGCGGGCTTCCATCAGGTCGCGCTCGTAGACATTGCGCAAGTCGACGAAGACGTCGCCCCTCATCAAGGCCTTTACCTGTGACAGGTTGAGGCCGCGGTACTGGTTCCACTCGGTCATGAGTACGATCGCGTCCGCGCCCGTGACCGCGGTGTCTATCGCATCGTTGTAGGTGACGGCGGCGGGCAATTCCTTCCGCGCTTCCGCCATGCCCTGCGGATCGTGGGTGGTGACCTCGGCGCCCAGTTCCAGCAGCGCCGGGAGAATGGTGAGGGAGGGGGCGTCGCGCATGTCGTCGGTCTCCGGCTTGAAGGTCAGGCCGAGCACGGCGATTCGCTTGCCGTTGAGATCGCCGCCGAGTGCGTGCCGGATCTTGTCCACCATGCGCAGGCGCTGCGCGTCGTTCACCGCCACCACGGCGCGCACGATGGCGGTGCTCGCGCCCGCATCCTCGGCCATGCGTATCATGGCCTTCGTATCCTTGGGAAAGCAGGAGCCGCCATAGCCCGGGCCGGGGTGCAGGAATTTCTTGCCGATGCGGCCGTCCAGGCCGATACCCTTGGCCACGGCGTGCACGTCGGCACCGGTCTTCTCGCACAGGTCCGCCACTTCGTTGATAAAGCTGATCTTGGTGGCAAGGAATGCGTTTGCCGCGTACTTCGTGACTTCCGCGCTCTCCAGGTTGGTGACCACCACGGGGGCCTCGATCAGGTTGAGCGGCCGGTACAGTTCCCGCAGCATCTGTTCGGCGCGTTGGCTCTCCACGCCCAGCACCACCCGGTCCGGCCGCATGAAGTCGCTGATGGCCGAGCCCTCGCGCAGGAACTCCGGGTTGGATGCCACGTCGAAATCGGCGTCCGGGTTCGTCTGCCTGACAATGCTCGCCACCTCGCGCGCGGTGCCCACAGGCACGGTCGACTTGTCGACGATGATGGTATAGCCGGACAGGTGCCGGGCGACTTCCCCGGCCGCCGCGTACACGTACTTGAGGTCGGCGTGGCCGTCACCGCGGCGAGTCGGTGTGCCGACCGCGATGAATACGATATCGGCCTGGGGGATGGTGTCCTCGAAGGAGGTGTCGAACTTCAGCCGGCCCGCCTCGCGGTTGCGTCGCACCAGGTCGTCCAGCCCCGGCTCGTAGATGGGGATGTGGCCGTTGCCCAGCGTGGCGATGCGCTGCTCGTCGACGTCCAGGCAGGTGACCCGTGCGCCGAATTCCGCGAAGCAGGCGCCGGACACCAGCCCGACATAGCCCGCGCCGATCATGACCACGTTCATAGTGATTCCTTGTGCATGTGTTCAAGGTACCAGGCGACGAAGCGCTCGATACCTTCACGGATGGGGGTGCTCGGTCGGTATCCCACGGCGGACACGAGGTCGTCGACGTCCGCGTAGGTAGCGGCGACGTCGCCGGGCTGGATGGGCAACAACTCGCGTTTGGCCGTGCGTCCCAGGGCGTGCTCCAGGGCCTCGATAAATTCGGCCAACTGTACCGGGCTATTGTTACCGATATTGTACAGGCGGTAGGGCGCGGTGCTGGTCCCGGGGTCGGGAGCATCGCCGTTCCAGTCGGTGTTCGGCGTGGCCGGTGTATCGATCACCCGCACCACCCCCTCCACGATGTCGTCGATGTAGGTGAAATCGCGCCGCATGTCGCCCCGATTGAACACCTTGATGGGTTCGCCGGCGAGTATCGCGCGGGTGAACAGGAACAGCGCCATGTCGGGTCGGCCCCAGGGCCCGTAGACCGTGAAGAAGCGCAGGCCGGTGGTGGGTATGTCGAACAGGTGGGAGTAGGTGTGCGCCATTAGTTCGTTGGACTTCTTGCTGGCCGCGTACAGGCTGACCGGGTGGTCCACGTTGTCGTGCACGGAAAAGGGCATGTTGGTGTTCATGCCGTACACCGAACTGGAACTGGCGTAGACGAGGTGCCGTGGCATGGCGCGACGGCAACATTCCAGCAGGTTGGTGAAGCCGACGATATTGGCGTTGATATACGCCATGGGGTTCTCAAGCGAATAGCGCACGCCCGCCTGGGCCGCCAGGTTCACCACGACATCGAATGGCTGCTGCGCGAAAATCGCGTCGAGCGCGGCGCGGTCCGCGAGGTCAGCCCGGGTGAAACGAAATCCCGGTTGCCGTTGCAGGCGGGCGAGGCGGGCCTCCTTGAGACTCACCGCGTAGTAGTCGTTCAGGTTGTCGAGGCCAGTGACCTCGTCGCCGCGGGCCAGCAGGCGTTCGCTCAGGTGGTAGCCGATGAAGCCGGCGGCGCCGGTGACCAGAATGTGCATGCCCGGATTCAGTGGTTATTCTTTAGCCCGCAATGATAGCAGCTTCGCCCCACAATTCGTGAAAAGTGCGGGGCATGTCACGGCGTCCCGCCCTGCCTGGCGGGGTCTATCGGGTATACTCGCGGCAGTTGATCGCAGGTGAAGAGGGACGCATGACCGGCACGGTACTCGTAACCGGGGGCGCTGGCTATATCGGCAGCCATGCCTGTGTCGCGCTCCGCGATGCGGGCCATGATGTCCTGGTGCTGGACAACCTGTGCAACAGCAGCCTGGTCGCCATCGAGCGGATCAACGCGATCTGCGGCAGCGCGCCCGACTTCATCGAGGGCGACGTCAGGGACGCCACCTGCCTCGACCGCATTTTCGCCAATCACGACATCACCGCGGTGCTGCATTTCGCCGGCCTCAAGGCGGTGGGCGAATCCGTGCAGATGCCGCTGCAGTACTACGACAACAATGTCACCGGGTCGCTGACACTGCTCGCCGCCATGGAGCGCGCGAACGTGACCAACCTGGTATTTTCGTCCTCCGCCACGGTCTACGGTGACCCGATCACGGTGCCTATCCGGGAAGACTTCGCCACGGTGCCGACGAATCCCTACGGCCGGACCAAGCTGATCGTTGAGGAGATTCTCGCCGACTGGCACGTGGCCAACCCCGGGTGGGGAATCGGCCGGTTGCGTTACTTCAACCCCGTGGGTGCGCATCCCAGCGGCCTGATTGGTGAGGATCCCCAGGGCCACCCCAACAACCTCGTGCCCTTCGTCTCGCAGGTAGCGGTCGGACAGCGCGAAAAGTTGTTTGTATTCGGCGACGACTACCCGACGCCGGACGGTACGGGGGTGCGCGACTATATCCATGTCATGGACCTGGTAGAGGGCCATGTGCACGCGCTGGACTATATCCACGACCACCCTGGCCTGCACACCATCAATCTCGGGACGGGCAACGGCATCTCCGTACTGGAGATGGTGCGCGCCTACGAGCGGGCCAGTGGTCGCGACATACCCTACGAGGTCGTGGCGCGTCGGGCCGGCGACATCGCCACCTGCTGGGCGGATCCCTCCCTCGCCGCCAACCTGTTCAACTGGCGCGCGACCCGCTCGCTGGAGCAGATGTGCGAGGACAGCTGGCGCTGGCAGTCGGGTAATCCCACGGGTTACCGTACTGGCTGACGCCACCCTGCCGGCCCCGGTGCGGAGGAGCCTGTAGCCCTATGGACCCATTCATCGCCGCGAAGCTCGCGAGCCTGTTCATCTACCCGCTGAATGTGAGCCTGCTGCTCGCGGTGGTCGCGTTGCTGCTGTACCTGCTGCGGCGCCGCCGCGCCGCGCTGCTGGCCACCTGTATCGCGTTTACCTGGCTCTATGCCTTCTCCACCGCCACCGTGGCCAACCTTCTCACGGACTATCTCGAGGCCCCGTTTCCCCCGAAAGCCATATCCGTCGTGCCCGTCGCCGACGCCATCGTCCTGCTGGGCGGCGCGACACGCGGGGACACGCACAGCAGCCAGACGCCGGATCTCAACCAGCGGGCGGACCGGCTGGTGCACGCCGCCGCGCTGTACAAGGCAGCGAAGGCACCGCTGGTCGTGGTGAGCGGCGGCTCGCCCGTCGGCGGGCGCAGCGAGGCGGCGCAGATGCGCGACCTGCTGTTGCTCATGGGTGTCCCGCACAGCGCCATGCAACTGGAGCGGCAGAGTCGCAACACCCGTGAAAACGCCAGCTATACCGCGCAACTGCTGCGTGAGCGCGGCAGCACGCACATTCTGCTGGTGACCTCGGCCTTCCACATGCGCCGCGCGGTGCCCCTGTTCGAGAAGGAGGGCCTGGAGGTGTTTGCGGCTCCCACGGACTACCAGCGCCTGGTCGACAACAGCCTGGTGCCGGGCTGGCTGCCCGCGGTCGCCAACCTCTCGCGCAGCTCCGACGCGCTGCACGAGATCGTCGGCTACTGGGTCTATCGCTGGCGCGGCTGGCTGTAGCTAGCGCAGGTGCGCCAGCTTGTAGTCGCTGTAGCTCATTCCCGTCCAGCGCCGGAACGCGCGGTAGAAGCTGTTTACCTCGAGATACCCGAGTTCATCCGCCAGGCATTTGCCCGGCTGCCAGGACTGTCGCAACACCTGCTCGCAGCGGTATTGCCGCGCGCGGTCCAGAAGAAACTGGTAGTTGGTGTGGTCCGCGCGCAGGCGCCGGCGCAGCGTGGTGCTGCTCATGCCGAGGGATTCCGCCACCGAGTCCGCGCGGACGCGCGCGAGATCGCCGTTAAGCAGGATCTGCAGGACACGGTCCGTGGTGCGCGAGAGGGGCAGGTAGGGGGCCTTGTCGGGGGGCGGCAGGGCGTCCACCCCGAGGGCGTGGTGCAATTCGTGTTGTTCCATAGCCGTAACATCCTTGTTGTGGGCTAAAAAGAGACAGGTTGTGCCGGCATTGAGTCAGTCCGTGACCCCGCCCGTCCGTGGGCGGCCGACCCTGTAAAAATAGCAGGTTTTGCGCGGAATACCGTGCTCAGGCGGGTTTTGGCGCGATTTGGTGAATCAGGCCGCGTCGCGCAGGTCGTCCAGCGACGGCACGGGACAGTCCATGGCGGCGGCCATGCTGGCGATGATCTCCCGCTCCACCGGGCACAGCTCCCCGTCCTTGCTGGCGGCGAGGATCATCGCCTTCAGGATGCGCGGTTTGAGCAGCGGGTAGCAATCCGCGAGATTGGCGACGGCGCGACTGAACGCGGCCACGCTGGCCTGCTCCCGCGGCAGCAGCACCATGTCGGTGAAGCCGAGGGTGTCCGCGGCCTCCCGGAAGACGGGTTCGGGTTCGCTGTCGCCCTCCAGTGCCAGGACCGACAGGACCACACGCAGGTGGTAGGCCACCTTGTCCAGTTTGCGATAGCGCGGTTTGGAAGGTTTGACCTGGATGAACTCCGGGTCGAGGTAGTGACGCACGAGTTGGAACAGGCACCACTCGTACAACTCGGTGCGCCGGTCCGCCTGGACAAGTGCCAGCAGCGTGTCCTTGAACACGCGGTACTGCGCCGGTGATACGGCCTTCAGCGCGGGCAGGCACAGCTCCAGCAGCGGCAGCCGGCGCGGCGCGCCGAGCTCGGCCACGCCGGGCGCGACGATGTGCACCAGTTCGGGCAGGCCCTGTATGCCCGCATCCGCCAGGATCCCGAATTGCCGCTCGCGCACCTCGGCTGTCGACGACATGAGCAGCGCGTAGATCAGTGCGTGCGCACCCAGCGGCTCATGACTGTGCCTGACGAAGGCGAGCGGTATACCCTCCCGCTCCGCGGTACGGGCGTCCGGCGTGGCGTCGAAATCGGCGTCTGCTTCCGGTGCTTCCTCCACGGTAGCGGCTGCAGCCGCCGCGGCGGCCACGATCGCGGCGCGACCGACACCCGCCTCGCCGTCCCCCCTGGAGTTCGGTTCGCGCACGTAGTGCCGTGGTTTGCGCTCGATGAACCTGCCGTCCCAGTGCGGGTCCACGCGACGGATGCGCTCGTCGAGCGGCGGGTGTGTGGCGAACACCTGCCACAGCCGGTTCTCGATCTCGCCGAAAAAAATGTGCGACATCTCGATGGCGCGGGCCGCGTGTACGAGGGTGCCCGGGATGTAACCGCCGATGACCTTGAGCGCGTCGCCGATGCCGTCGGGGCTGCGGGTGTACTGCACGGCGCTGGCGTCGGCGAGGTATTCCTTCTGCCGTGAGATGGCGGCCTTGATAAATCCCGCGATCGCCGCGCCCACCCAGCCGAGTACGGTGAGCGCCAGGCCCAGGATCGGCAGCGCCGGGATGCCGTCCTCGGAGCGCGCCCGCGCCCCGGAGCGCACGCGCCCGGTGTGGCGCAGCAGGAAGTAGCCGACATCGCCGATAAACGTGATGCCCTTGAGCAGCGCGGCCAGGCGGATGTTCAGGCGCATGTCACCGTTCAGGATATGGCTGAACTCGTGGGCGATCACGCCCTGCAATTCGTGCCGCTTGAGGTGGTCCAGCGTGCCCCGGGTGACCGCGACCACCGCGTCCGCCGGCGTGATACCGGCGGCGAAGGCATTGATGCCGCGCTCGTCGTTGAGCACGTACACCGGCGGTACCGGCATGTTGGCCGCCAGGGCCATCTCCTCCACCACGTTGAGGCAACGCCGCTCCGCGCGATCCTCGGTCTGTGGCAGGATGCGCACCGCCCCCATGCCCTCGGCCACGGCCTTGCCGCCGGTGGCGAGTTGCGCCCACTTGACCAGGACCACCAGCGCGACCGTGGTGCCGACGCCGACACTGATCCAGCCCAGGCGCTGCCACGTGAATAACGCGGACCAGTCGGGCCCGATCGCCTGGCCCGTGGCGCTTAACTGCGCCGGGGACAAACCGATGAAATAGAGGAAAATGCCCACCGCGAGGTTGGTGAGCAGGATCAGCAGGACGACCGCGGCGAGAAACATGAGGACGAGCATCCGGGTATTGCGCCTGGCCTCGTCCTGCTGCGCAAAGAAATCCATGCCGCTGTCCCGCTGCGTCCGTCGCTAGAAGGACACCTTGGGCGCGGACTGGATGGCCGGCGAGTCCTCGAATTCGAGGAGGCTGGCATCCTTGGGATGACCGAAGCGGGCGGCGAAGAACACCGGCGGGAAGCTCTGGCGGTAGGTGTTGTAGGCCATCACCGCGTCGTTGAACCCCTGGCGGGAGAATGCCACGCGGTTTTCCGTCGTGGTGAGCTCTTCCGAGAGCTGCATCATGTTCTCGTTGGCCTTGAGCTCCGGATAGGCCTCCATCGTCACGTTCAGCTTGCCGAGGGCGCCCCGCAGCGTGTTTTCCGCGCCCGCGAGCTGCTCGAGTCCCGCGGCGCCGATACCGCCTTCACCCAGCGCCTTCAGGACCGCCGCGGCGTCGTTGCGCGCGGTCGTCACCGCGTCCAGTGTCTCGCGTTCGTGTGTCATGTAGGCCTTGGCGGTTTCCACGAGGTTGGGTATCAGGTCGTAGCGCCGCTTCAGTTGCACCTCGATCTGCGCGAACGCGTTTTCGAATCGATTCTTCAGCTTGACCAGCGTGTTGTAGATGTTGATGACATAGATCACCAGGCCCAGCACCACCAGCCAGAACACAATCGTCGAGATTTCCATAAGACCTGTCTCCCCGTGGGTTGAGTGCACGAAAATACCGCGCATCAATGAAATAGTGGGGGTGAACGATGCCTATAGCAAATACTAATTTTTAGTGGATGCGCATTCGCCAGTAGGGTCGAATTTATTCGACTCGGCACGGAGCTCTCGATACTTCGCACCGCAGGGTATGAAGCACCGCTCCAGGTCGAATAAATTCGACCCTACAGGTAAACGCAGTGCTCCAGCCGCATCAGGCAGCCGTGACAGTCACCGGCACACCATTAACGGCGGCATTGCCCGACAGCGCGTCGAGGTATTCATGATCGGTGAGGTCGTTGCAGCTCACGCCGGCGTTCGCCGCCGCGGTGGCCATCCTTATCTCCGGCTTGTTGTGGCCGAAGCCGTGCGGCAGGCTGACGACGCCGGGCATGATGTCCTCGGAGCATTCAACCGTGACCGTGAGTTCACCAACCCGCGACGCCACGCGCGCGCTGCCGCCTGCTTCGAGACCGCGCTGTGCCGCATCGCGCGGGTGCATGAGCAGCGTACAGCGGTCGCGTCCTTTCACCAGGCGGTGGAAGTTGTGCATCCAGGAGTTGTTGGAGCGCACGTGGCGCCGGCCTATCAGCCGAAGTCCGGCTTCGGGCGCGGCGGCGAAGGTGGTGCGCAGTCGCTCGAGGTCCGCCATGGGTTCCAGCGCGGCGCAGCGAATGCGCTTCTCGGGCGTGCGCAGGCGTTCCGGCAGCAACGGCTCGAGCGGACCGAGGTCGATCCCGGAGGGCTGCTCGCGCAGTTTCGCCAGCGACATGCCCGCGTCCGCGTAGGGTCCGAGCTGCAGGCCGAGGTCGATGATCTCGTGGGGCGGCGTGGCCCCCTGCGGCTCCGCGCCGGACAGTGCCGCCACGCGATTGCCGAGTTCGGTGAATATCTCCCAGTCGTGCAGGGCGCCCTCGGGCTTGTCGAACACCGGGTCGTTGAACCGCACGGTATTGCGCACCGCGTTGACGTGGAAGGCGAGGTCGAAGTGGTCGTGTTCCAGGGCCGAGGTCGGCGGCAGGATGATGTCGGCATGGCGCGTGGTTTCGTTGATGTACGGGTCGAGCGAGACCATGAAGTCCAGCGACGCGAGCGCCGCGTCGAGCTGTGCACCGTTCGGGGTGGACAGCACGGGGTTGCCGGCGCCGGTAAACAGCGCGCGGATCTGCCCCTCGCCCGGCGTGGTGATCTCCTCGGCGAGCGCGGCCGCGGGAAGCTCCCGGTCGAATTCCGGCAGGTCGCGCACGCGGCTCCTGTGCCGCCCGAAGCCGCCGGGTCCGACCGTGTTGATCTGGTCCACGGCGGGCAGGGTGAACATGCTGCCGCCGGGTTTGTCGAGGTTGCCCGTGGCGATGTTCAGCAACTGTATCAACCACTGGCAGAGTGCGCCGAACGCCTGCGTGGACACACCCATGCGCCCGTAGCAGATGCCCGCATCAGCCGCGGCGAAGTCGCGCGCGATGTCGCGAATGGTCGCGGCGTCCATGCCGCAATGCGTGGCGGCCAGCTCGGGGGTAAAGGCAGCGACCGCGTCCCGGACAGCGTCGAGGCCGTCCGTGTAAGCGGTGAGGTGGGCGGGGTCCGCGAGGCCCTCCTCGAACAGCGTGTGCAGCAGCGCGGCCAGCAGCAGCGCGTCACTGCCGGGCGTGATGAAGTGGTGCTCGCTGGCGAGCTGTGCCGTCTCCGTGCGCCGCGGGTCGATCACCACCAGTCTGCCGCCGCGCGCCTTGAGCGCCTTGATGCGCTTGCGCACGTCGGGCACCGTCCAGATGCTGCCGTTGGAGGCCAGCGGGTTGGCGCCCAGCATGAGGAAGTAGTCGCAGCGGTCGATGTCGGGGATGGGGAACAGCAACTTGTGGCCGAACAGCCACATCGAGGCGAGGTGGTGCGGCAGTTGGTCGACCGACGTCGCGGAGAAGCGGTTGTCGGTGCGGAAGTGGCGAAACAACTGGCTCTGGTGGGTCATCATGCCGTAGTTGTGCACGGACGGGTTGCCCATGTAGATGCCGATGGCGTTGACGCCGTGGCGCTCGCGGATATCGACCAGGGCGCGCGCGGTGGTGTCCAGCGCCTCTTCCCAGCCGATGGGCTCGAAGCGCGTCGCGCCGTTTTCGACCACCTTCTTCACCGGCCCGCGCAGGCGGTCCGGGTCCTCGTGCAGGTCCTTCAGCGCCACGGCCTTGGGACAGATGTGGCCACGACTCAGCGGGTCGTCCTTGTCGCCGCGGATGGCGACGATCTCGTCGCCCTCGGTGTCGATGACCAGCCCGCAGATCGCCTCGCACAGGTGGCAGGCGCGATAGTGGCGGCGACGGTCGGGGGAGGGCGCGTTCATGGGCGATACCTGCGGTCGGGGGAGAACCGGCAGTGTAACCCAAGGGGGTGAGCGGACAAGGCCCGCTAGGCGGTCATCGACACCTGCACGTGGGCACCACCGAGCACGCTGCTATGCCCGATGTGGATCGCGCCCCCGTAGCTCCTGGCGATGTCCGCCGCCACCGCGAGGCCGATGCCCTGGCCCTCACGCAGCGTGTCCGCGCGGGCGCCGCGCTCCAGCACCGCTTCCGCGAGCGCCGGGTCGATGCCCGCGCCGTCGTCCTCCACCGCGAGTGTGAGGTTCGCGCCCCGGCCGTGGCCGGTGACCCGTACCCGCGATGCGCCGTACTTGCAGGCGTTGTCCAGCAGGTTGCCGAGCAGTTCCAGCAGGTCCCGTTCGTCGCCGCGGAAACGGCAGTCGGCCGGGATCTCGAGCCCGATCTGCAGCGCCTTGTCGGCGTAGACCTTCAGCAGCGTGGCGCGCAGCCTGTCCGCCACCGGCGCCACGGGTACCAGGCGCAGCAGGTTGTGGCTGCTGTTCGACGCGCGCTGCAACTGGTAGGAGACGATCTGCTCCATGCGGTCCGCCTGCTCCGCCACCAGTTGCGCATACCCGGGCGCCGCGCTGTCGCCGGAGCGGATGACGGCCAGTGGCGTCTTCAGGCTGTGCGCGAGGTCGGACAGCGTGTTGCGACTGCGTTCGCGGCGCTGCGACTCCACCTCCAGCAGGCTCCCGAGGTTGTCCGTGACGGCCTGTACCTCGCGCGGGTAGGGACCGCCGAGGCGCTCGATCTCGCCGCGCTCGATGCGCGCGAGGTCGCCCGCGAGCCTGTCCAGCGGCCGCAGTCCCCAGCGCAGGACCAGTAACTGGCCGCACAGGAGCGCGACGGCGGCACCCCCGAGCCAGAGCAGCAGCGTGCGCCGGAACGCCGCGAGTTGCGCGGCCGCGGGCTCGGTGGTCTCCCACACGAGGAAGCGCAGGTGCAGTTCCTCGTCGGCATCGGTCAGCCACAGCACGGACCACGCGTACTCGTAGAGATCGTCCCCTACCCGGAAGGCCCTTTCACCGGGCTGCAACGCGGCGGCGCCGGAGTCCGGCAGGTCCACGGCGACGGCGGAGGGCGACGTCCACAGCGCGGTGCCGTCGCTCCGGCGCACGGCGCCGTACAGGCCGGATCCCGGTTGGTTGAAGCGAGCTTCCAGTAGCTGCTCGGGCATGAACAGCGCCACGTCGTACTCGGCTTCGGCCAGGAGCGTCAGCACCTGCAGCGCCATGCGCTCCTCGGCGGCGGCGTGCAGGCTCGCGCGGTAACCGCGCTCGAGATAGTAGCCGGTGCCCCCAAGGAACAGCGGCAGCAGCACCAGGCTGGCCAGCAGCAGGCGGCCGGCCAGTGAGTGCGTCACGCGTCCGGCTCCAGCGCGAAGCGGTAGCCGGCGCCGCGCACGGTGGCGATCGGCTTGAGTTCACCGCCGGGATCCAGCTTGCGCCGCAGGCGACCGATGAATACCTCGATGACGTTGCTGTCGCGGTCGAAGTCCTGGTCGTACAGGTGGCTCGTGAGTTCCGCTTTCGACACGACCTGGCCATTGCGGTGCACCAGGTATTCCAGGGTGTTGTACTCGTACGCGGTGAGCTCGACGTCCTCGCCGGCGAGCTTGACCTGGCGGCTCGAGAAGTCGATCTGCAGGGGGCCGTAGTCGACGCGGTTCTGCACGCGACCGGCGGTGCGCCGCAGCAGTGCGTGCACGCGGGCCTCGATCTCCTCCAGGTAGAAGGGCTTGGTCACGTAGTCGTCGGCACCCGCCTCGAGGCCTTCCACCTTGTCGCGCCAGTCGCTGCGCGCCGTCAGGATGAGGATGGGGAATTCGCGGTGCCCACGACGCCACAGCCGCACCAGTTCGATACCCGACATGGCGGGCAGGCCGATATCGACGATGCAGATGTCGTAGGGGTGTTCGTCGCCGAGGAAGCGCGCCTCCTCGCCGTCGGCGGCTTCCTCCACGACCCAGCCCGCTTCGGTGAAATGTCGCGCCACCTGCACACGCAGGCGGGGGTCGTCTTCCACCAGCAACATACGCACGGTTCAGCCCCGTATGGTGACCGTGATGACGCGCCCCGAGTCCTGCAGCAGCCGCACGCGGTAGTTGTTGCCCTTGCGCTCGACTTTCAGGACCCGCCCGCCGTACTGCGCCTTGGCCCGCTGCGCCGCCTCCTTGGCGGTGAGCTGCCTCTGCTTTTCCTCCGCCACCGCGCGCCGCTGCGCCTGGGCGTCTGTCGCGACGAGCGGTGCGGTGAACAGGCACAGCAGTGCTGCGGTGCCCAGCAGTTGTACGGCGAATCGGCGCATCGGTTACCCCTGGTTCAGCTGCGGGTTGCAGGTTCCACCGCGACATGCAACCGGATGGTGTCGCCCGGGCGGTCGCTGGTGCGCGTGTAGTAGATGTTACCGTCATAGCGGTAGCCGACGCGATAGCCCGTGATGACCTCCCGGTCGCGCAACTCGTAGTCCACCTCACAGCGCTCCTCGGTGACGTACTCGGCGCGTGTATTGCGGCGGTACGACGCGTCGCGCCCGATGGAGGCGCCCAGCAGCGCGCCCGCGGCGGCGAGCACACCCTGGTGGCCGGTATTGTCGCCGAGCGCGCCCGCCGCGGTGCCGCCGATCACGGCGCCGAGAATCTGCGGCGTGTGCGAGCGGTGGCCCCCGCGGCGCTCAACGCGCACGACTTCGTCGCGGCAGGTGCGGTGGGGGATGCGGTCGGTCACGGTGCGGACCACCGGGTCCACAGAGACAACGGGTGCCTCGAGGGTATAGTTCAGGGACTCCGCGGCCGCGGCCTGGGCCAACAGTGCCGCCGCGATGGCGCTGGTGATCAGTGAGAGTTTCATGTTCGCCTCCTTGTCTGGCTTGCGGCTCCCAATGTAGGAAAAATTGCCTGAACGAATGCTGAACGGCGGGCTGCAAGTTTCGCCCTCGCGTTCAGTCGACGTTCAGCGCCGGCACAGTACCTTGGGAGTCGCAATGGGCAACAACCGGAGGTAAAACCCATGAAAGCTCTGATGTCCTTAAGCCTGGCCCTTGT
>JAUIEP010000074.1 GCA_030428835.1 Gammaproteobacteria bacterium | reverse complement strand
CGGCGAAAACCGGGGCCGGCCTGCCGCTGCTGCGAGCACACCTGAAAGAAAGTATGGGGTACCGCCAGGACTCGGCACACAGTTTCAGTGCCCGGCGCCGTCACCTCTCCGCCCTCGCTGACGCGGAAGCGCTGGTACGCAACGGCCTGGCGCAACTGGAAGCGGCCGCGGCAGGTGAGCTGTTGGCCGAGGACCTGCGCCAGTGCCAGAACCGCCTCGGCGAGATAACCGGTGCATTCACCAGCGATGACCTGCTGGGAGAAATCTTCTCCAGCTTCTGTATCGGCAAGTAGTCCACAGCACACCCACAACCTGTCGCCAGCGGGTCAACAGGTTATCGCCAGACCCACAGCCTTTGCACAGCCCACTCAGCGCATGTTCCGGAACAGATCCGGACAGCGACGGGCATTGTGCCTAACAGGTGGAAAGCGCGGGGACTTGCTGAGGGTGAAACGGCGAGTCATGCACAGGCGAAAACAGCGGTCTTCATCCATCCACAAAAGGGGCCGTTTTTTGCACCGGAAAACCACGCGTTGCGGGCAACAAGATAAGGGGTTTTACTCGCGGTTATCATCGCTGTAACCAATTGATAATAAAGAGTATTTATGCCGTTTCCACAAGTGGTGGCAAGCCTAATAATAACTACAACAATAATCCTATATATACCTATCTATATATTATTTATTAACTTATTTAGTTAAGAGGTCAGGGGGTCGATGCCGGATCGAATGCAATCGACATGCCGCCGAGGTATGCAATTGAGAACCTTCTCGTGGCCAACTCTCCTGAGGGGGCGAATGAATTCAACCGCCCAGGATGCACGGCCCTCGCGTCAGGCTGCTGTCTCGACCAGTTTGCGTGCGCCAAGTTCGTTATCGATCATGAGCAAACCGTAACCGTCGTCCTTGACCAGCTTGAGCTTGGAGATGATGCCGCCCAGGGATGCCTCCTCCTCGACCTGTTCGTTCACAAACCATTGCAGCAGGTTGTAGGTGGCGTGATCTTTCTCCTTGAGTGCCTGGTCACTCAGGTCGTTCAGGCGCGAGGTCATGCGCTGCTCGTGTTCGAGCGAGGCAGTGAACACGCCGAGGATACCGCCGAAGTCTGAAGGCGGCTTATCGAGATCCTTCAGGATGACCTGCACACCCTGCTCAACAAGGTAATTGTAGATCTTGGTGGCGTGGGTGTGTTCTTCCTCGTACTGCAGCTTGAGCCAGCCCGCCGCGCCGTTGAATTCGAGGTGGCTGCAATAGGCTGACATGGACAGGTAGAGATAAGCGGAATAAAACTCCTGGTTGAGCTGCGTGAGCAGTGCTTCTTCCATTGCGCTGGAGATCATAGTGAAACCTGCGTTGTTGGGGATTGCGCATAGTTTATCCGATCCCAGGCCGGGTCATCACGCGCAATCCGTTTACGCTGTCGGCAGGGGCCGTTAGTCTAGACCCCTTCACTACGCCGCCGGTTGCACTTTGGATGACGGACGAGACCGAACTGCCGCTATTTCGCTTCATTCCTTTTCGACGCGCGGACATCGCACGGATGTGCCTGTCTGACGACCGCCTCGACCTCGTGGCGCGGGAGCGTTTCGAGCGCGATCGCGAAATTATTGAGACGCATTATCAGAAAGAATTTCATTCACTACGCAATGAGTTGAAGGAAGCGTACGCCCTCATCGACCCGGATTCCGACACGCGGCTCCTGCCGACCTTCGCGAAGCCCGAGGCGACAGCCAGCATCGTACCGTTGCTGGAACAGGTACTGGAACGCGGCAACTACGAGCGGGTCACCGACGCCGCGTTGCAGCGTGCGCTGCGCAGTTCCTCTCTCTTCCAGCTCCGTCTGCACGTGGATATGGACGAATTCGACGAGGTACTGCTGTACACGCGGGGCGCGAGCAAACGCAGCGAAGTCCTGCGCGAGTTTTTCGGCCTGTGGAAGCGCAATGTCCGCTTCACCAACTTCGACCGCGTCGTGCTGTTCATACGTTTTCGCGAGGATGTCGACAGCGACAACGCCCTGGGACAGTGCCCGCCGGGCAGTACCATGTTGAAGCTGTTCCAGAACGTGCCCGAGTCCGACATTGAGATGCTGTTCCCGAACATCCGCCTTGGCATGCGCCTGCTGGACAAACTCATCATCGGCGTGCCGGCGGTCATCAGTGGCACCATCGTGGTCACCACCCGCCTCGGTGCGACGGTGCTGCTACTGGGTTCCCTGCTCGGCTTCTGGCTCGGTCTGAGTGCCGAACCTGTAGAGATCAACAAGGCGGCGCTCATAGCCCTGGGCGCCAGTGCCGTCGCCCTGGCGGGCTATGTCTGGAAACAGTTCTCCAACTTCCGCAATCGCAAGCTGAAATACACACAGGCGTTAACCGAGAACCTGTACTTCAAGTTGCTCGACAACAACGCGGGTGTGATCCACCGGATTGTTGACGATGCGGAGGAGTCGGAATGCAAGGAGAGTTTGCTGGCGTATTACTTCCTGCTGCTGGCGGGGGCTCCTCTGGCCGCCGATGAGCTCGATGCGCAGATAGAGGCCTGGCTGGCGGAGCGCTGGCATTGCCGGCTGGATTTCGAAATTGCTGATGCGTTGGACAAGCTGAAGGGTCTGGGTTTAGCCACCGAACACGACGGGAAGTGGTCGTTATAGGAACGGCTTCACCCGCTCCTCGAACAGGCGCAGGCTCTTCCACCCCTCGTCGATGGGCACGCCGCCGCACAGCGGCGCCAGGTGCAGTGAGCCGGTCCGCGCGATGATCTCGACGGCCTGGTCCGGTGTCACGATGCGGTACTTGCCCTCTTTGATGAGTTCCTCTTGTGTCGAGGCGAACGACTCGGCATAGGCGCGACGGTCGGGGTGCCGCCAGGCGCCGTAGGCGGTGGCATCGTGCAACAGGTAGGCGCCGATGTCGCGCCAGCTTTGTTCCGGGTCCTCGCTGATGAACGTGGTCGCCGGCTCGCGCGGGTAGATCATCATGCCCCAGGTAAACCCCGCTTCCTCGCATGCGTGCCGGTAGGCGTCCTCGAGTTCCGGGTCGTCGATAGCCGGTGAGAACAGCAGCCCGAAACGCGCGGCGCGTCGGGCGGCGGCCTTCGAACTGCCGCCGACCAGCAGCAATGCCTGTACCGGTGAGGCCGGCGCAGGCGAGAGCCGCGTCATGCCGCCGTTGTATTCGAATTCCACGCCGGACAACGCGTTCACCATCACGGCGAGTTTGGCATCGAACACCCCGCCGCGGGACTGCCAGTCCACGTTGAAGCGCGCGTACTCGACCTCGCGGTAGCCGAGACCGCAGGTCGCTGAGAAGCGTCCGCCGGAGGCGAGGTCAAGGACGGCGATGTCTTCCGCCAGGCGCAGGGGGTCGTGCAGCGGCACAAGCAGCGCGCTGACGCTCACCCGCACGCGCGACGTGCGCGCCAGCATCATGCCGGCCAGGGTGAGCGGCGCGCAGAGAAATCCGTCGTCGGTGTGGTGGTGCTCCGACAGGCCCACCACGTCGATGGGTTGTGCATCGGCCCAGGCGGCCATCTCCAGCGCGGCGCGATAGCGGTCGCCCTGGCTGTCGGGGCAATCCGGCGCACTGCGCATGTCGAAGCGCAACACGAGGTTGCGCATCGTGTTGATGCCGCTCATGCGTGGCGATCGATCAGGACGCTTTCGCCTCCAGCGCTTTCTTCGCGTCCATCCACGCCGTGACCATGGTGCCCATGTTGACGGGGTTGTAGGCGTCTTCCTCGTACTTGAACAGCCCGTTGCCGGCGTAGTGCAGGATGGTGAGGTTGGGTTCCTCGTAGATCTTGCCGTCGCCCAGGTCCTCCATGCGGTTCATTACTTCGCAGAAGATCCACCCGCGCTCCTCGTCGATGGAGTACCAGCTGATAGGGAAAGCGGTCATGTGGGTCGCGAAGCCCGAGGTCATCGTCTGCGTGATCCAGTCGAGGATACGCTGGCGCCCCCAGAAGCGACCGAAGTGGTGCTCGAAGTAGGTGGCGTCCTCGGTAAAACAATCCGCCCAGTCGCTCCAGTCCTTGGTCTGCGCGCCTTTCAGTGCGGCGGCCTGGTATTTCTCGAATGCCTTTTCGATCTCTTTGCGTTTCCAGCGGGCCATGGGTGCCTCCTAGTCAGGGGAGTTGTCGATACAGGTTACGTGAGCGCTTCGTCGATAAGGAAATGCGCGCGTGCAGTTGCCGTCGGTTGTTGTTCGTCGTCCTGCCACGCGGTGATATGCACGTTGGCCACCGAGCGACCCTGGCGGGTGACGTGGCACCGCGCGTAGGTGTGCCTGGCAAAGTTGGCGCGCAGGTAGTCGAGCGAGAAGTCGATGATCTTCGGCAGCACCGGCGTTTCCATGCGGGCGATGAGGTGGAACACGGCGGCCTGCTCCATGAAGGCGCCGATCACCCCGCCGTGAATCGCACGGATAGCCGGGTTGCCCAGCAGCTTGTCATCCGGCGGCAGGATAAACAGGATATCGTCTCCCTCAACCCGTGCCTCTATGCCCAGGTAGGCGGCGTAGGGCACCTTCTCGAGCCAGAGTGACAGCGTTTCGGAGCTCGGGGCGTGGCGGATGATATCGGCGAGGGACACGTTACGCTTCCTTTCGCTCGATGTTGCCGGTCCACGTGGTGTCGACCTCGTCCAGGCGCAGCCAGGTGCCCGTCGCCCGCGCTATGGTGTTGTCCGGCGAGTCCCAATACGCGATACCTTGGGTGAACAGGACCCGCCGCGTGGTGCGGTAGACGCTTGCCGTGGCGAGTATGTCCTTGCCAGGCGGCGCGACGCGCAGGTGATCGATGCGCAGGTCCAGGGTCGGTGCTATCGAAGGCGCCAGGCTGTCGCAGGCGAGCGCGGCTACGCCGAGGGTCTGGTCGAGCAGCACCGTGATCACGCCGCCGTGCAGGACGCCCGTCGCGGGGTCGCCCACGAGGTTTTCCGCGTAGGGCAGCCTGAGCGTCAGCGCCTCGCCCTCGACCTTTTCCACCGTGATACCCAACGCGTGGGTGTGGGCGATATGTTCGCCCAGGCTGCTGATCAGCCGGTGCTTTTCCTGGTCGCTGAGCCTCTTCACGCCTACCTCGGGAACCTTGCGAGCGCTAATAGTAGCGAACGCGCGTCAAAGTGCCATTGGCGCACGCGAGAAAGGGGACGGTGGTTTGAATTGCGCCCCGGCGGCTGCCGGGGCGCGAGGTAAGGCTTACAACAGCGGTGCAATCACGAGGCTGACGATAGCCATCACGTTGATCAGGATGTTCATGGACGGGCCGGAGGTGTCCTTGAAAGGATCGCCCACGGTGTCGCCCACGACCGCCGCGGCATGGGTGTCGGAGCCCTTGCCGCCGAGGTTACCCTTTTCCACGTACTTCTTGGCGTTGTCCCAGGCGCCGCCGGCGTTGGCCATCATGAGCGCCATGAGTACACAGCCCAGCAGCGCCCCGCCCAGCATGCCGCCGAGGGAGGAGGGGCCGAGGCCAAAGCCCACGATGATCGGCGCGGCGACAGCGATGGCGCCGGGCAGGATCATGCGGCGCAGGGCGGCCGTCGTGGCGATGTCCACGCACTTGGCGGTGTCCGGCTCGGCATTGCCTTCCAGCAGGCCGGGGATTTCGCGGAACTGCCGGCGGATCTCGTTGATCATGTCGAAGGCCGCGTCGCCCACCGCCGTCATGGTGATGGAGGCGATCAGGAACGGGATGGTGCCGCCGATGAACATGCCGACCAGGACGGTCGGATCGGACAATTCGAGGGCGAAGCCCGAGTGGTGGTGCTCCACTGTCTCAACGAAGGCCGCGATGATCGCGAGCGCGGCCAGCGCGGCCGCGCCGATGGCAAAGCCCTTGCCGATCGCCGCGGTGGTGTTGCCCACCTCGTCGAGGCCGTCGGTGATCGCGCGGGTCTCCTTGCCCATGCCGGCCATCTCGGCGATGCCGCCGGCGTTGTCGGCAACAGGGCCGTAGGCGTCGATCGCCATGGTGATGCCCACCGTGGCCAGCATGCCCACCGCCGCGATGCCCACGCCGTACAGGTCGGCGAGTTCCGTGGAAATGAAGATGATGGCGGCGAGGAACAGGATAGGCAGTACAACGGACTGCATGCCCACGGCCAGGCCCGTGATCATCACGGTAGCCGGCCCGGTTTCGCCCGACTTGGCGATCTTCACCACCGGCGAGGAGCCCGTGTAGTACTCCGTGATAAGGCCGATCAGCACGCCGCCGACCGCACCGCAGACCACGGCCCACCAGATTTTCGCGTCGAGGCCCATCATGCTGACCAGGACATAAGCCGCCGCCACGAAGATTACGGGGGCGAGCATCGTGCCGGTGCGCAGCGCGGCCTCGGGCGCGGCGCTGGAGCGTGCGCGCACGATCAGGATGCCGCAAACGGAAGCCACCATGCCGATACTGGCCAGGGCCAGCGGCAGGAACATCAGGGCGCTCTGTGTCTCGGTCGAAATCGCCATGGTGGAGGCGATGGCGATACAGGCGATCATTGAGCCGCAGTAGGACTCGAAGATGTCGGAACCCATGCCGGCGATGTCGCCGACGTTGTCACCCACGTTGTCCGCGATCACGCCGGGGTTGCGGGGGTCGTCTTCCGGGATACCGGCCTCGACCTTACCCACGAGGTCCGCGCCCACGTCGGCGCTCTTGGTGTAGATGCCGCCGCCGACACGTGAGAACAGCGCCACAACCGAGCCGCCCATGCCGAAGCCGTGGATGGCGTGCGCGGTGTCGGGGTCGCCGCCGAAGTACCAGTAGACGGTGCCGAGGCCCACGAGGCCCAGGGAGGCCACGCACATGCCCATGACCGAGCCACCGTAGAAGGAGATAGACAGCGCCTTGCCCTGACCGTCCGTATGCGCGGCGACCGCCGTGCGCACGTTGGCCTTGGTGGCGGCGAACATCCCCAGGTAGCCCGCCGTGGCGGATGACAAGGCGCCGGCCAGGAAGGCGATGGCGGTGTTGGTACCCAGCGGCGACACGAGGATGCCGACCAGCAGCACGCCGGCGAACATGGCGAGCATGGTGTACTCGCGCTTCATGAACACCATGGCGCCGAGGTGGATCTGGTCACCGATTTTCTTGACGTCGCCGTCGCCGGCGGGCGCGCGGCTCATGACGTGGTAGATGAAAAACGCAATTACAAGGCCAACGATGCCCAGCAACGGCGGATAGGCAAAAAACTCAGACATAGAGGAACTCCACTATCTTCTTATTTCGAGCGGTTCCGCATGCTACCGGACTAGTGATGACAGATAAAGAGGCCCGGGCTGAAAGACTATTCCACGCGGTTATTCCTGCCGGAACTTGCCGTGCGGGTGCTTCTGCTGCTAAATGGCGTCCCCGGCGGCGCACAGGAGGAGGATGACGGTGCTCTGGCTGATACTGATCGCGATGGTGGTGATCACCTGGTTTTACCTGCGTGGCGAGGATCTCTCGCCGTTCGACGGCCCGGTGGGCGAGAATTTTGACCGCGGCCAGGGCCGCAATGCCGAGCACGACGCGGTGGAAGCGTCCTTCAAGGTGGGCATGGGCCCGATACAGCGCGCCTCGCGCAAGGAGCGCCTGCGGCTCATGCGCGACTACATGGACAGTATCTCGGAGTCGCAGCACATCGACGCCGACATCCGCCCGGTGATGGCCGGCACAGTGCCCGCCGAGTGGGTATTGGCCCCGGGCGTGACGACTTCGCGCCGGGTCCTGTATATCCACGGCGGCGCATTCATGATGGGCAGCCCCCGGAGTCACCGCAATATCACCGCCCGCTTCTCGGCCGTTGCCGACGCCGCGGTCCTGTCCATCGATTACCGCCTCATGCCCGAAAACAGCCGTATGGCGGGTATCGAGGACTGCCGCGCGGCGTATCGCTGGCTCCTGCAGAACGGCCCCGAGGGCCCGGGCGCCGCCGGGCGCCTGTTTATCGGCGGCGACTCGGCCGGCGGCAACCTGGCCCTGTCGCTGTCCGCCTGGCTGCGGGATGAACCGCTGCGTTCCCCGGATGCGGTGGTCGCCCTGTCGCCCCTGACCGACGCGACCTTCTCCGGGCCGAACGTGAAGCGCAACATAGAGACAGACGCCATGCTCGGCCCGATGTTTTCCGCCTTCAAACGCGTGCCCCGCTTCATCCTGTTGTGGCTCGGGCTCCTGCAAAACCGCACCAGCCCCTCGGAACCCGTGATCTCGCCCGTGTTCGGCGACCTGGCGGGGTTGCCGCCGACGCTGCTGCATGCCAGCGAGTCGGAGATCCTGTTCGACGACGCACGGCGCTATGTGAACAAGGCTGTCGCGGCCGGCTCACCGGTGCGGCTGCAGACCTGGAACCATGTACCGCACGTCTGGCAGATGTTCTATCCCGATCTCACGGAGGCGCGGGAGGCCTGGGAACAGATCGGTGCGTTTATCGCCGGGCTCGAGCAGCCGGCGGAGGCCGCGCAGGCCGCCTGACGCGGCGCGCGCGTAGCACGGCAGGTGCAACATACGGAAGGCCGTTTCACCGGCGAGCGGGACACCGCGATCTACCACCAGTACTGGGAGCCGGAGGTTGCCCCCCGCGGCATCCTGCTGGTGGCGCACGGCGCGGGAGAGCACGGTGCGCGCTATGCCGGTTTCGCGGCGCTGGCCGCGTCCCGCGGCTATATTGTCGCGGCGCTCGACCATGTGGGCCACGGCCGTTCCGGCGGCATTCCCGGGGACCTCGTGGATTTCTCCGACTACCTGCACGACCTGCACCAGTGGCGCGAACTGCTCACGGCCCGCTTCCCGGGCCTGCCGCAGTTCCTTGTGGGCCACAGCATGGGCGGGCTGGTGGCCGGCAACTATCTCCTTGACCACCAGGCGGGCCTGGCCGGGGCGGTGCTGAGCGCCTCGCTGGTGATTACCGACGACGCGCCGGGCCCGCTCCTGGGCGCGCTCATCAACCTGCTGGCGCGCATCGCCCCGCGGCTGGGCGTGCACAAAGTGGACGCGCAGGGCGTGTGTCGCGACCCCGCGGTGGTGCGTCGTTACGTCGAGGATCCCCTGAATTTCCACGGCGCAATGGGCGCGCGCATGCTGCGTGAACTGTTCACTGCCATGGATGCGCTCAAGGCCCGCGCGGGCGAGATCACCCTGCCCCTCCTGGTACTGCACGGCGCCGCGGACAGGCTCACCTCGCCGGAGGGTTCGACGTTGCTGGCCGGGCGCGCGGCATCGGCGGACAAGCAGTTACAGATCTACCCGGATCTCTTCCACGAGATCTTCAACGAACCCGAGCGCGAAGCCGTGATCGGGGATGTACTTAATTGGTGTGACGCGCGCTTGCCCGCGGCGTGAATCGCCACCAGACTCACTGCAGCGTATTTTTTGAACAGCGGCCGCCGGCTGCGTATAATCGCCGCCCCCGCGGGCAGCGGGACCGGAATGCAGCAGCGTGGCGGCGCAGGGTCGCCCGGGTGAGAGCGTGGAATACCAGCAGCAATTTGATGTCATCGTAGTCGGCGGCGGCCATGCCGGGACCGAGGCGTGCCTGGCTGCCGCGCGCATGGGTTGCCGCACGCTGCTGTTGACCCACAGCGTCGACACGCTGGGCCAGATGTCCTGCAACCCCGCCATCGGCGGCATCGGCAAGAGTCACCTGGTGAAGGAAGTGGACGCCCTGGGCGGCGCCATGGGTCGCGCCACGGACCGCGCGGGCATCCAGTTCCGCGTGCTCAACCGGCGCAAGGGCCCCGCGGTGCGCGCCACGCGCGCCCAGGCTGACCGCGTGCTGTATCGCAACGCGATTCGCACGATGCTCGAGAACCAGCCCAACCTGTCGATTTTCCAGCAGCCGGTAGACGACCTGCTGGTCGAGAACGGCGCCATTGCCGGCGCCGTTACGCAGATGGGACTGACATTCCGCGCGCCGCGCGTGGTGCTTACCACCGGCACCTTCCTCGGCGGCAAGATGCATATCGGGCTGGACAACGCCGCCGGTGGTCGCGCGGGCGACCCGCCCGCCATCGCGCTCGCCAGTCGGCTGCGCGAGCTGCCTTTTCGCGTCGACCGCCTGAAAACCGGCACGCCGCCGCGCATCGACGCGCGCAGCGTCGACTTCAGCGGCCTCGCCGAGCAGTGGGGCGACACGCCCGAGCCGGTCATGTCGTTCCTGGGCAGCAGCGACGAACACCCTGAACAGCGCTGCTGCTGGATTACTTACACCAACGAGCGCACCCACGACATCATCCGCGCGGGCCTCGACCGCTCGCCGCTGTTTTCCGGCGTCATCGAGGGCGTGGGCCCGCGCTACTGCCCCAGCGTCGAGGACAAGGTGCACCGCTTCGCCGACAAGGACTCGCACCAGGTGTTCATCGAGCCCGAGGGCCTGACCACCAGCGAGCTGTACCCCAACGGCATCTCCACCAGCCTGCCCTTCGACGTGCAGGTGGACCTCGTGCACTCCATCAAGGGTTTCGAGAACGCGCACATCACGCGGCCGGGTTACGCCATCGAGTACGACTTCTTCGACCCGCGCGACCTCAACTACTCGCTGGAGACGAAAGCGCTGCCGGGCCTGTATTTCGCTGGCCAGATCAACGGCACCACCGGTTACGAGGAGGCCGCCGCCCAGGGTTTGCTCGCCGGCTTGAACGCGGCGCTGGCCGTGCGCGGCGAGGCGCCCTGGTGTCCGCGTCGCGACGAGGCGTATATCGGCGTGCTGGTGGACGACCTGATCACGATGGGCACGCTGGAGCCGTACCGCATGTTCACCTCCCGCGCGGAGTATCGCCTGCTGCTGCGCGAGGACAACGCGGACCTGCGCCTCACCGAGACGGGTCGCAACCTCGGCCTCGTCGGCGACGAGCGCTGGGCGCGCTTCGCGGCGAAACGCGAGGAGATCGAGCGCGAGACCCGGCGCCTGGCCACCACGTTCGTGCACCCGGACACGCCGGCGGCCGCGGCGCTGGCGCCCAGCCTGAAGAGCCCCATCACGCGCGAATACTCGCTCGCGGAGCTGCTCAAGCGCCCCGAGCTCGACTACGCCGGGCTGGCCGCGGCGACCGGCGGCGGCAGCGCGGATGCACAGGCCGCCGAGCAGGTCGCCATCCAGGCCAAGTACGCCGGTTACATCGAGCGCCAGCGGGAAGAGATCGAAACCCTGAAGCGCAACGAGAACACGCCGCTGCCAGCGGACCTCGATTACGCCGCCGTCGACGGACTGTCGAATGAGGTCCGCCAGAAGCTCACGGCGGCGCGCCCGGACACCCTGGCGCGCGCCGGACGCATTCCCGGCGTGACCCCCGCGGCCGTTGCGCTGCTGCTGATCCACCTGAAGAAGCGCGGTGCGCTGGCGCGGGCGGACCTGGCGGCGCCCACGCGCGCATCCGCCTGATTTGGACCTGGCTGTCCAACTCGCCGAGGGCTGGGCGGCGCTCGGCCTCGATCTGAACGGCGAGCAACAGCGCAAACTCCTGGATTACCTGGAACTGCTGGCGCGCTGGAACAGGACGTACAACCTCACGGCCGTGCGCGATCCCGCGCAGATGGTGACCAAGCACCTGCTCGACAGCCTCGCCATCGCGCCCCATGTAAACGGTGAGCGCTGTATCGACGTCGGCACCGGGGGCGGCCTGCCGGGAGTGCCCCTGGCGGTCCTGTTTCCCGAGCGGGAGTTTCACCTGGTGGACGCGAACGGCAAGAAGACGCGCTTCCTTTTTCAGGTGAAAACATCACTGGGCTTGGCTAATATGACCGTCCACCACGCACGGGCGGAATCCTTCACCGCGCCGCCATTCGACGCCGTGTTGAGCCGGGCGTTCGCCTCGCTCGCGGACATGGTCGGGCACTGCCGTCACCTGTTGGCGCCGGGCGGACGGTTCCTCGCGATGAAGGGCGTGTACCCGAAGGACGAGCTGGCACAGGTCGCGGACACCTGCACCGTGTGCGCCGTGCACGAGCTGCACGTGCCGGGACTGCCGGACGCGCGGCACCTGGTGGAACTCGCGCTGGCATAGCGCACGGACAGCACAACGGGCCATTGGGAATTACTGAGTTGACCAGGATTTACGCCATCGCCAACCAGAAAGGTGGTGTCGGCAAGACGACCAGCTGCGTCAACCTTGCCGCGAGCCTCGCGGCGATGAACAAGCGCGTGCTGCTGGTGGATCTCGACCCCCAGGGCAACGCCACGATGGGTTCCGGCGTCGACAAGTACGGCGTGCAGAAGAGCATTTACGATGTCCTCGTGCACCACGCACCCGTGCGGCTGGTGAAACAGCGTGCGGAGGAAGGCCGCTTCGACGTGCTGCCGGCGAACGGCGATCTCACCGCGGCGGAAGTCGAGCTGCTGGAGATGGAACAGCGCGAGCGCCGCCTGCGCGTGGCCCTCAACGAGGTCGCCGGCGATTACGACTACATCCTCATCGACTGCCCGCCCTCATTGAACCTGCTCACGCTGAACGGCCTGGTGGCCGCGGACAGCGTGATCATCGCCATGCAGTGTGAGTATTTCGCGCTGGAGGGCCTGACCGCGCTCATCCAGACGATCGAGGGCGTGGCGCAGACCAGCAATTCGAAACTCGCGATCGAGGGCATCCTGCGCACCATGTACGACCCGCGCAACAGCCTGACCAACGAGGTGTCCGCGCAGCTGCACCAGCATTTCGCCGACAAGGTGTACCGCACCGTGGTGCCGCGCAATATCCGCCTGGCGGAAGCGCCGAGCCACGGTGTGCCCGCCATGTACTATGATCGCTATTCCCGCGGCTCCAAGGCCTACATGGCACTGGCCGGGGAAATCGTGCGCCGCGAGGAGAAACGCCTCGCCGCCGGGACGCCGTCCGCCGGCATGCCGAGCGCCTGACAGGAGAACGCCAATGTCCGCCAAGAAACGCACCCTCGGCCGCGGCCTCGACGCACTGCTGGGCGCCAGCGCGGGTGCCCCGGCGGGCAGCGACGCGGCGCCCGATGCAGGCGGCATGCTGAAAGAGCTGCCGGTGGACCTCATCCAGCGCGGCAAATACCAGCCGCGCCGCGACATCGACCCCGACGCCCTGCAGGAGCTGGCCGACAGCATTACCGCCCAGGGAGTGATGCAGCCCATCGTGGTGCGCCCCATCGAGGGCGCCCGCTACGAGATCATCGCGGGCGAGCGCCGCTGGCGCGCGGCGCAGCTGGCGGGTCTCGCGGACATTCCCGCGGTGGTGCGCGATGTTCCGGACGAGGCCGCCATCGCCATGGCGCTCATCGAGAACATCCAGCGCGAGGACCTCAACGCCATCGAGGAGGCCATGTCCCTGCAGCGCCTGCAGCTCGAGTTCGAACTCAGCCAGCAGGAGGTGGCGGAGGCCGTCGGCAAGTCGCGTTCCACGGTGGCCAACCTGCTGCGCCTGATGAGCCTGCCCGACGAGGTGCGGCGCATGGTGGAGCACGGCGACCTGGAAGCCGGCCACGCCAAGGCCCTGCTGGGACTCGCCTCGGCCGACCAGGCCGCAGCGGCCAGGCACGTCGTGGGCAGGGGTCTCTCCGTGCGCCAGACCGAGGCCTATGTGCGCCACCTGCTTTCGACCACGGCAAAAACGAAGCCGAAAAAATCCCTGGACCCCAACATTCGCGCACTGCAGGACGACCTCGCCCAGCGCCTCGGCACGAAAGTACAGATACAGCACTCGGCGAAGGGCAAGGGCAAGCTGGTGCTCGCCTACAACTCCCTCGACGAACTCGACGGGATCCTCGGGCACATCAAGTAGCGGCGCCGCGCCGGCGGCGTCAGTCCGCGACGACAGTCCTGTCCTTACCGGCGTCCTTGGCCGCGTACATCGCCTTGTCGGCGCGGTCCACAAGGTCTTCGACCAGCTCCCCCTGCCGCGCGGAGGCGATACCGATGCTGCAGGTCGTGGCGATACGATCCCCGTTGACGGCGATAGCCTGCTGGCGCAGCGAGTCCAGCAGCCGGTTTGCAAGCAGTGCGGCGGCCTCGCTGCCGGTTTCCGGCATCACCACGAGAAACTCCTCGCCCCCGTACCGCCCCACGATGTCGCTGGTGCGGCACCCCGCCTCGAATGTCCGCGCGATAGCTTGCAGCACCTGGTCCCCGGCCTGGTGGCCGAGCCGGTCGTTCAGCAGCTTGAAGTCGTCGACATCGACCATCGCCACTGTGAGCGCGTGCCCATACCGCTTGGCCCTGGCCAGTTCCCGGTCGAGGACGGCGATCAGTTCGCGGCGATTGCTGAGGCCGGTGAGGTCGTCTCGCGACGCCAGTAGACGCAACTCTTCGGTACGCGCCGCGACCTTGCTCTCCAGCTCCCGGTTGGCGGCCTCGAGTTCCTGCTGCATGGCGCGCAGCTGCTGGTTCTTGGCCAGCAGGTCCTGGTGACTCGGTATCGCCAGCGCGGTGGGCAGCAGGCGCCAGGCCATGACCGCGGTCACCAGGGAGACGATGGCGGTCGCGACCTTTGCGACGCCCTCGATGTGGTAGTAGCCGTGCCAGATGTTGATCGAGTCGATCACGTGGGTCACACCGCACAGGAAGATGAACAGCGCGAACATCAGGAAGATCCAGTTGAACGCCAGGTCGGTCCGCTGCCGCACCAGTTTCACGAGGGCGGCAGGAATCGCGAAGTACGCGGCGGCGGTGGCCAGGTCGCCGCCCACGTGCATCAGCAGCAGGTCCTCGCGCCAGAGAAAACAATGCCCGTGGGGCATGTAATCCCCGGAGGTGATGGTGTCGATAAAGCTCATAGAACGGCGCTTCCTGAATACGTGCCCCCGGGCCTGTCCGGGGCCCGGGGATGCCAGTTGTTATGGTCGATTTCCCGACAAGCGTGCGTGCGGCTTCAGGGCAGCCGAAAGAGGCCTTACGGATATCGCAAAACCACCGCATATGGTAGCCGCGGCGCCCGGCACCACTATATACGGGAACGGCATGGGCAGGAAAGCGGAACGCGCGGCGAACGCCTCCAAAAACACACTGAACTGCGCCTATATCTTGCCGAATTCCCCGGTTGCCGTTTCCTTGAACAGACCCCATACATTCCATATAATGCGCGCGCTCGAAGCGAGGATGAAACCCGTGTGGCTCATGGCGAGGGGAGTAAGGCGAGGCGCCCATGGCCGGCGCTGAAATAGCCCGCCCTCCCGTCCATCGCATCACGCTGGCCCAATTGGCCGTTCTTGTAGTGATGTGCCTCCTCCTCGCTGCCTACGACAGGGTATTTGCCTATTCCGTAGCGGCCGGCGGACTGATCGCCATCGTGCCCCAGGCATGGTTTGCATTTCAGGCCTTCCGGATGCGCGGCGCGGGTGCTGCACGGGCTATTGCCCGCAGCGGATACGCGGGCGAGATTGGCAAGTTTTTGCTCAGTGTGGCGGGCTTCGCGGTCGTCTTCGCGATGTTACGGCCGATAGACGGACCGGCGGTATTCACCGGTTACCTCGCGATGCTGGCAATACAGATTATTGGAAGCGCGCTGTTGCTGCGGCGACAGCGCGCCAGTTGAGACAAGCGCAAGAGTTCACGTAAATGGCTGCTGCAGGCGAAGAACTGACCGTTTCCGGTTATATCATCCACCACCTGACCAACCTGACCTTCGGCAAACTCCCTGCAGGCTTTGAGCGCCATCTCGACGACGGCAGCGTCGTTCACGTTCCCGAGGGCGGCCTCTGGACGATCGCCCACGGCGGCGCAGAGGCCTCCGCGATGGGCTTCACCGCCATCCACCTCGACTCCATGGCCTGGTCCATCGGCCTCGGCATTATCTTCTGCCTGTTGTTCCGCCACGTCGCGAAGAAAGCGGAAACCGGCGTGCCGAGCGGCATCGTGAACGCGCTGGAGATGATCGTCGAATTTGTCGACAACACGGTGAAAGACACCTTCCACGGCCATAACAAGCTGGTCGCGCCGCTGGCCCTGACGGTCTTCGTCTGGGTCTTCCTGATGAATCTGATGGACCTCATCCCGGTCGACCTCTTTCCCGAACTGCTGCTCATGCTCGGTGTGCCCTACCAGAAGATCGTGCCCTCCACCGACCCCAACATCACCATGGGCATGGCCATCGGCATCTTTATCCTGATGCTGTACTACTCGATCAAGGTCAAGGGTTTCGGCTTCGTGAAAGAGCTGACGCTCAACCCGTTCAACCACTGGGCCTTCATCCCCGTAAACCTGTTCATGGAAGTGGTCGGCCTGCTGGCCAAGCCCTTCTCCCTCGGCATGCGGCTGTTCGGCAACATGTACGCGGGCGAAATGATATTTATCCTGATCGCCGCGCTGTTCAGCGCGGGCGGTGTCTGGCTCATCGGGGCCGGCATCTCGCAGATGGCGTGGGCCATCCTGCATATCCTGATCATCGTGCTTCAAGCTTTTATTTTCATGGTGCTGACGATCGTGTATCTCAGCATGGCCCATGAAGACCATTAATCGAACCTCGGTTCTTTAACTCTAGGAGAAAATCATGGAACTGATCTACGTTGCTGCCGCCATCATGATGGGTCTGGGTGGTCTGGGTGCCGCCATCGGTGTAGGCCTGCTGGGCGGTAAGCTCATCGAGGGCTCTGCCCGCCAGCCGGAGCTCGCTCCCAAGCTGCAGGTAACCTTCTTTCTGGGTGCCGGCCTTGTTGACGCTATCCCCATTATCGGCGTCGGTATCGCGATGTACCTGATCTTCGTTGTAGCCGCCGGCTAAACGAGCACTGGCACGGAACAGGGGCGCCACTCTGCGCCCCGGTAAAACTGTGAGGAACGAAGCGTGAATCTGAATCTTACGCTAATAGGGCAAATGGTCGCCTTTGTCTGCTTCGTCCTGTTCTGCATGAAGTATGTGTGGCCGCCGATCCTGGCCGCCATGGCAGAACGCGAGAAGAAGATAGCCGACGGCCTGGCCGCCGCCGATCGTGCAAGCCACGATCTCGAGCTGGCCAAGCACGAGGCCGTGGAACGCCTGAAGGAAGCCAAGGAAAGCGCGGCGGGCATCGTGGATGATGCCAAGAAACGCGCCAACCAGATTGTCGAGGAGGCGAAGGACGCCGCCGTGGCCGAAGCCGCGCGCGTGAAGGCCTCCGCCCAGGCGGAAATCGAACAGGAAGCCAACCGCGCGCGCGAGCAATTGCGCGGGCAGGTTGCGGCACTGTCACTGGCAGGCGCCGAGAAGGTGCTGGGCGCGGCGATCGACCACAATGCGCACAAGGAGCTGGTCGACAAGCTGGCTTCCGAGCTTTGAGGCGGGACGGCGATGGCTGAACTGAGCACACTCGCGCGACCTTACGCCAGGGCCGCCTTCGAATACGCGAAGGACAAAGGCACCCTGGACCAGTGGGCCGAACAGCTGGCGACCGCCGCCGCGGTGGCGGGCCAGGAGCGGGTCAGCGCGCTGCTGGACAACCCCGCGCTCACCGGCGACAAGCAGGCGCAGGCGCTGAACGATATCTGTGGCGATGACACGAGCACGGAAGTGAAAAACTTCGTGCGCATTCTCGCCGCCAACAAGCGCATTGCGCTGTTGCCCGAGATTCACCAGCAGTTCGCGCTGTTCAAGGCGAACCTGGAAAAGTCGGTCGATGTGGAAGTCATCTCCGCCTTCGACCTCGACGAGGCCACCACCGGCCGGCTGGCTGAAGTACTGCGCGGCAAACTGGAGCGCGATGTCAAAGTCAGCACAGCAACGGACAAAAGCCTTTTGGGCGGCGTTTTAATCAGGGCCGGCGACATGGTGATCGACGGGTCCGTGCGCGGCAGGCTGAACAAGCTTGCCGAGGCAATGAATTCCTAACGCGGGAATAGAGGAACAGAGCATGCAGCAACTGAATCCATCTGAAATCAGCGAGATTATCAAGCAGCGCATCGACCAGCTCGATGTGAGCTCGGAAGCTCGCAATGAAGGCACCGTGGTATCGGTGACGGACGGCATCATCCGCATCCACGGCCTTGCCGACGTGATGTACGGTGAGATGATCGAGTTCGAGGGCGGCATCTACGGTATGGCGCTCAACCTCGAGCGCGACTCGGTAGGCGCGGTTATCCTGGGCGACTACAAGAGCCTGGCGGAAGGCCAGAGCTGCCGTTGCACCGGCCGCATCCTCGAAGTGCCCGTCGGCCCCGAGCTGCAGGGCCGCGTGGTGGACGCGCTCGGCAACCCGATCGACGGCAAGGGTCCCGTCAACGCCAGCGGCACCGACGCCCTGGAAAAAGTGGCACCGGGCGTAATCGCCCGCCAGTCGGTAGACCAGCCCGTGCAGATCGGCCTCAAGGCCATCGACTCCATGGTGCCCATCGGCCGCGGCCAGCGCGAGCTGATCATCGGCGACCGCCAGATCGGCAAGACCGCCATCGCGGTCGACGCCATCATCAACCAGAAAGGTACCGGCATTAAGTGTGTGTACGTGGCCGTCGGCCAGAAGGCGTCTTCCGTTGCCGCCGTGGTGCGCAAGCTGGAAGAGCACGGCGCGATGGAACACACCATCGTTGTGGCGGCCACCGCCTCCGACCCCGCCGCCATGCAGTTCCTGGCGCCGTTTGCCGGCTGCACCATGGGCGAGTACTACCGCGACCGCGGTGAAGACGCCCTGATCATTTACGACGACCTGACCAAGCAGGCCTGGGCGTATCGCCAGATCTCCCTGCTGCTGCGTCGCCCGCCGGGCCGTGAAGCGTATCCCGGTGACGTGTTCTACCTGCACTCGCGCCTGCTCGAGCGCGCCGCGCGGGTCAACGCCGACTACGTCGAGAAGTTCACCAATGGTGCCGTGAAGGGCCAGACCGGTTCACTCACCGCGCTGCCGATCATCGAGACGCAGGCCGGCGACGTATCCGCGTTCGTACCGACCAACGTGATCTCCATTACCGACGGCCAGATCTTCCTGGAGTCCGGGATGTTCAACGCCGGTATCCGCCCCGCCATGGACGCGGGTATCTCGGTATCGCGGGTGGGCGGTGCGGCCCAGACCAAGATCATGAAGAAGCTGTCCGGCGGTATCCGTACCGCGCTCGCGCAGTACCGCGAGCTGGCGGCGTTCTCGCAGTTCGCCTCCGACCTCGACGACGCGACCAAGGCGCAGCTCGACCACGGTGAGCGCGTGACCGAACTGATGAAGCAGAAGCAGTATTCGCCGCAGTCGATCGCGGAGATGGGCCTCATGCTCTACGCCGCGAACGAGGGCCACCTGGACGACGTGGACGTCAGCAAGGTGGGCGACTTCGAGAGCGCGCTGATGTCCTACATGCACGCGGAGCACGGCGACCTGATGTCGTCGATCGTCGGCAGCGGCGACTACTCGGATGACATCGAGGCGACCTTCAAGTCCGCCATCGAGAAGTTCAAGTCGACGCAGACCTGGTAAGCGGGAGCCCTTAAATGGCAGCCGGAAAAGAAATCCGCACCAAGATCTCGAGCATCCGCAGCACGCAGAAGATCACCAGTGCGATGGAGATGGTCGCGGCGAGCAAGATGCGCAAGGCGCAGGACCGCATGCAGCTCGGCAAGCCTTATGCCCGCCGGATGCGCGCCGTGGTCGGCCACCTGGCCAACTCCGAGCCCGAGTATCGCCACATCTACATGGAAGAGCGCGAGATCAAGCGCGTCGGCTTCGTTGTCGTGTCCACTGACCGCGGACTCTGCGGCGGCCTGAACATCAACCTGTTCAAGGCCACCGTCCGCGCGATGAAAAGCTGGGACGAGAAGGGCGTTGGCATCGACCTCTGCCTGATCGGCGCCAAGGCGGCCGCTTTCTTCGGCAGCTACGGCGGCAACGTGACAGCCGCGGTGCGCGACCTGGGTGAAGCACCGTCGCTGAGCCAGCTCATCGGCGGCGTGAAGACCATGCTCGACGCGTATGAAGACGGCAACATCGACCGCCTGTTCCTGGTGAGCAACGAGTTTGTGAACACCATGACGCAGGTGCCCACGGTGGAGCAGTTGCTGCCGCTGGAAGCGGACGAAGACGACGACCTGAAGCATCACTGGGACTACATCTACGAGCCGGATGCAAAGGAACTGCTGGAAGGCCTGCTGACGCGCTACATCGAGTCGCAGGTCTACCAGGCAGTCGTGGAGAACGGCGCCTGCGAGCAGGCCGCGCGCATGCTGGCGATGAAGAACGCGACGGAAAATGCGGGTGAACTGATCGACGACCTGCAACTGATTTACAACAAGGCGCGCCAGGCGGCGATTACGCAGGAGCTGTCCGAGATTGTCGGCGGCGCCGCGGCGATTAGTTAAGTATTGGATAATCGGGCGGGTTACGCAGAGAGCTTAAGCCACGTCGTCCCCGCTTACGCGGGAACGACGAACAGAAAGCATTCTCGATGGCGCGCCAGACAGTTTGAAATTAAAGAACCAGAGGATTCGAACATGAGCAGCGGACGAATCGTACAAATCATCGGCGCCGTCATCGACGTGGAGTTTTCCCGCGAAGACGTGCCGCAGGTTTACGATGCACTGAAGGTCACCGAGAAAGACCTGACCCTGGAAGTACAGCAGCAGCTCGGCGACGGCGTGGTGCGCTCTATTGCGCTCGGCTCCTCCGAGGGCCTGTCCCGCGGACTCGCCGTCGAGAACACCGGCGCGCCGATCTCCGTACCCGTGGGCATCGAAACCCTCGGTCGCATCATGGATGTGCTGGGCAACCCCATCGACGAGTGCGGCCCTATCGGCGAGAAAGAGCGCGCAGCGATTCACCGCCCCGCGCCGACCTACGAGGAACTCGCGGCGGCCGAAGAGCTGCTGGAAACCGGCATCAAGGTGATCGACCTCGTCTGCCCGTTCGCCAAGGGCGGCAAGATCGGCCTGTTCGGCGGCGCCGGCGTGGGCAAGACCGTGAACATGATGGAGCTCATCAACAACATCGCGACCGAGCACTCGGGCCTGTCCGTGTTCGCCGGTGTGGGTGAGCGTACCCGTGAAGGTAACGACTTCTACTTCGAGATGCAGGAGTCCGGTGTTGTAAACGTCGAGACCTTCTCCGAGTCGAAGGTGGCGATGGTCTACGGCCAGATGAACGAGCCGCCGGGCAACCGCCTGCGCGTGGCGCTGACCGGCCTGACCATGGCCGAGAAGTTCCGCGACGAGGGCCGCGACGTCCTGCTGTTCGTCGACAACATCTACCGTTACACGCTGGCGGGTACCGAGGTGTCGGCACTGCTCGGCCGTATGCCCTCCGCGGTGGGCTACCAGCCGACGCTGGCGGAAGAGATGGGTGTACTGCAGGAACGCATCACCTCGACCAAGGTCGGCTCCATTACCTCCATCCAGGCGGTCTACGTACCGGCGGACGACCTTACCGACCCGTCACCGGCAACGACCTTCGCCCACCTCGACGCAACGGTGGTACTGTCGCGCGACATCGCCGCCAAGGGTATCTACCCCGCGGTGGATCCGCTGGACTCCACCTCGCGCCAGCTCGACCCGCTGTTGATCGGCAACGAGCACTACGAGACGGCGCGCGGCGTGCAGTCCGTACTGCAGCGCTACAAGGAGCTGAAGGACATCATCGCGATTCTCGGCATGGACGAACTGTCGGAAGAGGACAAGCAGACGGTGGACCGCGCGCGCAAGATCGAGCGTTTCCTGTCGCAGCCCTTCCACGTGGCGGAAGTCTTCACCGGTTCACCGGGCAAGTACGTGTCGCTCAAGGACACCATCGCGGGCTTCAAGGGCATCCTCGCCGGCGAGTACGACGACCTGCCGGAGCAGGCCTTCTACATGGTGGGCAGCATCGAAGAAGCCGTAGAGAAAGCCAAGAAACTGTAAGGCGTAAGCGAGAGGCCGAAACATGGCAATGACCATTCACTGCGACATCGTCAGCGCCGAGGAGGAGATTTTTTCCGGCCTCGTCGAGATGCTGGTCGCCACCGGTGAAATCGGTGAGCTCGGCGTGAGCTATGGCCACGCACCGCTGCTGACATCGCTGGTGCCGGGCCCCGTGCGCATCGTGACGCAATCCGGCGAGGAAGAGGTGTACTACGTGTCCGGCGGCTTCCTTGAAGTGCAGCCCGGCATCGTCTCGATCCTCGCGGACACGGCGCTGCGCGCCGATGACGTGGACGAGGCGGCCGCCGAGGAAGCGCGGCGCGAAGCCGAACACGCCCTGGCCAACCAGAGCGGCGATTTTGACTACGGCCGCGCATCCGCCCAGCTCGCGGAGGCCGCCGCCCAGCTCGCGACCCTGCGCAAGATGAAGAACCGGGCCGGTCGCGGCTAGTTCTTTCATACACAGCGCGGCACTTTGCAACCCCGGCCCATGGCCGGGGTTTTTCGTTGCGGCAAACGCTTAAACTCGAGGTGATTTGGCTTTGTCTCGTGGCACAGCCCAGGATTTTTTTCCAGTGCG
>JAUIEP010000073.1 GCA_030428835.1 Gammaproteobacteria bacterium | reverse complement strand
CGCAAGGAGACGTCCCATGAGCGACGTGCTGCACACACAACACCACGAGCGGGTCGCGCTGCTCACCCTCAACCGCCCGGATGCGCGCAACGCGCTGGACGACGAACTGCGCGGCGCGTTGCTCGCGGCACTGGCGTCCGCCGCCCGCGATCCCGACGTCGGCGCGATCGTGCTGACCGGCGCGGGCAAAGGGTTCTGCGCGGGCGCCGACCTCAAGGGCGGCGCCGCAAGCGGCGACACCTCGCTGCGCAGCGCCGCGCGGGTCACGATGCACGACTTCAACCCATTGCTCGAATCCATCGTAAAACTCGACAAACCCGTGATCGCGGCAGTGAACGGTGGCGCGGCGGGCTTCGGCATGTCGCTGGCACTGGCCTGCGACCTGCTCGTGATGGCCGAGGACGCCTACCTGCTGTCCAACTTCATCAACATCGGCCTGGTGCCGGACGGCGGCGCCACGTGGATGCTGCTGCGCCGCATCGGCTACGCCCGGACCTTCGAACTGCTGTGCGACGGCGTGAAGGTCGCCGCGCCGCAGTGCCTGGGCTCCGGTATCGCGAACCGCGTGGTGGCGCCGGATGCGCTGGTTGACGGCGCAGTGCAATGGGCCGCGGAGCTCGCGGGCCGCGCACCCATGGCCCTGTCCCTGACCAAGCGGCTGGCGCGGCTGTCGCAGGGCGCGAGCCTGGCGGACGCCCTGGCAATCGAGGCGGAGATGCAGTCGCTGTGCCTGGCGACCCAGGACACCCGCGAGGCGCTGCTCGCGTTCGCCGAGAAGCGCCCGCCACGCTTCACCGGTCGCTGAGCCCGGCGCCGGCCGCGACCGACCCTTGAAACCCGTTTCAAATAGTTAACTATTTGTGCTGGTGTGCTTCAATTGTTTAGATGATAATCACGGGTGCCTGCCCGTCAGCCGCCGGAGAGAATAACGATGAGAAACGTCCCCGCGCATTACCTGGTATGGGGCGCCGCGTCCCTGGTCGCCCTTCCCGCCACCGCCGCGCCGGTGCTCGAAGAAGTGTTCGTCACCGCCGAGAAGCGCGAGGAGTCGATCCAGAAAGTCCCCATCTCCATCGCGGCGTTTACGGAAGACAGCCTGGAGAAGATGGGCGTGAAGGACATCAAGGGCCTGGCCACCAAGGTACCCAACGTCTACATCAAGGAGTTTCCCAGCGGCGGCGGCACGACCATCCAGCTCTACATACGCGGCGTGGGCCAGAACGACGTGCAGGTGACGCAGGACCCGTCCGTCGCGCTGTACATGGACGGCGTGTACATCGGCTCGTCGCTCGGCACCGCGTTCGAGTCCGCGGACATCGCGCGCATCGAGGTGCTGCGCGGCCCGCAGGGCACGCTCTACGGCAGGAACGCGACCGGCGGCGCCATCAACCTGGTCACCAACAAGGCCGACCCGTCGGACCTGTACTTCAGCCAGCGCCTGACGGCCGGTAACCTCGACCAGTTCCGCGCGCGCTCGATCGTCAACGTGCCCCTCGGCGAAAGCACCGCGGTCAAGCTCGGCTACTCCTACTCCGAACGCGAGGGCTGGGTGGAGAACATCGGCAACGGCGTGGACTTCGGTATCGAGGAGCGGGACAACATCACCGCCGACTTCCACTGGAGTGCCGCCGACAACCTCACCCTCGACTACAAGTACGACCGCTCGACGCTCGAGGACAGCTCGCGACTGTCGCAGATCGTGGTGTACAGCAAGGATGCACCGCAGGCGTTCCTGCTGCAGTTCGCCAACCCCAATACGGACGCGAACGGCAACCCCGTCGAAGCCACGACAGACCGGCTGGACAAGGCGACCTCCTTCGACGAGCAACTGCGCGGCGACAGCGAGATCAACGCACACACCCTGGACCTGTCCTGGGAGATCAACGACACGCTCAGCTTCCGCTCCGTCACCGGCTACCGGGACCTCGACAACTTCTACCAGACATCCCAGTCGCCCACCACCGCGCTGGTGCTCGGCGCCGACATGTTCAGTGTGACCAATGCGCTGTCCACCACCAAATTTGAACAGTTCTCGCAGGAATTCCAGTTGCTCGGCACCACCGACACGCTCGACTGGGTGGCCGGCCTGTACTACTACGAGGACGAGGCGCAGGATGCCGGCGGCGGCGACACCTTCGGCTCCGAGACGGTGCCCGACGAGTTACTCATCGACCGCACCAGCACCGACAACACGTCCATCGCCGCCTTCGGCCAGGTGACCTGGACCCCCCGCGACCTCGAGCGCTGGCACTTCACGCTCGGCGCCCGCTATTCAGACGACAACCGCAAGGCGACCCGCCTCAACAGCCGCGTTTCCTACGGCTTCGGTGGGGCGCCGTCAGGCGTGCCGGCGTTCGAGGCCGAATACGACAAGGACTTCGACGAGTTCAATCCGTCATTCACCGTCGAGTACGACCTCAACGAATTCGCCAACGTCTACGCCAAGGTGGTGACCGCGTACAAGGCGGGCGGCACCAGCCAGCGCTCGCAGATCCAGGCGGCGTTCGAGGAGGGCTTCGAGCCGGAGGAACTCACGTCTTACGAACTGGGCTACAAGGGCGACCTGCTGGAGGGCCGGCTGCGCGTCAACGGCGCGCTGTTCTACATGGAGTTCGACAACTACCAGCAGAGCGTGCAGTCCTCCCACAACCCCGCGGGCCGCGATTTCGTCAACATCGACACCGCGGACCTCACCGGCCTGGAACTGGACGTGTCGTTCGCCGTCACCGAGCACCTCATCGGCACCCTCAGCTACGGCTACCTCGACTCGAGCTTCGGCCCCGGGAGCATCAGCTACCGCCGCGAGAACGCCGCCGCGGAGCAGGGCTTCATCGTCGTGGAAGAGGTCCTGACCGATTCCCTGGCGCAGGCGCCGGAGCACAGCGCCACGGCGTCGCTCGACTACACGCTGCCGCTGTCCTTCGCCACGCTGAACGCCAACATCAACGTGCAGTACCAGGACGAGACCAACAGCGGCGTGGTTATTCCCACGGGCGTCCAGGACGACCGCACGCTGGTCAACGCCACGCTCGGCCTGTGGGACATCCGGCTCGGCGACGACGCCGGCACCCTGCGCGTGAGCGCCTGGGGCAACAACCTGACGGACGAGGAGTACTACCTCAGCAACGTGCGCCTGGAGGCGTTCGAAAACCTGGGTGTGGGCGAGATCGCCACTTACGGCGACCCGCGCACCTACGGCGTCACGCTGGAGTACAACTACAACTGAGCGCAACGCCGCGGGTGGATTGGCCGCGCAGGCGACTAGCGCGGGGCGAAGCGCTGGCCGGCGTCGATGCGCAGCGTGCCGCCGTTCATCATGGCCGTCTCGTAGATGGCGATCGCCATGCGTGCGTATTCATACGGGCGACCCATGCGCTTGGGGAACGCGGCGTCTTTCAACAGCGGCGCGACCATTTCATCCGTCGCACCCTTCGTCAGGCCGGTGGAAAACAGGCTCGGCGCGATCGCCATCACGCGGATACCCACCCCGCCGAGGTCGCGCGCCATGGTCAGCGACATGGCCGCAATGCCGCCCTTGGCCGCTGAGTAAGCCACCTGGCCGATCTGGCCCTCGAACGCCGCGATGGACGCGGTATTGATGATCACCCCGCGCTCGCCGTCCTCGTTGGGTTCATTCTTCGCCATCTCGAACGCGACGAGGCGGGAGATGTTGAAGGTGGCGATCAGGTTGAGGTCGATCACTTTCTGGAAGCCGTCGAGCGGGTGTGGCCCGTCCTTGCCGATGGTGCGCTGCTGGATACCGCCGCCCGCGGTGTTGCACAGGAAGTGCACCGAGCCGAGTGCCTCGATGGCAGCCTTCAATACCGCCTCGGTGCCCTCGAAATCGGTGACATCCACCGGGAAGAACGTGCCGCCCAGGCGTTCGGCAACGGCCGCGCCGTCCGACTTCGGCAGGTCGAGAATCGCGACCTTGCCGCCCTTCTCCGCGAACGCCTCGGCGGTCGCGAGCGCCATGCCGGACGCACCGCCGACAAAAATTGCATTATGGCCTTCTACTTGCATGTTGCATTACTCCTCGTAGTGCTTTGTTGCTGGTTGGGTCGGCCTGTACGGGACAGGCCCACGGTAATTCATTCACTGTCCGATCTCACTGCGGGCCGGACTGCAGCAGCGCCGCGAGCGCCGCCCTGTCGATCTTGCCCCCCGGGGTGCGGGGTACCTGGTCCGCGTTGTCCAGCACCCGCCAGCGGGCGGGCACCTTGAACGCGCTGAGCAGGCGCCTGGCTTCCTCATCCAGGTGGCGCTCGTCGATACCGGAGGAACCCTGCGGCACCACGGCGGCGCCGAGTGCCGGCACGCCTGCCAGGCTGATCCTCGTGACATGCACCTGCGCCAGGCCGGGCAGTCCGGCGAGCGCCGCCTCCACTTCGGACGGGTACACGGAAGCGCCCTTGATCTTGACCATGTCGTCGGCGCGCCCGGCGTAGTAGAGGAAGCCGTCGGCATCGACGTAACCCCTGTCCCCGGTGTCGTACCAGCCGTCGACGGTGAAGACGTCCTCCCTCTCCCGGCCGCAGATGGCGCGCAGGATGTTGCGGCCGCCGATCTGGATATTGCCTGTCTGCCCGGCGTCGAGGACCGCGCCATTGTCCGGGTCTGCGATGCGCAGATCAATGCCGTCGAACGGGCGGCCGCAACTGCCCCACTTGCCCTCGGGCAGGTCCTCGTCCAGCGGGTAGCCGCAGTAGGGTCCGAACGACTCCGTCATGCCGAACAGGTTCGCCCTGCTACCGGGGCGGCCGCGCAACGCGTCGGGCAGCACGGCATCCAGGCTGCCCGCGACCAGCGCGGAGAGGTCGGTGCCGGCAAAGTCGGGATGTGCGGCGAGCGCCGCGGCCTGGTCGGGCCAGCCGCGAAACAGCGTGGCGCGTTCCCGCGCGATGAACCGCAGGGTGCGCCCGGGCTCGGGCGCCGCCTCGGTCAGCAGGGTCGCGCCGGCGTTGAGGGCGGAGACGAGGCCCGCGGCAAAGCCGCCCACCCAGAACAGCGGCATCGGCAGGTAGAGCCGCGTGCCCTCGCGCACGCAGCGCGCTCCGAGCCCGGCCGCGTTGGCGCGCAGCGCGGCGCCGTGGGTATGGATCACGCCCTTGGGCGCACCGGCGCTGCCGGACGTGAAAATAATCGCCATGTCATCCGCCGGTACGACACGTTCGGCGAGTGCGCGCGCGATAGCGCGCTCGGCCTCGCCCGCCGGGGGCAGTGGCGTGTCCGTCCACCACACGCCTGCCAGCGACGGCAGTTCCTCGCGGGCGATCGCGCTCGCCTCACGCCGGTAGTCGCGACCGCGGAAACCCGGCGCGGCAATCAGGTGGCGCACGCCGGCCACGCGCAGCTGCGCCACGAGTTCGGGCGTGCGCAGCAGCGTGCTGAGCGGCACCAGCACCGCGCCCAGCTGCAGCACCGCGCAGGCGTGCACGACCCAGTCGATGCCGTTCGGCATCTGCAGGGCGACACGGTGACCCTTGTTGACCCCGGCCGCGACGAGTTCCGCCGCGCGCGCGGCACTGCGCGCGGCGAGGTCGGCATAGGAGACGGCGCCATGCTCGTCCACGACGGCCTGCCGCGCGCCGCAGGTGCCTGCCCGCAGCACCAGCAGCGCCGGGAACGTGTCAGCGCCCATCGAGCAGCGCCACCAGTCGCTGCAGGTCGACCTTGCCGCTGGACAGGGTCGGCAAATCGCTCTCGGCCAACGCGACAAAACGCCGCGGCACCTTGTACGGCGACAGGCGTTCCCTCAACGCGGCGCGCAGCGCGTGTTCGTCATACTCCCCGCCGCCGACCAGCACCGCCGTCACGGCCTGGCCGCGCTCGGGGTCGGGCGTGCCGACGACGATCGACAGGCGCCCGCCGGTGACGTCGCTGATCGCGCCCTCCACCTCCCGCGGTGACACCTGCGCGCCGGCCGTGCGGATGATGTCCCCGCCGCGCCCCCTGAAATAGAAGTCGCCGTCGGCGTCCACACTCACCATGTCGCCCGTGTGGAACCAGCCGGACGCGTCGAAGCACTGCGCGCGTTCCACACCGTAGTAGCCCTGCATCACGTTGGCGCCGCGCACCCAGAGTTCGCCCTGTGCCGCGTCGCACCCGGATGCGGCGTCCACCACCCGCGCCTCGATGCCGGGCACCGGCCTGCCGAAGGTGCCGCGCTTGTGCGCGGGCAGGTCGGCGTCGCCGGGACCGTACAGGGACACGCTGCCCGTCTCGGTCATGCCGAGCAGGTTGCAGCGCAGTTCCGGGTCGGCGGGCCGGGTCTCCGCGGGCATGATCGGGTACAGGTTGCCGCGGCGCAGGCTGGACAGGTCGCGGTCGGGGAAGCCGGGGTGCTGCGCGAGCGCCAGCACCGTGGACGCGACGCCGTTGCACAGTGTGGGCCGCTCCCTCTCCAACAGGTCGAGCGTCGCCTCCGGCTCCGCGTTGGAACAGATGATGCGGGCGCCGGCCAGGAGCGTGGCGATAAAACTGTAGGCGAGGCCGCCGATCCAGAAAAACGGTGAGTTCGAGAACAGGCGATCCTGCGCCGTGTAGTCGCGCAGCGCATTCTGGCGCCGCATGTTGCGGATCACCTGCCCGTGGGTGTGCACCACGCCCTTGGGCCGGCTGGTGGAGCCGGACGTGTGCACGATAGCGAGCGTGTCGGCGGGACTTACCTGCGCGCCGGCGACGGCCACCCGCGGCTCGTGCTCGGGCGCGTCGCCGTCCAGTTCCGCAGCGCCCAGCCACACGCGGCGCAGTACCGGGAGTTGCGGCAGCGCCAACGCTTCACTTTGTTCGCTGCCGACGGCGCCCGCTATAGCTGCATCGAGATCGCGGCCGCGGTACGTGCGCGCCGCGATGAGGTACTGCGTATCCGACCCGGCGAGCAAATCGCGCAGTTCGTGCGGCGTGGACAGCGTGCTGAACGGCAGCGCGACGGCGCCGATCCGGGTGATCGCGAGGAAGCACACGGCGAAGTCCGCGCCGTTGCCGAACAGCATGCCGACGTGACTGCCGCGACCGACGCCTGCGCGCAACAGGTTGGCGGCGATGCGCCGCGAGCGCCCCTCCGCGTCCGCATACGACAGGCGCTCGCCGTCGACCACCAGCAGCGGGGCGTCGCCCAGGGCGGCCTGCGCTGTGAGCACGCTGTGCACTGTGTCGGCGTTCAAGGTGCCGCGAACGCCTCTTCGAGTTCGACCTTGCGGATCTTGCCCGAGGCGGTCATGGGCATGGCCTCGACGAAGCGCCAGTGCCGCGGCACCTTGAAACGCGCCACCGCGTCCGCGACGTAGGCCTCCAGTGCGTCACCGGAGATATCCGCACCGGGCCGCGCGACGATAACGGCCGCGACTTCCTGGCCGAGCCGCGGGTGCGCGACACCGATCACGGCGGCCATCGCGACATCCGGGTGCGCCGCCAGCACGCCCTCGATCTCCGCGGGGTAGATGTTCTCGCCGCCGCGGATGATGACGTCGCGCAGCCGGCCCCTGACACGGCAGTAGCCCTGGGCGTCCAGCGTGCCGATGTCGCCTGTGTGCAGGAAGCCGTCGGCGTCTATGGTCTCGGCGGTGGCGTCGGCATTGTCCCAGTAGCCGTCCATGCACAGCGGGCCGCGCACGCAGATTTCGCCGGGCTCGTCCAGGCCCAGTATCGCGCCGGTCTCCGCGTCGATGATCTTCATCTCGACGTGCGGCAGCGGTCGGCCCACTGTCGCGCAGACCACCTCGACCGGGTCATCCGGTAGTGACGCGGTGATGATAGGGAACTCCGACTGGCCGTAACCAATGCCGCAGCGCGCGCCGAGGCGCTCGAAGATGCCGCGCGCCAGTTCCGCCGGGACACTCGCGCCGCCGAGCGACACGGAACTCAGCCGCGCGTCCGCCGGCAGGTCCGGCGCCGCCAGCATGTCGTGCCACATGGTGGGCACCCCGCCCATGCGGGTCGCGCCGACGACCGGCATCAGCCGGATAAGCTGCTCCCGGTCGAAACCGCGCAGCACGACGAACGCGGCGCCCACCCCGAGCGCGCCCAGCATGACAGCGACGGAGCCGCCGATATGGTGGAACGGCACGGCGTTCAGCCACACGTCCGCGCAGGTGGCGCCCTCGCAGTACGGCCTCAGCCAGCCGCCGAGCAGTGCCGCGCGGTGGCTGAGCGTGGCGCCCTTGGCCCTGCCGGTGGTGCCGCTGGTGAACTGGATCAGGAACGGCGCGGACTGGTCGATGTCCGGCAGCGGCGTGTCGGTTGCCGCCGCCCGCGCCAGTTCCTTGAGCGCCGCGAGTGAATGCACCGGCGCCTGCGCCAGCGCGGCGAGTCGCGCCTCGAGCGCGCCGCCGCGGTTGTCGACGCCGGCAAACAACAGCGCCGGTTGCGTCAGGCGCAGCGCGTGTTCCACCTCCGCGTCGCTCCACGCCGTGTTGAGATGCACGATGATCGTGCCGGACAGCGCGCAGCCGTATTGCAGGATGACGGTGGCCAGTTCGTTGCGCGACCACACGGCCACGCGGTCGCCCACGGCGCAGCGCCCGCCCAGCCAGCGGGCGCAGCCCTCGGCCAGCGCCAGGAGTTCGGTATAAGTGAGGCCGGCCACCTCGTCGGACGCCTCGTCGGGCAGGTAGTGCACCGCGGTACGCGCGCCGAAGTCGCGCGCCTGCCGACGCAACAGCGCGCCGACGGATTCCGCCGGTAGTTCTACGCCCGTGTCGGGCAGCCAGTGCGCAGAGCCGCCTGTCGCCATCATCGCCGTGTCACTCCCCCGGTGGGATGTCGATCCTGGCGAGCGCCGGGTCGAGCGGCACGAACGCCGCGGGGCGTTTCTCGCGCATGGCCGCCAGCGCCTCCGCGAAATCCGCCCCCCGCAGGGCCTCCTGCATGAGCGCCTCGGAGCGTTCGAAGGCCGCGGTGTGGGAGGTCGTCATGAGGTCCGCGTAGGCCTGGTGCTTGATCGTGCGCAGCGACCACGGTGAAGACGAGGCGGCTACCCGGGCGCAGTAGTCGAAGCTGCGCTCGAAGAGTTCGTCAGCGGGAAACACGCGGTTGACGAGACCGATTGCCCCCGCCTCCTCGCCGCTGATCTCGCGACCGGAAATAAAAAACTCCAGCGCGCCGGCCACGCCGACGAGGCGCGACAACAGCCAGCCGATGCCCACCTCCGCGTTCAGTCCCAGCCGCGCGTACGGCGCCGCGATGCGCGCGTCCTGCGCGGCAAAGCGCATATCGCAGCACAGCGCCTGTTGCAGGCCGACGGTGTAACAGGGGCCGTGGAGCGCCGCCACGACGGGCTTGCCGATGGTCCACGCGTGCCAGTAGGGCCGGGTTTCGCGGTCGGGTGTCGCGCCGCCCGCGTCCGCGATCTTGTTCAGGACCTTGGTATCCGCGCCGGCGCAGAAGCCCCTGCCGGCGCCGCGCACGAGGATGACGACGACCGCGGGGTCGTCCGCCATCTGTTCGAGGACGTCGAAGTAATGCGTCGCCATGCTGGTGGACCAGGCATTGATCGTCGCCGGGCGGTTGAGCGTGACGATGCCGACGCCGTCGCGGACCTCGCCCAGCACGGGCGGGGAGTCGTCGCGTGCGTCGCCGGTCATACGTTGGCGGTGGCGGTCAGCGCCGCGGCGTTGTCGCGCATGATGCGCCGGGTGTCGTCCGCGCCGAAGCCGGTCACCGTCTCCAGGAAGTCCAGCGGTCGCACCACGCCCTCCACGTGCGGCCAGTCGCTGCCGAACAGGATGCGCTCCGGCGGCATGTGGCGACCGAGATCCTCCAGGCTGTCCTCCCAGAAGGGCGTGACCCAGATGTGCTCGTTGAACTGGTCCACCGGGTTCGTCTTGTAGTAGCCGCGGGTCTGCGCGTGCCCGCGGAACAGGCGCACCAGCAGCGGCGCGACCCACGCCGCGCCGTTCTCGATGGACGCCACGCGCAGGCGCGGAAAGCGCTCGAACAGGCGGTGGCACACCAGCGCCGCGAAGAAGTCGGGCACGGCGCGCTGCGAGGTTACCGCCTTGTTCAGCGGCGTCACGTTGAAGCTGGAATAGCCGCTCCAGGGCTCCCACATCTTGCCGAGGAAATCGTAGCCGTCGTCACCGGCGTGCGGGGCAACCACGAGGTTCGCCTCCTGCACCCGCGCCCAGAACGGATCGTACTCGGGGGCCGCGGGCGAGGTCGTGCCCGTGGGCGTGTACACCGGCCCGTTGCGCATGGAGATGACTTTCGCGCCCTGCCGGATGCACCACTCCACCTCCTCCACCGCCCAGTCGGGGTCGGACAGCGACAGGACCGGCGCGGCGAAGATGCGGTCCTTGTAAGCGAAGCCCCAGTCCTCCTCGAGCCAGCGGTTGAAGGCGCGCAGGCTCGCGAGGCAGGCCTCGATGTCGGGCTGGTAGGAGACCTCGATGGTCACCGCCAGCGTCGGGAACAGCCAGGTGGCGCCCACGCCCTGTTCGTCCATGACCTGCAGGCGCACGTCGCGGTCGCGGTACTCGGGGCGGATGGGTTCGAGATCGCCCATGGCCTCCTTCAGGTCGAAACCGACTTTCTTCGCCGCGAAGTAGTCGTGCATGCAACCGGGCTTGGCCACCGGGTCGAAGGTCGGGTTGGGGATGTAGCCGTACACCTTGTCGCCGAGCAGCAGGCGCTTGCGCCCGTTGATCTCGGCCCACTTCGGGCCGCGTCGGCGCCATTCCTGCGGCAGGTGCCGCGTGAGGGCATCCTCGGCCTCGTAGTAGTGGCTGTCCGCGTCGAACGCGCCGTAACCGAGCCTGGGATCTATATTGACGCTCGCGGCATTGCCCGCGAATTGCGCGAGTTCGACGGGGTCGCTCATGACTCACTACCTTTGATGCTGTCCCTGCGCCTGTCCGGCGCGACTGCAGCGGGGTTACCGGTGGCACGGCCGCGCGCGGCGTGCGTACCAAATAGCTAACTATTAAAACGCCCTGTTGTCAACCAACGGGCGCGCGCCGTGGCTCCCCCGAACAGCGTTCTGGCCGGGTATTTAAGGGATTTCGCGCGCGCGGTAGCGCCGCTGCCCCGCCGGCATGGCCCCCGGGTCGATTGAGTTCAATCATATAAACGATTAGACTGCGACAACGACCGGCAGACCGCGCGGAAGGTGGCACGCAAGTGAGCGATACAGGCGACGACAGCACGCAAAAGGCGGACTCCGAAGACCTCTCGGAGAGCGTCCTGTACGAACTGGTCGAGGACCACATCTGCAAGATCACGTTGAACCGCCCCGCGCGCCGCAACGCCGTGGTCGTGCCCGACATGAACGAGATGCTGGCCGCGTACCTCGAGCAGGCGCAGGACGACGACCGCGTGAAGGTGGTCATCCTCGGCGCCAACGGCAAGGACTTCTGCGCGGGCGAGGACACGCGCAAGACCCCCGTGGAGACCTTCGGCCTGAAGAAAGGCTCGCGCCTGCCGCAGTCCATCCGCATGCGCCAGATGCGCAAGACCTACGAGTCCATGCAGCGCGGTCTCGTGTGGGGCGACAAGGTGGTCATCGCCGCCTGCCAGGGCAACGTCATGGGACTGGGGTTCTCCTACGCGCTGGCCTGCGACCTGCTGGTCGCCTCGAGCGACGCGCGCTTCGCCCGCCGCCAGTCGCGCATCGGGTTCGCGGCGTTCGACGGCCAGCTGCCGATCGCGTTACACAAACTCGGACTCAATCGCGGCATGGAGATTCTGCTCACCGGGCGCTCGGTGACGCCGGAGGAGCTGAAGGAGTGGGGCATCGCGAACTCGGTCGTGCCCCGCGAGGAACTGGAGGACGAGGCGCTGCGCTACGCGCGCACGATCGCGGCCCTGGCGACCGACGGCCTGATGCTCGGCAAGCGCGCGCAGCACCAGTACCTGCACGGCATCGGCATGTCCGCCTACCAGAACTTCGCCAGCGTGGCGCACCCGCTGTTCACCAACCTGGTGTGGCGCGAGGATGAGTTCAACTTCATGAAAGAACGCAATGAGTTGGGCAACAAGGCGGCGTGGGAGGAACTCAACCGCGTGTTCAAGGAGCAGGGCTTCGACTGAGCGCGCCGCGGCGCACAAGGCTTTCGTTGCGCGCGGGGCCGGAAGGGATCAACCGGTGTTAACCCGGCCCCGCCAAAGGCCACGCAACCACTGCATGAACCGCACAAAAAGGTTCGGCCGCGGCGCCGGCGCGACGCCCGCCGCCTGTTCGATCTCGACCTTGAGCTGGCCCGCGAAGGATTTCGCCATCTGGGGCAGCAGCGGTTTACTCACCGCTTCCCACATCGGCGCGGTCTGGCCCGTGCCCTCCACGCGCAGCGCCAGCCGCACATCCGTCGCGCCGCCGCTGCGCGACGCCGCGTAGGTCCCGCTGCCGGTCACGGGCTCCGACTCGAGCCGGTAGGCGAACTCGACCCGGCCCGGGCCGTCCCACACGCCGACATCCACCAGCACGTGCACGGTCTTCACCAGGCCGCCGGCGCCGACCTTGATCACCCAGCGCGAGCGCCGCTCGTCGATGACCTCGCACTCGCGACAGCCCGGGAAAAGCAGCGCCCAGCGGCTGATGTCCCGCACATACTCCCAGACCGCGTCGATGTCGCTGTCGATGACGAGGCTGTGCTCGGCCTCGATCACTGCGCGGCGTCACCGCGCAGCGTGCGCGCCAGCAGGTCGCTGGGCTTGCCCGCCGCGTGGCGCCCGGCGAGATAACCGTGTGTCAGGCCGCGCGCGTTGGTGATGCCGCTCTGCATCAGCGCGCCGTTGTCCAGTCGCGCGGCCGAGTTGCCCGCCACGTACAGTCCCTCGATCGGCGCGCCGTCCCAGCCTACCGCGCGGCAGTGCTCGTCCATCATGATCCCGGCGGAGGTGATGCCGCCGCCGGCCATGCGGTGTAACTCCACCGCGTAGAACGGCGGTTCGGTGAGCGCGCCGAGGTTGGCGTTGGGCTGCTGGCCGGGGTCGCCGCACATCAGCGCGCCCCAGGGGTAGCTGCCGCGACGGAACTCGGGGTCCTCGCCGGCCTGCGAATAGCGGTTGAACGCCTCCACGGTCGCGTCCAGCCCCTGCGCGTCGACGCCGATCTTCTCCGCGAGCTCCGCGAGCGTATCGGCCTGCACGCCGAGCCCCGCGGGCATCGGCTCGCCGGGCATCACGGAGCCGAGCGGATACTTGGCACGCGCCTGGCTGTCGGTCACCAGCCAGCAGGGAAAATTCTTGTAGGTCTGGGTCATGCCGTCGATCTCTTCCAGCGCGAAGTAGATCGAACGGTAGAACGCCTCGTTGGAAAAGCGCCGGCCGCGGGCGTTGACGACGATGCTGTGCGGCAGGCCCATGAACGGCAGCGCACCGCGCCACAGGGGCACGCCGTCTTCCTGTTCCTCGCCGGGCACATGGAAGCTCAGCATGCTCACATCCGGCACGCGCGCCACCTGCGCGCCCGCCTCGCCCGCCAGGCGCAGGTGTGCGCCGGTGATGGTGGGCATCACCATGGACTTGGGTTCGATCAATGAACCCAGGTGTTTGCTGTAGGCCGGGTTGCGCTCGAAGCTGCTGACGGCGATCACCACGCCGCGCCTGGCCTTCACGAACACATCGCGGCCGTCCCGCGTGGCGCGCAGGCCGACGACGCGGTCGCCGTCCATGACCAGTTCTTCCACGTTGATCCCCGTGTGCATCGGGATGCCGCGGTCGAGCACGCCTTTCACGAACCAGGCCGCGAGCCCCGGACCGGCGCAGCGCTCGTCATTGGTAACGCGCTGCGCCATGAGCGCGTAGTCCCAGTTCGCCATGTTGGCCATGCCGCCGCCGTCGAAGATGTCCTCGTGGGTCAGGTTGTAGGGCACGTGCGGCGAGACGCGGGTCTTCTCCTGCCACTCGCCGAGGCTCGCCGCGGGAAACGGCAGCGCCTCGAGGCAGCGCCCCTCCGCCGTGCTGCCTTCCACGTAAGGGTAATAGTAGTCAGGCAGATTGCGCACCACGCACATCTGCAGGCCGATGGTGTCCTCGAAGTACTTGAGCGCGACCGGCGCGTGCAGCGCCTGGTTGACGACCGCGGCGTCCTCGGCGAACCCCATCGCGAGGTTGCGGATGTACGCCACGCCGCTCTCGACGGAGTCCTCGATACCCAGTGCGGCGGCGAGGTGGTTGCCGGGCACCCAGACCTCGCCCATGGAGAACGCGGTGACGCCGCCGACCTTGTCGGAGCGCTCCAGCACGAGCGCGCTGGCGCCGTGCTCGTGCGCGGTGATCGCCGCAGAAAGCCCGCCGCCGCCGGAACCGATGCTGACCACATCGGCCTCCATGTCCCACGCGTCGGGCAGCTTGCGCAGCATGGCTACGCGTCCTTCGTCGGCAATTCGATCTCCGCCACGGCCGTGGCCATGACCTCGTCCAACTGGGTGGTCATGCGGCAGTCCACCTGCACCACGTGGCGCTGCTCGTCATCGACGAGCTTGTCGAGTACCTTGGCGCGCATGTAGGTGACGTCGCCTGTCAGCGCCGGGCTGCGGTAGGAGGCCTTGCTGTGCACGACACCGCCCCACTCCCCCGCCCAGCCGGCGAAGTAATCCAGGAGCCACGCGCCCATCGACGCGCCGTAGCCGTAGCCGCGGGGCATACCGATGCGCCGCGCCCACTCGGGGAACAGGTGGCCGCGGGAGGGACCGAAGTAGGCGCCGTCGGTGAGTTCCGGGTTGTCGCGCTCCATCACCGGGTCGTTCTCGTGCCCCGCGAATTCCTCGGTGAAGCCCATGCCCGCCATGTCCATGCCGGGCCGGTGCGTGCCGCCCCAGATGGTGAACAGGTAGGCGCGCCACTCGGTGGTGAAGCTGGCGATGCTGTGCGGGCCGATAACGCGTACCGGCAGTTCGTCGCCCACCGCCACGTCGTCCCAGTAGCGCTTGCCGTGGCCGAGCTCGTGCATCATGCGCACGTAGTCGTACTTGCGCTCCTCCAGCTCGGCGAGGTCCTGGGCGCTCCACTCGGGGTCGTCCGAGGGCTCGATCGACCCCATGGCCACCGCCGCCTCACGGCTGTAGCGGATGGAGGTCGAGCGCTGCTTCGCGATGAAGTCGCCGTCCTGGTTGTAGTAATTGTTGTCGCCGCGCTGGAAGCAGGTGGGCCCGGCAAAGCTCGTCTCCTTGACCGCGTAGTCGAACGGTACCTTCTCGTTGACGATTTCGTCGCCGCCGAAAATGCGCGGACCGTAGAACCACCACTCGTCGCCGCCGAAGATCAGGTGGGAGTCGGGAATGCAGCCGACACACGCGGGACCCGCGCCGTGGCCGTCGTCCGTCGCCACCGCGAAGGACTGCGGCGCCACCAGGCGGCCGTAGCGCCCTTCCGCCGCGTAGTCGTGGTCGTAGTGCAACAGGTTCGGGTAGTGCATGCCCTGCACCCAACGGCGGAAGTCGTTGTTGTGCAGCGGCTCCTTCATGCGCGCCGGCGGGATGGGTATTCCCATCAGGTCGTCGAGTTCGGAGGTATCCAGGGTCTTGTTGCTCATGAGCCGCTCCAGTCAATCAGGTCAAGCGTAAGGGTGTTGTCAGTGGGTGGCCGGACGCAGGCACATGACGCTGCCCTCCGCGTCCGCCGAGAGATACAGGGTGCCGTCGGGCGCGACGATGACGTCCGCGAACGGTCCCATGGGACCGGACAGCACGCCGATGGGGCCGAGGAATTTCGGCTGCACGCCGGGTGGCGCGCCCACAGGCAGGCCCGAGGCCAGTGCCTGCCGGCCGTTGCCGGCGAGGTCGAACGCGAGCAGTTCCTTCGCGCCCGTGTCGACGACATAGAGCGTGTCGCCGCGCACGGCGATGCCCTGCGGCGCCACCAGTCCGTCGACCACGGTGTCGACGCGGTTGCCCACGCGCACGACACGACCCGCACCCTCCTCCGCCACGAGGCAGGCACCGTCGTGCACGGCCACGCCCGACGGGCGCTCCAGGCCCGAGGCCAGTTCGGTCACCGTCGTGCCTTGCAACGAGAGCAGACGGCCCGTGCCCTGGTCGGTGAAGACCGCCCCGCCCGGCGTCTGTGCAATGCCGTACAACTGCTCGAAGCCGTCGGCGAGAATCTCGCTCTTCATGCGCGCCGGCCACCAGCGCGCCACGTGGCCATTGGCCGAGGTGACGAGGTATTCGCCCGGCCCCACCGCGACCACGCCGCGCGTGTAACCGGGAAAGCCCGGCGTGAACAGCATGCCGGCCATCGCGGGCGTACCGCCCGGCGACAGCGTGTAGGTGAAGCCGCCGTCGGCGATGAACAGCACGCCGTCGTCGCCGAGCGCGAGGCCGAGGGGCCAGTTGAGCCCGTCCGGCACCAGCGAGCGCACCTCGCCGCCGGGCAGGATCTCATTCACCTGCCCGGAGATGCTCGACACGAACAGGCGCTCGCCGATGAATGCCAGGTTGTCGAGGCCGGGCGCGATGTCCGCGAGCACGCTGCGCTCGCCCGACGCCGGGTCGATGCGCAACACCTGCCCGCTCGCCACCTGCGTGGACACGATGTTGCCGCGCGCGTCGAATTTGACCGCGTCCGGTACACCGAGGTCGCGCGCCACCACCTCGGGCGCGCCGCCGGACAGCGGGATGCGCCAGATTTCGTTCGCGCCCATCACGGGGAAGTAGAGCAGTCCGTCCGGCCCCACCTGCATGGCGTTGGGCATGGGCACGTTGTCCAGGAGAACGCGCGGGGCGCCGCCGTTAACGTCGAGTTCCATGATGCGCCCGTCCGGGCGGCACTCGCCCGCGAACAGGCGGCCCTCGTGAAAGGTGATCGGGTTGGCGCAGGGCATGTCGCCCTGCAGCACGCGCACGTCGCCCCCGGGCGTGCGCACGCTGACGCGGCCCTCGGTGATCTCGGTGGCGTAGAAGTTGCCCGCCGGGTCGAAGACGAGGTCGTCCGGTGCGACGATGTCGCCGCCCTTCGGGCTGATGGTGGCGACCGCGCCCGAGTCGATATCGATGGCGCTGACCTGGCTGCCCGATACCTGCGCCACATACAGGCGGCCGTCCGGACCCGCGCACAGGCCGTTGGCGCCGAACAGGCGGCTGGGCGGGGTGAGCCGCTCGAGGGACCAGCCGTCCGCCACGTTCGTGGCCGTTGGGGTATAGCGCGCGTTCACCACCGCGGGTGCCCTCCTGCGACGGTCATTCCGCGCGAATCCACTGCGCGTTCATCGCCTCGGGCGAAAGGTACTTGGTGTTCGACCAGCCGCCGTCCACCACGATGGTCTGGCCGTTGATATGCTCGGCACCGGGGGAGCACAGGAACGCGATCGTGCTGGCCACGTCGTCGACCGTGCCGAGCCGCGGCGCGGGCGTCATCTCGGTGTTCATGCGGCGGAAGCCCTCGTCGTCGAGTCGCGTGCGCACCATGTCGGTCACCGTCACGCCGGGCGCCACACAGTTCGAGCGGATGCCCTGCGCGCCGTATTCGCAGGCCATGTGCAGCGTGAGCGAGGTCAGACCGCCCTTGGCGGCGGAGTAGGCGCCGCCGCGGCGGCCGCCGACCACGGCGAAGGTGGAGGTCACGTTGACCACCCCCGAGCCGGGCTGCATGTGCACGATGGCGTCCCGCGCCAGGCGGAACGGCGCGCGCAGCATCACGCTGAGGAAATTGTCGAGCATGGCGTCGTCGGTTTCGTGCAGCGGTTTGGGACTGCCGAGCCCGGCGTTGTTGATGAGGAAGTCGATGCGGCCGAAGCGTTGCAGCGCCAGGTCCACGATGGCCTGCGGCGCCTCGTCGGCGGCGATATCGATGGGCAAAGTGGCGAGCCGGTCGGGCGCGCCGAGCGCGTCCTCGAGGGCGGCGAGCTTGGCGGGATCGCGGCCCACACCGACGATGGCCATGTCGCGCTCAAAGAGTTGCCTGGCCGTGGCGAGGCCGATACCGCTGCCCGCGCCGGTGATGATCGCAACCTGCATTGTCCGCTCTCCAGAAGGCGGCTCCAGGCCCTGCCCCGACGGGGCCGGCGCTGCGCCGACACGTAGTATAGTCACCGGTGTTGATTATTACCAGTTGGCGGCCCGGGGCGGGGTGTGGCCGCCGGCGCGGCCCTCAGAGGCCGTAGCGGCGGCGTATCGCGGCGAAGCGTTCGCGCAACTGCGCGACCCGCTCGGCGGGGGTCACGCGGGCGGTGTCGGGCGGCAGCACCTGCGCCAGCCCGGCCAGTGGCACCACGTGCGTTGCGAAACCGGGCGTCGCCGTGGCGCCCAGGCAGCGCCACGTGAGGTTGCCCGCCGCGAAGCCCTGGGTGTCCAGCCAGTTGTGGCAGCCGGGGTCCGCGGCGGCGAGGACCAGCCGCACCCGGCCGTCGCCGTCCGCGCGCGCCCGCGCCGGCGTGTAGCTCACCGGCCGGTAGAGGTAGTCGAGGCTGTTCATGAACGCGCCGCCCAGCGACACCATCCAGAACTCGTCGCCGGCGTCGAACTCCACGACCAGCGCCTGCCCGTCATCGAGCGCCCAGCACAGGTGCGCGGCCTGCCGGCCGCGTTTCGCATCGTCCTGCGTGTCCGCACTCACCCCCGCAGGGAACGCATTCACCACATCCGGGTTGACCACGCCGCCGCTGTACGCGTACGGGTGGTCCGGCCAGTCGCGCATCATGCCCGTGAGAAAGTCGCCCGCCCAGTCGACGGCGGCGCACATGTCCGGCGGCGTGGGCAGCGGTCGCGGTGCGTCCATGCCGACGCGCTCGATCGTCAGCCGCGCCGGTGTCTCGCACCACGCGTCGAAGCCCTGGCGGATGAACAGCTTGCGCGAGTCGGGCGTGGTGGGCAGCCAGTTGCGCTCGCGCCGCGGCCCGCCGATATACAGCTCGAAACCTCCGTCATCGTCCACCGCCAGTTCGTGGCCGAACAGGTTGGCCTCGGGAATATCGCCGAAGGGTTCGTGCAGGCTCGGCCAGCCGGTGCCGGGCTGCACCTCGGGGCGCGCTCCCTGCACCGTGAAATTGACGAAACGCGCGGTGCCGAGCACGCCACTCACGCGATAGCTGTGCGCGCCGTCTATCCACGCCTGGTGATAGGTAAGGTCGGCCGCGTCCGCACCGAGCTTGCGCGAGGGCGTACAGAAGGCGTGCAGCATGGGGTAGGCCGGGTCGCGCGTCTCCAGCGCAAGGTCGAAGGCCTGGCCGAGGTTCTGCGTGAGGAAGCGCAGCGCGTCGGCGCGCTGCAGCGGGTTCGCCGGGTTGAAGTCCTTGAACACGCCATCGCCCGCGTCGGCGAGGCGCTCGCAGAACGCGCGCCAGGCTGCGCGCAGTTGTTCATCGTCAGTACCGTCGCCGTAGGCCATGGTGTCCCTCAGGCGCCGTGTTCGCGCAACAGTGTATCGAGGTAGGCGCCCGCGCGCGCCACGGCCGCGGCCGCCCCTTCCCGCTCGATACGCGGCCCCAGCAGCTCGAGATCGAACGCGCCGGCGTAACCGGCGGCGAGCAGCCATCCGATGATGTCGTCGAGCGGCACCGCGCCGTCGCCGGGCACCGCCCTGGCCGGCAAGGCGCGGTCGCCGGGCACATGATCCGACACCTGCACCAGTTGCAGGCGCGGCAGCGCGCGCGTGATGAGCGCGGGCAGGTCGGCCTCTGCCCAGCAGAAGAACAGCTCCATGCACACGCCGATGTCGGCGCGCTCCGCGAGCCGCACGGTGTCCGCGAGCGTGTGCGCGATGTGCAGTTCGGCGTACAACGACGAGGCGTTCTCGACGGCGAGGGCGACATCCGCGGCGCGCGCCCGCCGTGCGCAGGGCTCGAGCGCCGCGCACAACGCGTCGGCGTCCTCGTTCCAGTCGGGCGCGCCGTGGCCGCCGGTCAGCATGTAGATGGAACGGGCGCCGAGCTGCGCCGCGCTGTCGATCGTGCGGTCCAGGCGCTCGCGCGCCGCGCGCACCGCCGCGGGCTCGCGCGACACCGCTCCCGCGAAAAACACGTGGGTGACGCTCTCGACGCAGAGTTCCGTGCCGGCAAGCGCCGTGGCGGCGCGCATCGCGCCATCCTCCGCGAGCAGGTCAGGACTGAGGAACCCGACGCGGCGGGCGCCGAGCGCCTGGCACTCGCGCACGTAGTCCTCGATGGTTGCACCCATGAAACAGACCGGGTGTACGGCAATGCGGTCATGCATCCGGCCCTGCATCCGCTCAGCGCCGCTCGATCTCGAGGCCGAAGCGCTCGCGGTACGGCGCGAATTCCTCGTGCAGCGCGCCGACGTCGCCGTCGATGAGCGCCGTGGAGTATTCGAACTTGCCGTGGCGGTCGCCGCGATTGTGCGCGAGGTAGTGCCGCATTCCCGCGGCCGCCTCCGCCGACAGCTCGCGCCCCGCGAAGCGATAGAAAGCCGCGATGGTAGCGACCTGGTCCGCCATGAAGTCAGGGTAGCGCACGTGCTGGATGCGCGGGTCGTCGATCATCGGGTTGTCGAGCAGCGCGTGGAAGCCCGCACGGCCCAGTTCGGTGTGCAACCGCGACTGCGCGGCCATGTCGACCGCTCCCGTGAGGCCCTCGGTCAGGTCCGCCGCCATCTGGATGCGCGAGGCGATGCTCTGCACCGGGTCGCGGTGAATGTACAGCACACGCGCGTCCGGGTAGCAGTCGAACAGCGCGGGGAAGCGCGTGGCGTGGAACCCCTTCAGCACCCAGTATTTCTTAAGCCTGCCGTGCTGGATGGCCTGCAGCATCATCTTGTGGATACGGTACTGCGCCGGCGGGTCCGGCGGCAGGCTGGCCACCACCATGCCCATCGGCACGCGCCACCACGCGGTGGGTGTCATCACCCGGAAATCGAATGCCCAGGTGCGTTCGTCCTCCGGCAGGCCGTTGCCCAACATGTCATTGTAGGGGTGGCAGTGCAGCCACTTCGGCAGGCGCGCGTTGATCTCGCGCCACTCATCGTCGGCCTGCGCGCGACGCGGATCGTCGTCGGTCGCAAGGCCGGGCGGCGGCGACGGGTGCATCACCTCCCAGAAACGCAACGCCCGCGCGTCCGGGTCAACCGACAGCAGCGCGTGCAGCAACGTGGTGCCCGAGCGCGGTTCGCCCGTGACGAACAGCGGCCCGTCGATCACCTCGGCGTCGAGATGGTATTGCTTGTGGTCGTCGAAGAAGCGCAGGCGGTCCGTGAGCAGCCAGTGCGCGTTGTCCGCCGCGAGTCGCAGGCCCCGTGCATCGAGGCCCGCCGCGTTGATAGCATCCACCGATACCGCGAAGCGCTCGCGGAAACCGGGCTCGCCCCAGTCCGACAGGCCGGTCGCGTCTTCAGCCGTTGCGAGCAGCGCGTGCGGGTCGAGCGGCGCGGCCATACTCAGCCGCCCGCCGTGAGCCGCAGCAGCTCGTCCTCGGCCGCGCGCACCTTGTCGGGCGAGCGCGCGCCGTACTTAAGGCCCGCCATGCCGCCGTAGTCCAGTATCTTGGGCACGCGCAGGCCGGCGTCGCAGTAGCCCTTCACGATACGCGCCACTTCCTTCGGCGTGCCGTGCGGCACCATGTCGAGTACCGCCTGCGGCTCCACCTTGTCCAGGAAGTCGAGGATGCGCTCGCGCGTGAGCACCCCGGGATCGATGTCCTGGTAGCCGCCCCAGTCGTCGCCCATCGGGTGCGCGTGGCCGAACTTCGCCAGCTCGGCGGCCGAGATCTGCAACAGGATCGCCTTCACCAGCGGCGCCTTGAGGATCTCCTGCAGTTCGTCCTCGTCGCCGATGAGGCAGGTCATGATAAACGCCGGCACGATGGCCGCGGGATCCCGGCCGGCGCGCTCCGCGGTGGCGTGGATCACGCCGAGCTTGGCGGCGTAATCCTCCGGCGACCAGGCACCCGCCGGCCACCAGCCGTCCGCGTAGCGCCCGGTGATATCCAGCATGCGCGGCCCGCTCGCGCCTATCCAGATCGGCGGGCAGCGGCCGTCGAACAACTCGGTGTCGAGGCGCGCGTGGTGCAGGTTGAAGAACTGCCCCTCGAAATCGACAGGCCCGTCGCTCTCCCACAGCAGGCGGATAACGCGCAGGGCCTCCTCGAAACGGCTGACCGGTTTGCTGAAATCGAAACCGTAGGGCACCGTGTTCTCCGTCTCGCCGCTGCCGAGTCCGAGAATGAAACGCCCGCCCGACAGGTGGTCGATGGTCAGCGCCGACTGCGCCAGCAGCGAGGGATGGCGGCGTACCGTATCGACCACGCTGGTCGCGATCGGCACATTCTTCGTCAACACCGCCGCGGCACCGGCCACGGCCATGGCATCGAGATGCCGATGCGGCGACGGCGACACGGTGGCCAGATCCGTAAACTCCTCCGTCCAGATCGAGTCCGGCCAGAAACTGACCATATGATCGGGCAACCAGATCGAGTGGTAACGCCCGGTATCGAGCGCGTCGATTGCATCGATACCCAGCGGCAACGTGGTGCGCAGGAACGCAGCGGGCTGAACCTCCAAGGCGGCCTCCTCTTGTAATTATCGACGGCCCCGCGCTGCGACGATGCCGCACCGCGCGGATAACTGCAGGAAAAAAACGATAATACAAACCAACAGTGATGTATATCGCGCCCAGGGGCAACCACCTGGCCCCTCGATGCTCGGGCCTATCACTGAGGAGCATGAGCACTACCCGGTGAGCGGGGGCGTCTGGCGACATGGATGTCGCCAGCCGAGATTCTATGGTTTTACGCAAGCCCCATAGCACCGCTTTCCTCAAATGCCTCACCTTTACTGAGCAGTGC
>JAUIEP010000072.1 GCA_030428835.1 Gammaproteobacteria bacterium | reverse complement strand
CCGCAGCTGTTGGTGAAGGTGTACGACGAGGAGTAATGGAATCAGCCTTGACCTACCCGGAGGCTGCTGAGCGCCTGAGCGTCAGCGTCCGCACCGTCCGCCGGCTGGTCGAGGCTGGCGAGTTGCCGGTCATCCGGATCCGGAGTAGTGTGCGGTTCGATCCCGTGGACCTGGACGAGTACAAGAGGCAGCAGAAATGCCAATCAGAGACCGAAAAAGCCCATACTGGTACGCCCGTTACACCGATCCGATCACGGGTAAGAGGCGGGCAGTATCGACTCGGACGGCAAATAAGCGCGAAGCTACGCTAATCGAAAACGAGATCCGGGCACAGGTCTACCGCGACAAGAATTCGGAGTCCTACGGCCACAAACCGTTCGAGGATCTGATGGATGCGTGGCTCGACCACGTTGGAAACCGGGAGCGGGACAAGTACGCATTCGCCGCCCTGGTGGGGCACTTCGAAGGGCGCAGGCTGGATGCCATCAGCCCGGCAAATATCGGGGACTACAAAAGGAAGCGTGCGTCGGCGGGGGCCAGTTCGGCCACGATCAGGAAGGAATTGCAGACATTCCAGGCGGCCGTGAACTGGCTCAACCAGGAATGCGGGTGGAATATACCGAACCCAGTGGCTGGCAGGTTGCCGAAGCCGGGGGATAGCAGGGTCCGGTGGATCACGTTCGAGGAGTATCAGCGACTGCTGGAGTCCTGCGACTCGAGAGCGCCCTACCTGCCAGACATGATCACGCTGGCAGTGAATACGGGGATGCGGAGCGGGGAGATTCGGGGGCTGACGTGGGACCGCGTCGACCTGGCAGGATCAGTGATCCACCTCGCGCCCGGGGACCAGAAAAACCGGAAGTATGGATCCATCCCTCTGAATGCCACCGCGCGCCGGGTGCTGGCGGCTCGTTTCGAGGATGGGCAGGTCTACGTGTTCCACCGCGGGGAGAAACCTGTAGGGAAACCCATCGGATCAGTCCGCAAGGCGTTCGAGGGCGCCTGCCGGCGCGCAGGGATCCGCGACTTCGTTTTTCACGACCTCCGACACACCTGCGCTTCCTGGCTCGTCCAGAACGGCGTGGACCTCGCCAGGGTGTGCGAGGTACTCCGACATTCGGACATTCGGCAGACGATGATCTACGCCCATCTGGCGCCGCACGATGCGCTGCAGGCTGTCAGCGTCCTGGACAAAATCACTCCGACCATTTTTCCGACCACAAAGGTGGCGAAAGGGGGCAAATCGTGACGATTGCTGGCACAACCGGCGGCCTGGGGAGGGGCTGAAACGACGGTAAGTCGTTGAATATTGGCGCGCCCGAGAGGATTCGAACCTCTGACCTCTGCCTCCGGAGGGCACCATCCAAACAATAACTTTCGATTATATTCAACAAGTTAAGAGTTTTAGAAATCTGTTTCTCACCATTTTTCCAACCTCAACTGTTCAGGAGGACGATTGGCGGCCTCCGGATCACAAGCTTTAATATCCATTTCTCGTCGGCCCGCCGCGCCTCAGGGCATCTTCAATCGAATTTTGGCGTCCCTATTGTTCAAAAATTGAGGAATTGAAATGACAGAACACTGGAAGAATTTTCGATTCGATGTGTTAGTCAAATTTGTAGACAAGCTGTTGATAGTTCTAATGTTGTATTTTGTGTTCTTACTGATTCAGCAGCCGCTATCCAGCTACACGGCAAATCTAGAAACAGATCGATCAATTCAATCAAGAAAACTAGAAACTGGATTGGCGTACTTAGAGAATGTGTCGGCCGTTGCGTATCGGATTGATACTATCAATCAGATGGTAAGCATTGAGATGCCAGAGACGGTGAGCTCGGATTCGACAGCAAGAATTGCCAGAGACCTCGAGGAACAAACAGATGAACAACTTATCAATCTCAATCGAGAATTTGATGAAGGCGCACGCTTGGTGGCAAGTTTCACAATATACTACACAAGCGAAGAACGAAAGAGGCTGCGAAAACTAGAACTGAAACGAGAACACAACGCCCAAAGCTACATGGACGAGTTTATATTTCAAGATATTTATTCTCTGGAGTATGGATCAAAACGATGGAATAAGTATAGAAATGCGGTTAAGAAGCATATGTATAGAGTATCCGATGCTCGCAAAACTAGACAGGCGGTTAGTAAGATATTGTCTGAGAACTTTAATCAAATATCGGCAATTAACCTAATCACTGATACTTCCCAAGTAGACTAAGACAACTCTCAGTAACAACCACAATGTGGTGGGGGAACGTAAATGTCGGTATTTAGCCGAGAACCCGCCCACGAGCGGGAGTACAAAAACCGGGTTTCCACAGAAGGGGCCGAAGCCGAACTGATCTACTCGGCCTCGAACGTCTCCGCGCCCTGCGACTGAGTCAGGTTGATGTCGATATTCTCGGCCACCTCGGTCGCCAGCCAGGTCAGGAACCCCAAAACCCCCAGCAGGAAGTACCGCTTGATCGACCCCAGTTCGCGCTTGATTTGCTCCAAGTCTTCTTCGATGCGATTCAATCTAACTCTATCTGCGATGGTGAAAGTTGAAGGCGTTTCGAACTCCGATGCGTTCATTTGCCTACCCCGTTGTAGTACTTTAGCCCCGAACAACACCCCGGCTTCGGCGGCAAAGCCTGACCCTGCCGATTTTTCGGATACCCCTCACACCAGTTCCTAATAGTGGTCCGAGAAACGTCATACGCTTGTGCGGCCTCTGAAAGGCTTTCATATCTATTGCCATCAACCACCCAAAATTTGCTTGCTCTGGTGTTTCTGGCGTTTTCCAGGCGGGACACCCACCGGCAATTTTCGAGGCAGTAATTTCCGTTTGTATCAATCCTGTCGATCTCCATCCCATCGGGCTTTTCTCCCATGTCGGCGAGGAAAGTCTCGAAGGAATCCCACTCCTTACAAACAGAGATTCCTCTACCGCCGTAACGCGGGAAATTATCAGCACTCGGGGAATTGCATCTTTCTCTCATCCTTATCCATGTGCGATACGTAGGCGTATCTATCATTCCATGCTTTGTGAGAATGTCGTTTATGTACCGCACCCTAGTGCAGCCGCAGGACTTTCTTCGGCCCGACAAAAGCCCGGACAACACTGCCGTAGCGAATCCTCCGCATTCGCATTTACAAAGAAACTGGCGATTTTTGATGCCAGACGGGAATATCTTTGGCTGAATCTCTTTAATTACAGTCAGGCGATTGAAACGCTCGCCCGGGCGCACTACGATACGCGCAGCCATCTTGACACCTCTATTGTCAGGTTGGTTAGGGGGGCGGCAGTTGGTGCTGCCGCTTCCCGCTATTATATCAGCGATTTGCATCATTTTTACGGTATCGGTTCCAGGGGGCCCACCCTCCTATTCGCAGGCCGCGATACCCGGCGCATGCCTTCCATTGTGACATCCTGGTTTCAGGGCTGTGCCCTTCCACCGCGATTAGATACCACCCGACATCTGACAGCAGCCGCGGCACTTCATCCTGCGGCCATTCGTGCATCACCCGGTCCAGCGCCTCCACCGTCTGCGGGCACGTCGTCTCTGCCATTACCCTTGGCAGGATGTCACCCTCCTCGTACCACTTGTCGTGCGCCACACTGGCCGCCGCCCCGGAGAACGGGGAGTAGAGCGGAATCGGCAGCCACGGGTAGGACATCAGATCGCCCGTGTCGCCCTTGTGCTGCGGGAAATCCATCCCGAATGCCTCGATGATGAACTCCTCGTAGACGACTACCCGGGTGGGCGTGACCGGGCTGATCGGCACGGCACCGCCCGGGACATTCGCCCGAGGGAACCAGTCGAGGACATCGGGGCGGAGCATGGCCTACGCCTTGTCGCGATTCAGGTAGTTCTGCAGGATGGCCATGCCAGCGACGATGGCGGCGTAGATACCCGCCCCCGCCTCCTGGCCTGCGGCCACGAATCCGCCCAGCCAGTCCAGCACCTCGATGCCTTGGGCCTCGGCGTAGGCAACGGCGCCGGTGATGGTGGTCGCCAGCGTCATCATGCGGTTTTTCAATACGTCGATTGCGCTCATAATTTGACCTCATGGAAACATTCCGGACACGTCGCAGTGTCGTGCCCTTCGGATAGGATGAAACTGCCGTACTCGGCGCAGTGCTGGCACCAGCCCCTCAGTTCGGCGTGCCACTCGATGTCTTCCTTCTTCGGCCCGGGTCCGGGCTCTGGCTTCGGCGGCTTGTGATGGCCGGTCCAAACGCCCGGAACGTCGCTGGCGGTGAGTCGGCTCACAGGATTGCCGTACCGATGCACCAACCCAGCGCCCAGGACAGGAGCGCCAGGCTGATGATCAGGAGCCAGTAGCGGGGCAGGCGCATCAGAATCCCAGTACCGACGCCTCGTTGCCGCCGTCGTCGTCGTTGTTCGTGAACGGGCCGGTGGCGTCTACCGCCTGCGGCTTGTCCACCCCGCCCTGGTTAGGCTGGAGTACCGAGCTGGGCGAGCTGTCGATCACCGCTGTGCTCGAGTCCCCGGGGCCGATGTGAATCGATGACGTGCTGGCGCCGTTGGAAGTGCTGGATACCGATCCGCCCTCCGCACCACCGATGCCGTCGATGTGCCGCGAGCTGGACTGCTCGATGTTCCCAACGGTATAGGTGTCCCCGCGCTGGCTGGCTACGTCACTCAGGGCCTCGCCCATGATGTAACCCACGCCCAGCCAACCGGTCGCCCGGGCCACGGACCCGATCACGCTGGCCTCGGACTGCTCCGCCGCCTGGATGGACCGGGAACTGGCAAGGGCAACCTCGCCCTGCGGACTCAGCGCGTTATCACGCGCAGCGGCTACCAGGAGCGCCGTGTGGCACTGTCCAGCCGCCCGGTAGTATTCCGCCTGGCCCGACGCGCTCAGGGTTGCAATGACCTCAACAGGGGCGCTCTGGCAGATCCCCGCGGCTCCCACCGCGTCCCTGACGGCCATGGCGGCGTAATACTGCATGATCGGGGTCTCGCCCTTGATCTTGGTGCCGTCGGGCAGCTCGAGCGTGGCGCAGCCGCCCAGGGCTGCGAACAGAATCAGAATCGCGTATCTCATATCGGTTCTCCTCGAAGGGAATACATATATCCGTGCCAGAAATGCTCTCCGGCAATCGTCTGGACCTTCACCGCCTGCGCTGCTCCCGGCTTTTTGTCGGATCGCCGGTCTCCCTCGTAGGCGTGATCGTCGATCTCCACGACCATGATCGGGCCTTGCATCTCGCAGCCCTGCGTCTGGAGCCATAGGAAGAAATCAGCAGCATTGATGGAGTGGTCAAAGTACGACTCCATCAGCGTCTCCACCGTCTCCTTTCGCTCGCACACTGTCACCCGCACGGGTATGACCTCGCACAGCACGGGCGGCTCGTAGGGATCGAGATTCGATATGGGCTGGCAGTTGCCCCAGCCGATCTGCTCCACCGTGATCTCCGGCTCCGGAGTCGATTGGCAGCCCGCCAGCAGTACCGCGGTCAAAATCAGGAATCTCATGTCACTACCTCCCCGTTGGGTTGAATGTCTATTCCGGCCTGCACCCCAGTCGCGTACAGGGCGAGACAGGTCGAGCGCCAGCGCCAGCCGTCGAGGAACTTCGCGTCCTTCGGGCGGCGTCTCACGATGGAGTCGTACAGGGCCAGGCGGTGCTGGATGAGCCGGGCGATGCTGGCCTCCTTCAGCGCGGCCCGCGTCTCCCGGCCCATAATCCCGTCTACCCTTGCGCCTGCGCTTCGCTGGAGCGTTTTCACCGCGTCCCGGGGCGTGTGATTGACGAACAGGTCAAACGCCACCACGGCGATGTGATTCGGCAGCAGCGCGAGCTGGTTCGCAGACCAGTAGTCCCGCTGGTAGATCGCCCGGGCCTTCGCCGGAGTAGGATTTGCCCAGAACTCCGGGTCCGAGTGCGCCCGCCTGCTGATGCCGTAGATCGTCTTGCCGCCGGAGTCGTCTGGATCGTCAACGAAGCCACCCTCGTGGAACTCCACGAAGGCCATGGCAAGCGGGAACGTCACCCGGCTACTGGCTTACAACTCCGGCGGCGGAAACCCGCCAATGCCACCTGGGGAGTCTGCGGCAGGCGATCCGACGAATGCCGGGATATCGGGCCACGCCTGTTCTTCTATTTCGTACAGGTCAATATTCCCGTTCTTAATGGCGCTCCATGCCAGCGGGTAAGCGGTCTGCATCGCCTGGTAGTAGGGGATAATCTCCGCGAGAACCGCATCGACCTCGGCATCTGATCCGCCGGAATCGATGTATTCACGCCGTGCGGCCTTAACCTGGTTGATCGCGAAGGTGCATTCGGACGGAACCTTGTTTCCGGTGGGGTTATAGATCGCATATCCCGGGTTGAACGGGTTTTCCGCCTTCGCGACGCGGTACCAGTAGAACGCGTCGAGGTATTGCTTGGCGTAGTCCCGGCGCTGCGGGTTGGTCCAGCCCACCGTCTGATCGGCGAAGGTGCCAGGGCGATAACTGCCGTTGTCCCGGTACCAGCCGGACTCCACCGCGTCATCCGGGCAAAGGTCGTGGAATGGCTGGAGCGGATCGGGCGCTTGCTCGTACACCCGGCGTACGAGGTACAGGCTGCCGCTTTGCGTGTTGGCCAAGGAGACATATTTCGGCATCAGATATACTCCAGTATGGTGATCTTCCCGGGCGCACCAGCACCCCCGGACTCGACGGCAGTGCTGTCGTTGTAGCCACCGCTGGCACCGCCCGATCCATAACCAGAAGCATCCTTTCCGTCGGGGTCGGTCGCTGCGTAGTACCGACCGCCAGTGCCAGCGCCCATCGGCGCGTCGCGCCCGTTCACATCGTTCCCCTGGGCACCGTTCACATCGGGAATCGACCCGTCGAAACCGTCTATGGACACCTCGGGCGAGCCTGTGACAGTGCCGCCTGCCGCCGCGGTCGAGCCAGTGGTTGGTGCGATGCCACCTTCACCCCCGCCAGCGGTAATGTTGTTGGTCCCGTCGTTATAGGTACTGTCGCCGCCGTCCCCGGCGTCGGCTGAACTGGCGCCCGCCGCGCCGGCGGCGCCAATGGTAATTGTGGCTGAGGCGATGGAATCGCCCGCGACATCGACAACGAAGCGCGCGTACGCCCCACTGGCACCAGATCCGCCTGTACCGGTAGATCCTGTCCTGCCACCACCGCCGCCACCGCCACCGCCCCAAACCTCGACAATCGCGAACTTGGCACCACTGTCGTAAGTGTGAGTGCCGCTTGAAGTGTGTTCAGTCAGAATCGGCGGAGAACCACCCAGGCCAGACAGCGGTGTGACGATCTTCCAGTAGGTGCCCAGGCCGTTGCCGTCGTAGCTGTCGCTTTCCGGGTCGTTCTCCTCCTCATCATTTGAAGGATCACCGATGAACCGGTAAGCCACGCCGTCAGTGTCACCGATGACCATGCGACCATAGGGGAATTCTCCAGCGTCGTAATAGGCGATCGAGTCGGTCCAGTTGGCCAGGGGGAAGGCCCCCAGCTGATCCTCAAGGTCAACGAGCAGGAGCGCGGCCGCGAGCTCACGCGCCTCCCACTGTGCCGGGGTCAGGCCTCGCTCGATCAGGTAGTCAGACAGTGCCATTCGTTAAACCTCGTGCGTTGTTGCTCATTCAGCCCGCCACCTCGACTAGCTGCATTGAACCGGAGAACCGATCGTTGTTTGTGGCCTTGCCGGCGCCATAGTCGGCGATATAGGCGATCAGCCGCGTGTGGCGCTCGCGCGAATCCCCCTTGCCCTGGTACAGGCTGGCCACGATCGGTGCCTTTTTCAGGAAGGCATACTCCACCGCCCGGTCAAACGACACGGATTCGGAGTCCCCCAGGTGCCCCCACTGCAGCGTTCCGCCCTTCTTGGGCGGGTCGTACTCCACGAAGGTGTTGCCGGACGGGGCCTGAAACAGATTCGGATTGGCGATCAGGTCGATGCCCGAGCCGAATTGGAAATTGAGGGCCGGCACGAACGCCGGGCCGATCAGGATGTGCGAAATCATGGGCGCCGCTGAGCTCACAATGGAAACGCTCCAGTATTCCGCCTCCACTTCCGCGTCGAGGAAGTTGATTAGCGAAGGCTGGAACGGGTCCGCCTCGTCGCCCACCGGGTACCCGAGCGAGCCGTGCTGATACGGCGGGAGCTCAAAGGGCGAGTAAATCGCCTGCTGGCCGGGCACCGTTTCCGTGAATACCTCCACTCCGTCAAGCTGGAGCGAGAACGTCACATCCGCGTCAACGGGGAGCTCGGACAGGTGAAGTGCCCAAGCGCCCACCGGAAACGAGCGCGGGAAATACCCGCTGATCTCCACCGTCGTGGCCTCGGTCTCGAATGTAAGGTCCGGGTCCGGGTTTTTCAGATTCGTGACCACCTTGTCCCCGACGTGCGGCTGGTCCGCCTGGACGGTTGATCCGGACAGCAACAGCCAGTTCCGCAACAGGAATTTCCCGGTGTAGCTCATACCCAAATCTCGATGGTGTTGACCCTGCTTTTGCGGTCCCGCATCAGCGTCGTGATTCCGTAGCGCCCCTCGTCGTACCCGTAGCGCGGGAACTGGACAGCGATTTCATCGCCCAGGTTGAGCCGGGACAGATCCCGGAGCGTGTCAAACCGCACCCGGTCGAATGGGCGGTCGTACAGCTCCAGGATGAAATCCCCCAGGGCTTCCGTGTGCGTCTCGCGGTCGGCGTGGACGAATTCGGTCTCCACCGTCATCGAGCGCCAGTTGTTCGGGTATTGCTCCTTGATATCGGTGTTTTCGCGGAACGACTCGTGCGAATCCACCGACGTGGTGTTCTTGACCGTGATCTCGCCGAGTGGCCAGACGGTCTCGATCTCGGGCCGGCCAATCGGCCGGAATGTCTGAATGTCGGAGGCGCCGGAAGGTTTCTGGAATTCGGCCACGTACAGCAGGCCGTCACGGCGCACGCACAGGTCCAGGGGTAGCCCGCTGAATGACCGGTCCACGAGCCCGAGGTAATTTTCCTGCACCGCATCCGGGTCCACGTCGATCAGGTACGGGAACGCCGTGTCCACGGCGTCGAACGAATCCTCGTCGAGGTCGGCCAGGGTGAACAGCCCACCGCTCGCGTCGGTGAGATAGGATTTCGCCACCGTCCCGGGCAGACCGCCACCGGGGAATGTAAAGTCCCCGTCCTTGATCGTCACGTTGACCCGATTCACCCGGCTGGCCACGGTGATGTCGAGCTGATCGTGATCGCCCTGTACGTTGTAGACCTCGCCGTCGAAGGCCACCCGGAAATCGGACAGCGGCCACCGCATGTCGCCCCGGTAGTGCGTGAAGGTGGTCAGCCGGATATCCCGCCAGTCCCGCCAGTCATCTACCCCGCCCTCGACATTGGCGAGCAGAACGCGGGCCGTGTCGGTGTGGGTCTCGGTAAAAAGGCCGGATTCGAGCTCGAACAGGACATCCATTTCCACCAGTCGTGCTCGGTGGTCGTAATCGTCCAGGCGGTACCGGCGATCCGCGGCACGCAGCACAACCGGATCATCATCGGCATCGTATCCGTCGAAGTGGACTACGCTGACCGGTTGACGGTCCTCAGATACCAACCACTCCTCGTATTCCGAATCACTGATCGGCATCAGGGGTACGTGACGGCACTCAGTGATTCAAATGACAGTCTCCCCGACACCATGGAATCCTGCTCGCCGTTGATCTGACGGCTCAAAATCCTGCAATCCGTCAACGTCCAGTTGGTTACAGCATCTGCGTGGGGCTTTATCTCGATATCGACAATAGTCCCAATGGCAATAGCGTGCTCCGATTCGCTGTCGTCGAAATGGATCGCAATGTCACCTGTCACCCTGGTACTGTTTGCCATGTCGATGTCACCAGCGGCCTCGTTGATCGACCAGGACGTGACATGGGCCACCAGAACCTCATCGACGTATACAGCCCCTCCGCTGCCTTCCGCCTTCATTGGGAAACCGCCCTGCGCTCAATGCGCCGTGATTCCTCACCACGCTCTAGCCTGTCGACGATCTGCGCGCTACCAGAGGCCGAAACCCGTGTGCCAGCGTTGACGCTTTTCTCGATCGCTTCCAGCCGGTCTCCCAGCCGGTTGATCGCCACGACCACGGAATCGCTGTCGGATCCGCTTTCGATAACAACGGGGGCCTTCACGCGGTCGCCGTTACCCAGGGGAATGACCGCCTCGGTGCCATGCAGCAAGGGTCGATATCCAGATGCCGGGCCTCGTGCAATGCCGCCCGTGGCGAAACCGCCATCACGGCGGCTGCTATCACCGCTATTCACGCGAACATGACCACCGTCCCTGCCACCAATCTCCCGAATGGAAGAAACCGCATACGCGGCAAGTTCCGCAGAATCCTTCACCGCATTGAGACTTGCGATCATCCCGACCGCCCCGGCCTGAAGTCCCGCAGCCGCCGCCTCAGATGAAGTGATAAGACCGTCCTCGATCGCCTTTGCGACCTCCTCAACCTTCGTGTCCACCGTTCCGTAGGCGGCAATAATGGCTTGCGTGGCCTCGTCCGCCGATTCAGAAATAATTTTCTGGCTGGCAACGAACTCCTCGGCGTGTTCCTTACGCTTGGCCGTCAGGGCGCTCTCTACCTCATCCCGGCGCATCGTGCCGCTGATAGCTTCCTCCATCGCGGCCATCTCGTACTTGTGGTGATCCTCCATCAACGGGGTATAGGCTTCCAGCGCCTCGCGGGCCTTTTCGATGCCGTCGGTGATCGCCTCAAACCGCGTGCCATCGGCAGCAAAGGCGGAGCGATTCATCCCGCCATACGTTGCCCCACTGGCCTCGATGATGTTGGCGGTGTTGTAGCCCGCCTGAGAAAACGCCAGGCCAGCACCTTGGCGGAAGCCCCGCCCGTTGATCATCGAATCCTTGAAGCTCGCGGTGTCGAAAATGTTCTGGTAGTGCTGCTGCATTTTCTGTTGGGAACTGTTCGACCACGATCCCAGGGCGTACATCGCCGCCAGAATCGCACCACCAGCAGCAGCACCTCCCCCACCACCGCCCGCCGCAGAACCTCCAGTGTATGCAGAGTTTGAAGTTAACATCTGCGTCGCCTGCGCTTGGGTCACCCCGTTGCCAATCGCATACCCACCAGCGCCGGAGGTTGTTCCAGCACCGAAATAGCCGGCGATCTTTTTTCCTATGGCTGATGAAGCAATAGACTGAAACATCCCACCACCAGATGAATCACCGCCCCCTCCGAAACTGAACGACATATTGCCGCCCTCTCCGGTGAATATTTGCGCGATCTTGCTGGTGATCCACGCGGACACCATCTCGGCAATCATCCGCTTCCATATATTCACCAGGGCGTCAGCGAAATCACCGAAGCTGTCCAAGCTGTCGTCCAACATCTCGTTGTAGATGGTGTTGGCGAACTCGCGCTGCATGTTCTCGATGGTGTTTCCCCAGATGTCCTTCATGACATTGCTGGACTCTTCCATCGCGCCGCCGAATAGCTCCGGCATATCCTCCATGATCTGCTCGAGGTCGGCATTGACGAGTTCGTCGATCTCGTCGAGCTGCTGCTGGTAGAGATCGTTGAGCGCGTCCATTTCCGCCTGGAGTCCCTGGGCGGACCCGATGACATCGTCGTACTTGACCTTGACGTCGGACCACTTGTTGGCTGCCTCGCCTGCCGCCTTGGCGTTGGTGTTTGTCGCCTCGGTCAGCGTTTCGGTCTCGTCCGTTACCTGGCCCATGCGCGCGCGGACGCTTTCGAACAATGCCTCGACACCCTCGACGGCCGTGGCGCCCATCACGTAGTCACCCAGTGACGCGTTGAGCAGTATTTGTTCTGCCCTCAAAGAGATTAGTTCAGCGTGGAGCGTCCCCATCCGCTCAGCCATATTGACGAATGGCACCTCATCAAACGCCATCAGAACGCCCAAAATAGCCTCGATCGCATGCTGGGCGAACTCGTTCAATGCGAGTTTCGTGAGATCGATAGCAGCGTCGATAGCGCGCCAACCGTCGACAAAATATGCAATGCCAATCGCCACCGCCTCGAACGCGTTCAGCGCCATGTCCGCCCACGCCTCGACGTCCCCGCCCTTGAGCATTTCGGTGAACTCGTCTGCGAATGCCTCGATGGCCGGCGCGAGCTCGAGCAACACCCGGTTCCGGTACGCTTCCGTCACGTCGCCCATCTTTGACATGGCATCGTTGGCCCGCTCCGCGGCCTCGAGTAGATCCTTGCCGAGAACCTTGCCGAGCTCGTGCGCCCCCATGCGCGCGGCATTCAGTCCATCGATGCCACTGGTGAGCATGTTCGCCATCTCCGGGCCAAGGGACCGGCCGAACGCCGCAGCGGCCAGGGCGGCGCGCTCTGCTGGATCCTCGATCTCGGCCAGGCGGCCGATCAGCAATTCCAGGGCCTCGTCCGTGTTCCGGGTGCCGACGATGGCGCTCTCCAGCCCCTCGTCGTACTTCCCCAGGAATGTGGACAGCGCGCCGGTGCCACTCTTGAGCTCGCCCAGGCGCTTGTTAAATGCCGCCAGGCCGGACCCCAGTGCCGCTTGCTCGATGCCGGCCAGGCCCGCAGCATGACCTAGTTCCTGGAATGTCTCCACGTTGATGCCGGCAGCACGGCTGGCCTTGATCGTGGCGTCGGCGTAGTTGAGCGTGGATTTCGTCAGCGCGCCGATACCGGCAACGCCGGCGGCCCCAACCGCGGCGCCGGCCAGGCGCGCGAACGACTTGCCGAGGGACTGCGCGCGCTTTCCGACACGATCCAGCTTCTTCTCCACCCGCTCGGTGGCCTGCAGAAACTTGGTGGTCTGGGCACGAAAATCGACCTCGATGACCGGATTAGCCACGTCTGTCCTCGGCTTTGTTGTTGAAGTAGGCGACCCACAGGCCCAGGTGGCTGTTCGGCATGTCGAGGATCTCGTCTATCGACTTGCCGAGAGCGTAGGCCAGATCCAATATCAGCCTGGTTCGTGAGTCGAATCGGAGTTTTTTGCCATGGTCTCCGTGTCGGGATTCGCGTCGTCAATGATCGCGTCGTACCCGCCCATGTAGGCAATGCAGGAGTGGATGATTTCCGGGTCCAGGCTCTGGATCGTGTCCAGGTCGCGCGGCTGGAACAACTTCTTCCCGCTCTCGGTGCAGGCCCGGATGTGAATCGCGCGACAGAGCGCCTGGTTGTGATCGCCCGCCTGCGCGGGCTTCATGATCGTGTCCGACTCCCGGACCGTGGTACCACGGTAATGCCAGACCTCGTCCTCGTCGCCCTCGAACTCGATATCGTTCGATTCGCACCAGGCCTTGCAGATCTGGCCGAAAGGAATGGTGCCCTGCACCTTGGTGAGTTTCTTCTTGCTGTTCTCCGCGATGATCGCGAGAGTTTCCTTTCGACCCATCAGGACTGGTCACCCTCGGTCGTGGCGCCGGTGCGGGTGAAGTCGAACTGCACCTGGACGATGCCCTCGTGCTCGACCGTGATAGCCCGGCTGGAAACGATTGCCGTGAACGACAGTTCCGTGAGTCCGGTGCCGGTGCCCTCCGGGTGCAATACCAGACTCACAGACGATCCGGCAGTCAGCTCAACCTGGCCGTCGGTGTCCCCGGAATCGAAGTGCGCCGTGATTGAGCCAGTCGCGGAATTCTTGCCCGCGATATTGGTCTCGTCAGCATCCCCCATCGCGTCATCGCGGATGATGTTCGCCGACTCGTTGTAGGAGAACGAGACCACCTCGCCGACAGCGTTGGCGCCGACCAGCACCGACCCGTCATTACCATGATACGTTGCCATTTTCTTACCTCGTCAGAAAGCCGCGCTTCCGCGGCTGGTTGATGGAATCTTCCGCCGGGGCCTTCTCGGGCTCCGACGCTTGAACTGCAGGGACGTCACTCCAGCCGTGCGCCTTGAAGTAGGCGAGTTTCGACCGGTTGATGGACATCGCCCGGCGTCCCTTGTAAATCTTGATCGTGGTTCTCAGCATTGCCTACACCGTGATGATGAAAAGAAAATCGAACCGCTTTCGCTCGAGCTCGATGTCGTCCTCGTAGTACCGGGCCGAGTCCATCAGCTTGACGTCATGCACGACCGGGTCGGCTGCCAGGTCGGTCCAGCGACCGAGCGCGAGCTCCACCTGATCGGAAACAGCAGTCACGTCGCTGTAATCCGGATCGAACACGTCCACCTGGACCCGCGCCTCGCGCATCCCCGACGTGGTCTGCATGGAATGGACCGGCACCTCGTCGATGATCTGGTAGCGCACCGCGGGGAATGTCGGGTCCTGCGGCAGCTTGTTCGGGTAAATACGGGATCCCACCAGGGCGGACAGGCCCGCGAACCCGGAGAGACGGGAGTAGATGACAGTGGACAGGCTCATCGCTTCCAGACCTTATTGATCGCTCCCATGATCGCGTCGACCATCATCTTGCGCGCCTCGCCACGTTTCGCGTCAGCTGCGGGACGGAAATGCGGCTGCGCCGCCATTCTCGATGTTCCGTACTCCAGCCAGTTGGACTTGTAATCACCACCAACCGCGACCTGGACGTGGTACTGCTTCGTGTATTTCTGGCGACGGGCCTTTACCTTGATCGACTTCTTGTGATCGCCGGTCTCCCCAACCGGCGACCGCGCCTTGATGTCGTCCCGCACCATTCGAGCAGCTGGTCGGATGGCGTTCAGCAGCGCGCGACGGCCCAGGTTCTTCGGCAACTGGCTCAGTTTGCGATCGATCTCCTTGAGGCCCTCGATCTTGATCTCGACGTCCATCAGGGATTCAGCAGCCTGGCGTAGATTCGGATTTCCCGACGGCGGTCGGACTCGTCGTGGATCCGCTCAATGTCGAAGGTCTTGCCCTCGGACACCGCGCGCATCTTCGGCGTGGCGGTCGCCAGGACGGACGTCCACCGCATGCGGATCTGGTAATACTGTTCGGCGAACGGCTGGTCGCTGGAAAAACCCTCCGCGCCAGTTGCCAGGGGGCGGACATCGCCCCAGCCAACGGCAAAGGTTTGCCAGTCGTCGACCTCGGCACCGGCGCTGTCCCGGCTGGGCAGGTTCTCCTGGATCACCACCCACCGGCGGAGCAATCCGCCCCTCATACGCGATGCACTTTCAGCGTGGCGAGCAGCCGGCCCACCGTCGGGTTGTCCATGATGGACACGCCCACCGCCTGGCCCTCGCGATTCTCGAACAGGTCGGCGATCACCAGCTTGCAGGCCGCCACCGCCGCGGCTGGAATTTCCTCCGCGTCATAGCCAGACACGTAGGTGATCTGGACCGCGTCGTGCCGGTCGTAGATCGACGGAAACGAGTAGTCCTGATCGAAATGCAGCATCGCGTCCGGCAGACTCAGCCGGTAGTTACCGCTGTCCACGGTCTGCTGCGCGTTGTCTGCGTCGTAATACTCCACGCTGGTCACGGAATTCAGCGGCACCGAGGGCAGGAAAATGGACCGCGTGAAGCAGTCCAGGTCGAGCCGGTAAGTGCGCGTGACGAAACACCGGTTCGTGCAGTGCTCCACCTTCTCGGTGGCAGCGGCGCACAATGTGTCAATCAGGCCGTCCTCGCTCGGGTCTGTCACCCGCAGGTGATCCTTCGCGTCGTTCGTCGCGACCAGGTTGCTCGCCGGTGCTGTGACCAGGGTGCGGATCATTCTTTCTCGCTGGCTACGGCTTTGCCGGTTTCCTCGCGGTAGATTGCAGACTCCAGCTTGGACGGCTTATCTGCCAAGCCCTTGTCGAGAAACCTCTTGGCCTCTGCCGGCGGCAGATCGATGCACTTGCCAGGCGAACAGGTTCCCTTTTGACCGGAATACGCGGTCAACATCTTGATCAGCATGATTTATCTCCAGAAAACGGCGGCGGGCCGAAACCCGCCGCCGTCAGTGGTCAAGGATTAAGCGCCGTCGTCCTGCACGGCATAAACGATCGCGTTGGAATCCACGACCTTGCCGTCGGTTCGGGAGAACATCCGGAAACCGATCTGACCGGTCGCGGCGTACAGCTCGTCGAGACGCTGCATCCTGCGGTTCGACCGGTCTGCAATTACGTACCCTGACAGATCACCAAACACGACGGACTTGGCGTCGGTCTCGGCGACCGGCATGCTCGAGCTGGAGATCAGCGGACGACCAAGGATCATATCCGGCTGGCCAGCCTGGAGGCCGGGCTGCCAGAGGTACTGGTTGTCGCCGTCCTTGAGCTTCCGGATCAGCTTCACCGTGGAGTCGTGGAGAATCCAGGTAGCCATCCGGCGGTACGGACGGCCCAGCCCGTGGTACACGTCGATCATCTCGTCCGCCGTGATGGCGGTCTCTGACGCGAACGCAATACCCGAGTCACTGGCACCAGTCACGATACCAGTGGGATGCGTGCTGCCGGTACCAGCCACAAACGCAGCCTCCTCGAGCAAACCAAACGACTTGCCAAAGTTGCGCGCCAGGTAGCTGGGAAGATCGAAAAACGCATCCGCCAGCAGTTCCTCCGACACCTTGATGATGCGGGTCGCCTTGTAGGCGTTCAGAGTCACCCGACCGAAGGCGGCGTCGCTCTCGTTGTACGCGGCTTCCTCGTCATCCCATGCTGCGCTGCCCAGGGTCGCTTCCACCGGGATATGCCGGTCAGACGACGTCTGGATCACCGTGGCGTATCGACGAATGTCGTTCCAGTCCTGCAGGCTCTCGACCAGCATGGTCTCGAACTCCTCGGGGACGATATAGCCACCCTCGGAATCGGTGCCCACTTCCAGAGCGTTGCGGATCTCCGGCTTGATGCCGGCGTAACCGCGTCGCATCCAGGCGCGCCAGCCGTCGAAATACTCCTCCTGGGCGAAGGGTGATTTCTTCTTGCCGCCGGTAATCCGAGGCTTCTCGGGATTGTCGGTCGGCTTGTCCAGGGAATTCCGGAGATGATCCTGCCGGTTCAGCCGCTCCGCGCGATTTTTCAAGGCAGATTGCTCCTGGTCCATCGCGTCGTATTGCGACTGCTCGTCCGCGGTAAGATCGCGGTTTTCGTTTTCTGCCGCATCGAGCAGCGCCGTCATCTTGTCGACAATGACACCACGTTCATGCAGCAGGTCTTTGACCTGTTTCATATCGTCACCTCAATGTTCAGGATTGAATTGGATTGGTAGTGCGGTCGTCCAACCGCCGCCCGTCCGGGCGATCTATCAGGGCCAGGCGGCGCCGGTTAATGGCTACGCGCCACCGGTCACCACTGGCCGCAATCTTTTCTCTCGGAGGCTCGCTCCGGATCCATGCCTTGTTCAGCACCGCGGGCGGCTCCCCGCCCTCGATGGTGCTGGTCGCGAACCCCATGGCCATCGCCTCGCTGGCGTTCAGCCAGGTTTCCTCCGCCATCATGTTGCGGACCGCTTCCTCGTCCTCGCTCACGCGGGACATGTAGGTCGTCACGATGGAGTCCTTGGCCTTGTCCAGGATGTCGGCCATCTTCCGCATTTCCGCAGAGTCACCGACCGCCATGGTCCACGGGTCATGGATCATCAGCAGGGCGTTATCGGCCATCTCCCGGTTGTCGCCCGCCATGGCAATGACGGATGCCGCGGAGGCCGCCAGGGCATCCACCTTGATGGACACCTCGCCCGGGTACTCGTTGAGCAGGTTGTAGATGGCCAGGCCGTCGAACACGTCGCCGCCGGCGGAGTTGATCCGCACCAGGACATCGCCGCCGTTGAATTTGTCCAGTTGGGCCTTGATCGACTTGGCCGTGATGCCCTCATCGAAAAAGCCCTCGCCAATGTCCTCGTAGATCAGAATTTCATTCATAGCATTGCAGCGATTTCACGCTTTGACTGTCGTTCGATGTGCTTGATGGCCGACGGCACCGGGTGCTCGTCGAACAGCTCGATATGCGCCACCACGTAGTCCCGCGCCTTCGCGTCGCTGACGCCGAATTCACCGGTCAGGCGATCCTTGAAGCGCGAATAAAAGTCGGGGAGCCATTCCAGAAAATCCGACTCGTCCCGGAGTGAGTTTTCCGACACCAGTGCTCGGACCTCGGCGATCGACGCGATGTTCGCCACGGTGTCCGCGAGATCGTTTTCCCTGTCAGTCGCGCTGCCCATGTTGAGCGGCACCAGGTACTCGTCCAGGCCGTCCACCCGATTCAGATCCTCGAGGCCGCGCACCTCGTTGCGGCTCATCCAGCCGTTCTCCACGGCCATCTTGTAGGCTTCGTAGCGGGTTTTCGTATCCCCACGGAGCAGGCCCTCGACGGAGTGTTTCGCGAAATACTGCCGGCGCTCCACTTCGTTGAGCAGATCCCGGTAGATCGTCTGCTCCAGCCGGATCAGCCAGGGGCGGATCGTGTCCCGAACGAACGCGATGGACTGGTGTTCGATGTTGCTAAACGTCGCGCGCTCCAGATCGCCGATCATGTGCGGGGGAACCCGGTACCAGCGCGCCATCTCCAGGACGCTGAACTTGCGCGAGTCCAGGAACTGCGCGTCATCGTTGTTCATGCCGATTTCTGCGACCTTGAGGCCGGACTCGGCGATGAATGGCTTTCCGGTGTTCGTGATCCCGCCGGCATCCGCGATCTGCTTCTTCAGTCGATCGAACTGCTCGTCGCTCAGTTGCTGGGGGAACTCCAGCACCAGGTTGGTGTGCAGCCCGTTCTTGAACAGACGCCCGCCGTGCTGCTCCATGGCAACCGCGGTACCGATGCACTCCCGAGCCAGTGTGATCGGTGATTTGCCGGTCACGCCATCGAACGACAGCCCGTGGACTCGCCAGAGTTGCTGCGCGCCGAATACCCGGCCCCCGCCGGGCTCCTGGTAGTCGAAAATCAGGGATCCGTCTCGATCCCGGTCCACGTTCATGTACCGAGAATTCAGCGGTTGCAGCTCGACCACCTGGCCGCGAGCGTTCCGGATCTGCTGGCAGTATCCGTTCCCACGCAGCAGGACGTTCGTCATCAGGAACTCCCGCAGATCCATCGCCGTCGACTCACCGTTCGGCGCCATGCCGAGGATCCGGGTCAGCGGGTGATCATGGAGCGGCTCTGCGCCCTGGTCGACGTGACGATAGATCCGGAGCGGCAGACTGGCGGCGGTCTCGGCGATAAGACGCACGCAGGCGTAGATCGTCGCCACCTGCATCGCGCTGTCCGGTGTCACGCTGACACCAGAGCCGGTCTGGAAAAACCCGAGGGTCTGCTTCCACCATTCCGGCTCCTTCAGTGTTGCGTTCTTCAGCTTGCTCCAGGGCCAGATGTTCACAGGGTACGGAATCCTCGATGCGTGTAGGCGTGTTCGTCGGGGGCCTTCTCGTCCAGCCACCGACCCATCGCCATGATCATCGCCACCACCCCGTCGATCTTGCAGTGCTCGTCGTTGCGGTTGGCCTTGTTCGGGTAGATGTTTTCCTTCACGTCGACCTTCGCGGTCACGTTGGACATCATCCACGTCATGCAGGTGTTGCCGTCGTGCCAGAACTTCCCGTCGGCCACCAGCGCATCCACCTCCTTCATCGGGGCGGACATGTTTTTCACGTTCTGTCCGTACTCGACCACCGGCAGGCCCTCACCCATCAGCCGGGTGATCATGTAGCTGGCCTGGTACGGGTCGAATGCGATGCTGATCACGTTGGCGAACTCCGCCAGCTCCTTGATCTTCTCCTCGAGGAACGCATAGTCCGTCATGTTCCCGTCGGTGAGCACCAGCTCGTCGCGGTTGACGAACTGCGGATATCGGTCGTTTTCCTCGGCCGCGGACTCCGGGGCATAGAAAAACGGGAACCCGAAATACTCACCATCGCGCCGGAACAGCGCGTAGATGGCTGCCACGTCCTTTTTCGACGCCAGGTCGACAGCCAAGTGACAGTCCTGGTGCCTGAAATCGTCGATTTTCAGGCGCTTTTTCTGCTGCCGCTGCCACGCCAGCATGTTCATCCAGGCGACCTTCGCACCGACCCACTGGTTCAGGTGCTTGGTGCGGAACGTGTTCTGCTTCGCCGGCGAGCGTTTCGCGATCTCGAGCTGGTCCAGCAGGAACGATTCGGCGACGGAAATGCCCATATTCGGGTTCACTTTCCGCAGCACCGCCGGATCGGTCCACTCGTCATCCTCGTCCGGCTCGAATATCAGGATGAACTTGCTATCCCCGGAGATCTCGCCCCGCAGGATCCGCTTGCATTCCAGGTATTCGTTGTAGCAGGGACCGCCTAGGTCACCGCCCGCGGTCGTCACGACGTGCAGGAGCGGCTGCCGGCGGGCGCCCATCCCGGTGTCGAAGGTGTCGTACTGGTCGGACGTTTCGTGTTCGTGGTACTCGTCCACCACCGCGCAATGCGGCGAATCGCCATCGTCCGGCTTCTTGATCACCGTCGTCAGCATGGAGTTGTTCTCCACCCGCACGATAGTCGTGGCCCCGGCCTCGGCGCCGTAGGCTTCGCGGTACTCCTCGCACTGATCGACGATGAATCGCGCCGGCTTGTAGAGCAGCTTCTTGCAGTGCTGCTGGCTGGTCGCACCCAGGTACACCTCGGCGCCCGGCTCATTGTCGGGTCCGAACATCACCAGGGCGATGCAGATCACGACATGCGTCTTTCCGTTCTTCCGCGGGATCTGCACGTACACGTAGCGGAAGCGACGGAGACCGGTCGCCTGCCACTTCCACCCGAACACGGATCCCACCCAGAAACACTGGAAATCCTCCAGCACCGTGGGCTGGTACTGCCACTCGCCCTTCGTGTGCGGGAGCAGCTCGACATACTGGATCGCCGCGTTCGCGGCATCGATGTCGAAATAGACGTCGTCGCGCCCTATGTCATCGACGAACCGCTGACATGCCTGGCGGACAGTCAGCGGATAGTTCTTCGGTGAGCCCAGAACGGCGTTTACGTACCGCTCCAGGCGCTCGACGCCGGTCATACATCAGCCCAGCGTGCCGAACTTCGGCTGATCCGGCTTCTCCTTCGGCACCACGACGTTGCTGCGCTCGCTCGGGGTCATGCCAAACTTTCCCAGCTGCTTGAACACCCGGTCGCAGTGATTCGAGGACGCCGGCACCCGGACCATTTCCTGCCGCTCCTCTGACCAGGTCTCCACGCCGCGGCGCACCTGGTCCAGTCCGATGATGATGATCTCAAACGCCGGTCGGTCCTGCCGGGTCAGCACTCCCGGCGCGCACAGTTTCGAGATCTCGCGCCAGACCTTTTTCTGGTCGGGGTCGAAATGTCGGGGCGGCGGGCCGATGCCCTCCTTGGCCTTCGGCTCCTCGCCACGCTCCCGCTGCGGGTTCTTCCGGTAGGCGCCCTTCAGCTCGAGAATCTTGGTCGGGGTCCGGGGTCGGGCCATGGAATATTTACCTACGAAATCCAGAAATCTAATTTTGTGGACGAAAAAAAAAGCGGGGGGCGCGAGTCAGCGGACGGCAAATCAACAGGTTAGCGAACCCCCCTCCCCCGGTCGGAGAATATTTTACTCCTTGCGGTCGATCCGGTTGCCGAAGCCGCCGTCGTGTCTGGCGGTCTTGCTCGAGTGGCAGGACCGGCAGAGGGACCGCAGGTTGCTGGTCGCGTTGTTCCAGCTGTTGCCGTCCCGGTGATCCACCGTGTCCGCGGCCTCGGTCCTGCCTTCGTCGAGGCAGTCCTCGCAGAGCGGCTGGCGCCGGAGCTGCTGCTCACGGATCGCTCGCCACTCCTTGCTGTTCGTTCGGTACTGACGCCTGCCCTGCCGGCGCCGCGCCTCGGTTACCTCGTCGTCGTGCCTGGGCGCGCCAGTCGCCAGGCTGTGGACCGCGGGCCTCGAGGGCATCAGGCCACCTGGCCCTGCACGATCTGGAGATCCGGGAACAGCCAGGTCGTCCGGCCGCCGTCATCCACCATGACCTGTAGTGCGGCATGACCGTACCGCTCAATGGCGTCGGTCGTGGCGGCTGGGATCTGCACCACCACGATGCCGTTCGCCCAGTCGCTGTCGTCGTGGTCGTCGTCGAGGGCTACCTCGCCCGACCAAGCCGAGCTCCCGTCTGGTGACGTGATAACAGCCGCAACATCAGCGCCACCAGAGATCTCCACTGCAGTCTGGGTGCCGGCGCTGTCGACCTCGTATAGCGTGAGCTGGAGTGTGACATCGTCGCCAGTGACGATGGTTCGCATCAGGTCGGGTCCGCGATCTCCACGTCATAAGACGGGATCGTCACGGTCCCGCCACTCGTCAGCACCTGGCTGGTACAGGTAGTCACGTAGATATCCGTGCCGTCGCTGATGACGACGTGGGTGGCCGTGCCGGACGTGTCGATGGTGACGCTGGACTGCTGGGCCACGGTGACCTTCCGGCCGTTGGTATCACCGTCGGCCTTGCTGAAATCCCCACTGTCGATCGTCACGTCGGCGAGCTCCACCGCGGAAATGCCCGCGTAGTTGGCAGGCTCGGCAGAAGTGACGTACATCTCGGTACTGGTCGCGATATTGTCCAGGGTGCCGTCGAGAAACCCGTTCGATACTGCCTTACCCATTGCCCGGCTCCTCCGCTGCGTGCTGGTGTTTCGCGTTGCCCATCACCAGCACCTGGTTATGGATATCCCGGGTGCCGGTCTCGACCTTGCCGTCGAGATCCTCGGCCATGCCAGCCTGGCAGTACGCCTTGCCAGCGTCGTCCGGGAAATCCGGGTACGTGTTGCCCGCGTAGTACATGACCCCGTCGTGCTGAAACCCGGGATCCTCGGTTACCTTGATTCGCATATCAGTTCGCCTTCGTGATCCGCCGGACGTTGAGCCCGGCCTGGTTGCTGGAAATGAGCACCGCGCGTCTGCGCGTGACCCCGGAAATCGTCGCGACCAGC
>JAUIEP010000071.1 GCA_030428835.1 Gammaproteobacteria bacterium | reverse complement strand
AAGTAGGTGTGGACGGCGTTCATGGCCTCCATGCCGCGCTGCGTCTGCGCCGCGTCGTTCTCCTCGCGGAACAGTGAGTCGTCCGCCCACTGGTTGATCTGGCGGCGGTCCTCCACGGGAATGCCCAGCACCGAGCTGATGACGTCCATGGGAATCCAGCGGCCGTAGTCCTGCACGAAGTCGAACTCCCGGCGCCCCACGAGCGGCTCGGCGTAGCCGACGACGATGTCCCTGATCTCGCGCTCGAACTCGTTGACCTTCGCCGGCGTGAACTGGTGCGCCACCACCTTGCGCAACTGGTCGTGGTAGGGCGGGTCGTTGTTGATCATCAGCGTCCACTGCCCGGGTTCCTCGGTCATGAGTTCCAGTACCGTGCCGTAGGCCGAGCTGAAGGTCTCCCAGTCCAACGACGCCTTCAGCACATCGTCGAAGCGGCTCAGGACCCAGTAGTTGTACTTCTCGTTGTGCCACAGGGGTGCCTCGTCGCGCAGCCGCTGCCACACCTCGTAGGGGTTGTCGTCGATGTCGTAGCTGTACTGGTCGTAGTAGAGTTCGCTCGCATTCATCGTGTGTCTCCGGCCGCGGCGTGTGCTGCGCGGCACACCCCGACTCGATCAATAAATAAATGATTCTCAGTTATCAAACTAGCACCCCGCCATGCCGGGCGCAATCGACGGCGCGCGGCTCACGCGCGGTTCTCCAGCACCAGTGACAACAGGTCGACGATGGCGTCGGTCAGCTTCTTGCGGGTCTGCCGCGTGGCGCCCGAGACGATGCCGATCTCGTGCTTGGCGGCGATGATATCGAGCGCGGCGAAGATCACGATGGCCACGCCGTCGGGGTTGCGCTGCCCCGGATTGAGCTCCGTGATCTTGCGTCCCAGCGCTTCGTAGATCTTGCGTGTGGACTCGGTGCGGTAATGCAGGAAGCGCGGGTTGCCCTGGTCGGCCTCGAGGTTGCGTAGGCGCAGCTCCACACGGTTCTTTTCCCACAACTGGTTGTAGGACTCCACGAACTCGCGCACCTTCTGCCGCAGGTTGCGCCGGTTCCAGTCGGTTGCCAGCACGTCGAGGATGGCGTTCATGTCGAGCGCCGCCTCCTGCACGCAGGCGAACAGCACGTCCTCGATGTCCTCGAAGTAGATGTAGAAGGTGGCGTTGGACACGTCGGCCTCGTAGACGACGTCCAGCACCGTGAGGTCCTTGTAGGAGGAGTCCTGCAACAGGGCCAGGGTCACGTCCATGATCCGGCGCCGGGTCTCCCTGCCCTTGCGGCCCATTTTCTGGCCCTGCAGGTTGTGCAGTTCCTCAGGCATCGCTGGAACTCCGCCGTGGCACCTCGCGGCTACTCGCGGCTAGGCGCCGCGCAGGACCTGTTGGGTACTGCCGCCGTCCACCAGTACGTCGGAGCCGCACACGAAGGACGCGGCCGGGGAACACAGGAACGCCGCGACCGCGGCGATCTCGTCCGGCCTGCCCTGCCGCCCGGCCACCGGCGTCGCCGCGACGATCGCCGTCATGGCCTCGGTGTGCGCCGCCATTTCCTGGGCACCCATGTCCGTGTCGATCACGCCGGGTGACAGTGACAACAGCCGTCCCCCGCCCTTGCCGAAGTCCATGGCACGGGACACGACGAGGCGTTTCACGCCGTACTTCGACAACGCGTAGGCCGTCGCGCTGTCCAGCGCGTCCATGCCCATGGCCGTGGCCAGTTGCGCGCTGATGTCGTCGGCCAGCGGCGCGTCGAGCACAGCGTCGACCGCCGCGTTGGCTGCGCCCTGTATGAAGTGCGCCGCCTGCGACGCGATGCAGACCATGCCGGCGCCGCCGTTGACCAGGGGCGCCAGCGTGTCGATCAGCCGCGACGTCGTGGCCAGGTTGACGTGCAGGATGCGCGCGGCGTCCGCCATCGTGCCCGACAATCCCGCCGCGTGCACGCAGCCCGAGAGCCCGCCGGCGGCGGCCACCGCGTCCGCGATCGCCGTGAGGGTCGCCGCGTCGGTCAGGTCGCCGGCGAGCGCGTCGACGGCGAGCGACTGCCCCGCCATCGCGTCCGCCGCGGCCTGCAGTTGATCCTGCCGCATGTCGCACAGCAGCACGCGGTGGCCGTCGCGCGCGAGTGCCCAGGCGCAGGCATTGCCGATCCCGCGCGCGGCGCCGGTGACCAGCGCGATGCCTGTCGTCTTGTCGTCTGATGTTGCCATTGGTGGATTCCTGTCGCTGTTTTTGTCGCTGCTGTCGTCGTTCTCGTTGCGGTTGTATTCGCCGCGCTAGACCAGGTCGAGCGTGCCCAGGTCGCGAATCGCGGCGCAGGAGCGGCTGGCCATTGCCATAAACATGCCGTCGGCCGCCGCCGAACGCTCCGCGGTGGCGAAGATGGCACCGATGGAGGTGATAAAGGTGGCCTGCAGCAGGCCGAGCCGGTAGTCGTTGAAACACTGCTCGAAGTCGTAATCCGCGACGCCGCGCGCCAGCAGGTCGCCGTGGTAGAACGCGACCAGCTCGGACTCCGCCTCGCGGCGCGTCTCGATCGGCAGGCTCGTGCCCAGGAAATACGCGAGGTCGCGCGCGGGCGGCGCCACCGACACGGTCTGCCAGTCCAGTGCGACCACGTCGTCGTCCGCCGCGCCGAACATCAGGTTGTCCGGCCGGTAATCACCGTGCACCACTGCCAGGGGGCCCGGCGCTTTCACGGCCCAGCGCGCGATCAGCTCACCGCCCGCCAGCATGGTGTCGCTGTCTTCCTTGCCCAGCGCGTCGCGGTAGCGCTCGACGAACTGCTGGCACGCCGTGTTGGCCACCTCGCCCATGAAGGCCGCGGCCTCCTCGTCCAGCGTGCTGCTGAGGAAATCGAGGTCGAGTACCGTCCGGTCGTCCCAGCGCGGGGCGTGCAGACCTGCGAGGTTGCGCAATGCACCTCGCGCGCGCGCCACGCTCACGCCCTCGGCTTGCACGCCCGGCACCCGCGGCGCCAGGTCTTCCAGCAACAGCGTGAAACACAGCGCGTCGTCGGCTATGGCCGCGTACCAGCAGCGCGGCGTGCGCACGTCCAGGCCCGGTGCCAGGTGCTGGTAGAACCCCACCTCGTTGCGGTACCCCGGGGCGACCCGTTCGCGCGCGGCGGCATCGCCGGCGCCGACCTTGGCCAGCAGCGTGCGCGGCCCCTCGTCGGCGTCCAGCGTCAGCCGGTAGGCGGCGCCGGTCTGGCCCGAGCCGACCCGCGTGGACTCGACACCGCGGACGGAATAGCCGAGCGCCTGTGACAACCATGAAGCGTCGATCCCATCGATGTCGACTGCCTGCTCCAAGCGTATTTCCCCCTTTGTCGGTCGCCTGCGTTACCTGCGACGACCGCACCGCGACACCCGCGACGACCGCACTGCGACAGGCTCGGGCAGCCGCGCTAAGGCTCCGGCGGCCCGCCCGATTACTAACTTACTCTCACTTTTCATGATAGACTCTGCGCGCCTGCATTGCACGCCGCCCAGCGGGTACACAGGAGTCCCCCAGCATGCAAATCAATGCCAACCTGCCGTTCGACCTGATCGAGCCCGCCGGGGAATTCATGCAGGCGGACGCTATCGCGCAGGTCGGCAGGACGCTGGAGGCCGCGGGGTTCAGCGGCGCCAACGTCACCGACCACCCGGCACCGACCGGGCGCTGGCTGGACGCCGGCGGGCACTACGCGCAGGACCCCTTCGTCATACTGAGCATGCTGGCCGCGGTCACCACCACGCTGCGCCTGCAGACCGGCATCCTGGTCCTGCCCTATCGCAACCCCTTCATCACCGCGCGCGCCGCGTCGACGCTGGACGTGTTCTCCGGCGGGCGCCTGACACTCGGTATCGGCGCGGGCTACCTGAAAGGCGAGTACTTCGCCCTGGGCGCGAGCTTCGAGCAGCGCAACGACATCATGGACGAGTACATCCGGGCGATGAAAGCCGCCTGGACCGGGGAGGATTTCGATTTCGAGGGCAGCACCTACAACGCGCGCGGCATCCGCATACGACCGGTTCCCGCGCAGCGCCCCCACCCGCCGCTGCTGATCGGCGGCAATTCGCGCCGCGCCATCCGCCGCGCGGTGGACCTCGGCGACGGCTGGTACCCGTTTTTCGCGCCCAAGGGGGTGCAGGCCACCGCGCGCACCGCACAGATGGCGGGCGAGGAGGACCTGCTCGAGGGCATGCAGTACATGCGCGAGTACGCGGACGCCACGGGGCAGGAAGCGCCCGCCGTATTCTGCAGCAGCATCATGGTGGCGGGCGAGGAGCGCCATGCGCAGGCGATCATCGATCGCATCGGCCGCTACAGGGAGCTGGGTGTCATGGGCGCCGCGGCCGCTATCGAGGGCCGCACGCGGGCCGAGTGGTGCGACAATGCGGAACGCTTCGGCGTGGACGTGCTGTCCAAACTCTAACCGGGCCAGGCGTCACCGGCCTGATCTTTGCAACTGACTTACAACAATCTGCTGTACCGGGGTAACGGAAATGCCAACCATCAAGTTCATCAGTCACGACGGCGTCGAAACCGACGTCGAGGCGAAAGCGGGCGACAGCGTCATGAGCACGGCGATCGACAACGGGGTCTCGGGCATCGTCGCCGACTGCGGCGGCGCCTGTTCCTGCGCCACCTGCCACTGTTACGTGGACGAGGACTGGACGGAGAAAACCGGGGAGGCGACGGACGTCGAACTGCAGATGCTGGACTTCGTGCTGGACCAGAAGCCGAACAGCCGCCTGAGCTGCCAGATCGTCGTCGCCGACGAACTCGACGGCCTCGTCATTCACCTGCCGGCGAGCCAGATCTGAACGACGCTGCCGCGCCTTCGGGGCGGCGTCAGTAGTCCTCCTGCAGGACGTCGATCGGCATCTGGCGCCGGTAGGAACTGGCGACGACTTTGGTCGCCTCCTCCACGTGCAGGCGCCAGTAGCGCTCGACTTCTTCCGGGTCGCCCTTCTCGATCAGGCGGATCAGTTTCTCGCGCGCCCGGATACCCTTCCACTGCATCTCGAGCGCGCCGCTGCGCGAACTGCTGTGCACCGTGAGGTCGATCAGTTGTCGCAGGACGATGTCGTGCAGCAGGGTCGCCAGCAGCGCCAGCGTGTTGTTGCTCGACTGCGAGGTGAGGATTTCCGAGAACTTGGACTGCTCCTCGGTCAGCGCGCGCGAGTCACCGGCCTCGTGCGCCGCCTTGGACAGGCGCACGCTCTCGCGCAGTTGCTCGATGACATCCAGTGAGCGATTCCTGGCAATGAGCCCGGCCGCGGGCGGTTCGAGGAAGGCCCTCGCCTCCAGCACGTCGGCGAGGGTCGTGCCCTCCATCTGCAGGTACATACCGACCTGCCGCGCGGTGACGCTGGTATCCAGCTTCTGCACGTGCGCGCCGCCGTGCTGGCCCCTGGAAATGCGGATCAACGATTCCGACTCGAGCAGCCGCATGGCCTCGCGCAGGGTCGGGCGCGACACGGAGAACTTTTCCTGCAGGATGCGCTCGGGTTGCAGCATTTCGCCGGGCAGCAGCGCGCCGGTCACGATCTCGCGGCGCAGGATGCTGGCGATGCGCGCGGCGGCCTTGGGGCTGCGCTTGGCCGCCGCGGGGCGGGACTCGGTAGCGGACGCTGCGGCCTTGCCGCCCGTCGCGCGCGGCTTCGAGGGCGCTTCGGCTTGCGACCCGTCCTGCGCTTTCGTCGATCGGGATTTGGTCTTCGCACGCGCCCCGGACCGGGCATTCGCGCTGCGCTCTTTCGCCATCTATGCCCCTGCGCCGTGCAATTCAGTCATCTTTCCCGCCTGGCGGCGGGACCTCAGCACGAGTGTATTCATTTAGATATTTGAGGGCAAGCGAGGGCTGTCGGCGAACGAGGCGCTGCTCGCGCCGTGGCGCCCGTAATTTCCCTGCGTTTACGCTCCCGCTGTTTCCGTCGCGCGCCGCCGAGGTTGACACTCCAACCGGCAATAAGTTAACTCTTTACGCGCGCCACGGCACCGCAGTCCCGCGTCGGGGTCGACACGCGAGCGGCGCAATCCACAACAGGCAATGACCGGGAGCACAACCCGCCCCATGCAACAGAGCACCAGCAGGCCCGACAGCGGCATCGTGGACACACTGATCGGCTTCCGCGCGGAACGCCACGTGAAGCCGGTCGCCGCGCTGCGCGCGGCGGACAAGCGCGAACACCACCCGCACGGCTACATGTTCAACGACGTGCCGGAGGAACTGCACGCCGGGGACGACCCGCAACTGGCCGTGCGCGAAACGCTGGACCTGATGGACGCGCACGGCATCGAGTACGGCCTGGTCAGCCTGACCGACGAGCGCACGCCGCAGGCGCTGCGCGACCACCCCGGACGCTTCATCGGGTCGCTCGCGGTGGACGGCAACCGCGGCATGGACCAGGTGCGGGAGATCGTCGCGGCGCACGAGGAACACGGTATCCGCGCCGTCACCACGTTCCCGTCGGGCGTGAACCCGCCCATCCCCATCAACGACAAGCTCTGGTATCCCGTGTACGCCAAGTGCGTGGAACTCGACCTGCCGGTATTCGTCGCCACCGGCGTGCCGGGACCGCGCGTGAAGATGATGCCGCAGTATGTCGGCCACCTGGACGAGGTGTGCTACGACTTCCCGGAACTCAAGCTGGTGATGCGCCACGGCGCGGAGCCGTGGGAGGATCTCGCGGTCAAGCTGCTGCTGAAGTGGCCGAACCTGTACTACTCCACCTCGGGCTTCGCGCCGAAGTACATCCCGCGGGCGATCATCGACTACGCCAACACGCGCGGCAGCGACAAGATCATCTACGCGGGCTACTTCCCCTTCGGCCTGGAACTGTCACGCATCTTCAGCGAGCTGGACGACCTGCCCCTGCGCGAGCACGTGTGGCCGAAATTTCTCTCGGGCAACGCGCGCCGCGTGCTGAACCTGCCGCAGTAGCGACGCGCCCGGCACGGCTGCCGGAAGCGCTGCGCTCAGGTCATCTCGAAACGGATGGGGATCGACTTGGGGCCGGAGACGAAGTTGGATTCGACGCCGGTGGGTTCGCCGGCGAGGCGCACGCTCTTCAGGCGCGGCAGCAGCTCCTCCCAGAACAGGCGCATCTCCATGCGCGCCAGGTGCTGCCCGAGGCACACGTGCGGGCCGAAGCCGAACGCCACGTGCTTGTTCTGCTTGCGCCCGATATCAAACACCTCGGGATGCTCGATGGCGGCCGCGTCGCGGGTGGCGGAGCGATAGCACAGCATCAGCCAGTCGCCCTTGCTGATCTTCTGGCCCTTGAGCTCGGTGTCCTCGGCCGCCGTGCGCATGAAGTGCTTCACGGGCGTGACCCAGCGGATGGACTCCTCGACGAACTTGCCGACCAGCGTCGGGTCGGCCTGCAGCGCCGCGAGCAGTGCCGGGTCTTCCGCGAGCGCCCGCATGCCGCCGGACACCGTGTGCGAGGTCGTGTCGTGGCCCGCCGTCGCCACGATGAGGTAGTAGCCCATAGCCTCCAGGTCGCCGATGGGCTCGCCCTTGATCTCGCCGTTGGCAATGGCCGAGGCGAGGTCGTCGCTCGGATTGCTGCGGCGCGCCTCGGTCATCTGCTGGAAGTAACCGACGAACTCCAGCATGGCTTCCAGCGCGCCGCTGCTGTCGCCCTTGTCGCCGTCGCGCCCGAGATCCGGATCGCCGTCCGCGAACAACTCCTGCGTGAGCTGCAGCATGCGCGGTTCATCCTCCGGCGGCACGCCGAGGATCTCCATGATGACGCGCAACGGGTAGCGCAGCGCGACGTCGTTGACGAAGTCGCACTCGCCGCCGGTGGCGGCCATGCTGTCGACGATATCCTTCGCCACCTCCCTGATGCGCTCCTGCAGGTTCCTCAGGTTGGCCGGCTGGAACCACTCCTGGGTGAGGCGGCGGTAGGCCATGTGATCCGGGTTGTCCATCTGCACCAGCGTGCGCACGGGCAGTTCTTCCGTGTTCGCCTCCCGCTTCGCGTCGCAGACCGCCACCGTGCGCTCGCCGCTGAGGAACAGGTCGTTCTGCGACTCGACGGCCTGGATGTCCTCGTGCAAGGTGACGGCCCAGAACGGGTTGTAGCCGTCGGGCTGCACCTGCGCCAGCGGCGCGTTGGCGCGCAGCCAGGCGAAGGCCTCGTCGAGCGGTGTCTCCTGCGCGTAGGCCTTGATGTCGACCAGCGTGTTGGCGACAGACTTGGGTACTTCGACCGTCATGGACAGACTCCTCGATTGTGCAATGTCATTATCACTGTGCGCGGTCGGGGTTCACCTTGCGCCGGTTGAAGGGGACTGTGCGGTCCGCAATGTCCGCCTCGTCCCGCGGCAGGCCCAGGTGGCGCTCGGCCACACCGTTGCGCTGCATTTCCGTGGTACCGCCGCCGATGCGATGGCGGGTCACGCGTGTCATCCCCCACTGCAGGCCCTCCTCGCCCGGCTTTGCTGCGACGCCCGCCGGTCCGCTGATGCCGGACAGCAGCGCCGAGCGACGCACGTCGCACAACGCCACCAGCAGGCTGGAGAGCGTGCCCGCCGTCGGCGGCAGCGCGCCGTTGCGAATCCCCGCCGACACGCGACGCGTGGTCAGGGTGTGCACCGCGTCGAGCACGAACGCCTCGCCGATCAACTGCCGCGCGCGCGGGTCCTCGTGTACCCCGAGCGAGCGCGCCATGCGGCCGTACTCGTCCTTCAGTTCGATCTCGTCGCTCTCCACCGCGGCCGCGAGGCCCTCGTACCAGCCCCGCGCCATGCTGGCCTTCTCGGCGCCGAGCTGCGTGCTCGCCACGGCCCAGCCGCCGCCGACCTCGCCCAGCACGTGATCCGCGGGCACCGCGACATCATCGAAGAACTCCTGGCAAAAATCGACCGTGCCCGAAATCAGCTTGATGGGGTTGATCGCGAGGCCCGGCGACGTCATGTCCACGAGGAACATGGTCAGCCCGGCGTGCTTCGGCACCGTCGGGTCGGTGCGCGCGAGGCAGATGCCCATGTCGCAGTCCAGCCCGCCGGTGGTCCACACCTTGGAACCGTTCAGCAGCCAGTGGTCGCCGCGCAACTCGGCGCGGGTGGTGAGGCCGGCGAGGTCCGAGCCGCCGGAGGGTTCCGACAGCAACTGGCACCACAGGTGCTCGCCACGCAGGATCGCCGGCACGTAACGCCGCTTGAGCTCCTCGCTGCCGTGCGCCAGCAGCGTCGGCAGCACGATGTTGAATGCGTTGCCGAAGTGCCACGGCAGGCGATACGGCTGCGCCTCCTCGTAATAGATGTCCGCGTAGCGCCGGTCGAGACCGAGGCCGCCGTACTCGCGCGGCAGCGTGATGCCCGCGAGACCGCCCTCCCAGAGGGCGCGCTGGCTCTCCCGGTCGCGGGCGATCAGCGCCTTGTCGGCCCAGTCCATCATGGGCTCGTCCTGCAGGCGCCGCGGCGGCAGGTGCGTGCGCAGCCACTCCCGCGCGCGCAGGCGGAAGGCGTGTTCCTCGGCGTTGTCTTTCGTATCGTCGGGGGTCGCGCTCATGGCCGTGTCCTCACAGTCCGGCAAGCCGGCACAGGCGTTCGTGGTGCACCGCGGGCGAGCCCCACAGCGCCTCGTTCGACACGGCGCGACGCAGGTAGAACTGGATGTCGTGTTCCCAGGTCATGCCGATGCCGCCGTGCATGTGCAGGCAGTCGCGGATGATCTCGGTTGCCCAGCGGCCGCAGTGGCTCTTGGCGATGCTCACGGCCACCGCGGCATCCGCCGCCTGTTCCTGCACCGCTTTCGCGGCGCGCGCCACGAGCGCCTTGCCGCCCTCGTGCTGCGCGGCGTGATCCGCGAGGCGGTGCTTCAGCGCCTGGAAGCTGCCGATCGGGCGGCCGAAGGCGTATCGCTGCTGTACGTAGTCGAGGGTGAATTCCAGCGCCCGGTCGATCACGCCCACGGTCTCGGCGCAGTGCAGCACCAGCGCGAGCTGCAACTGTTGTTCAAAGCAGTCGGCGGCGGCGCCGTGAGCGCCCAGCACCGCATCGGCCGTCACGCTGACATCGCGGAATTCGACGTCGGCCAGTCGGCGGCCGAGGTCCAGTGTGTCCAGTGCGCGGACTTCAATGCCCGCCGTGGCGGCCGGCAGCAGCAACTGCGTCACGCCCTCGCCGTCGGTGGCGGTCACCAGCAACAGGTCGGCGTCGGGTGCGCTCTGCACGTTGGCCGCGACGCCCCGCAGTGTGATCTGACCGCCACTGCGCTCGAGGCGCACGCCGTCGGGCGCGGTGCCGCTGTCGACGCCCGGGGCAGCGAAGCACCAGGCGCCGCGTTGTTCGCCCGCGGCCAGTGCGGGCAGCAGTGTCTCGCGCTGCGCCTGGCTGCCCCATTGCGCTATGGCGAACGCCAGCACGCTGTTCGGCAGGTAGTGGCCGGGGTACACGACTCGGCCCATCTCCTCGGCGACGATGGCCGCGTCGATCGCGCCCTGCGCCGACTCGGCCATGCCGCCCAGGCTCTCCGGTACGAACGGCGCCAGCCAGCCCTGTCCCGCGCCTTCGCGCCACGCGATGTCGGGCATGGGTGTCTGCGCTTCCACCAGTTGGCGCAGGTAGGTGACGGGGGCGCGTGCTTCCAGGTAGCGCCGGGTGGCGTCCTGTAGCATGCGTTGGTCTTCGGTGATGTTTATGTCCACCAGTCAGTGGCCTTGTTGTCTGTGGTTGCCAGCTATTTGTGTACGCGCTTTGGATGCGGAGTATGGGCGCTTACCCGTTCCCGGGGACCGCCAAAAAGCGTACATCCCTGTACAGGCTCGGCTGGCGACGTCCTGTCGCCAGACGCCCCCGGGAACGGGTAAGCGCCCATACTCCTCGATCCGGTCCCGGAGAGTTGGTCCGGGGTCTTCTACCCAACTATATAAGCTGAGCCTAGCCAAACGCGCAGTTGGTCGAACCGGACTCTCGCTTCCAATCATATAAACATTTGCGGTAAGCTTGCATTGTCATTTGCCCGTTGTTTCATTGCAAGCACAGTCTACAAGGGCTCAAGGCTCGTCCGGCGCTGCTTTCGCGCCTGTTCTAAATACTAAACCAATAGAGAGAAAGAATGACCATGCAAGCAGCCGTGATTACCAGCGCGATGCGCACTGCCGTCGGCACCGCCGGCCGCGGAACGTTGGCCAATACCCCGCCGGAGGCGCTGGCGGTTGCGGCGCTGGGAGCCGCCGTGGAGCGGTCCGGGTTCGAGGCGGGGCAGGTCGATGATGTGGTCATGGCGGAGAGCATGCAGGGCGGCGGCGCGATCGCGCGTTACGCCGCCATGGAACTGGGCATGACCGACGCCGCCGGCATGGCGGTGAACCGGCATTGCGCCGGCAGCCTGAGCGCGGTCGCCGTGGCGGCCGGCGCGATCATGGCCGGCATGGAGAATGTCATCGCCGCGGGCGGTGTCGCCTCGCTGTCGTTCATGCCGCGCATGCAGCAGCGCGATCCCGTCACCGGCGAATTCGCCGAGCTCTGGATTCCGCCCACGCACCCGGAGACGCCCGACGCGCCCACCCGCGATATGTCGATCACGGTCGGCTGGAACGCGGCGAAAACGCTGGGGCTCACACGGCAGGAGATGGACGCCTGGGCACTGCGTTCGCACCAGCGCGCCGTTGCGGCTATCGACGCCGGCAACTTCGAGGGCGAGATCGTGCCGCTCACCGTGCGCGATGCGAGCGGCAACGAGATCGATTTCCGCGTGGACGAACACCCGCGGCGCGACACCAGCCTGGAAAAGCTCGCCTCGCTGAAGGTGCTGCACCCGGAGATCGAGGGCTTTTCCATTACCGCGGGCAACTCCAGCGGCACCAACGACGCGGCCGCCGCGCTGGTCATCGCCTCACAGGACGCCGCCCGCGAGGCCGGCGCGCCGGTGAAGGCGAGGATTCTCGGCTTCGCGTCCGCGGGCATCACACCGGCGCAGACCGGGCTGTCGGTGCCGCGCGTGGTCGAGAAGCTGCTGGCGCGCACCGGGCGCAAGCAGGGCGACGTGGCGCTGTGGGAGATCAACGAGGCGTTCGCGGCGGTACCGCTCGGCGCCTGCCGCGTCATGGATCTCGACGAGGAGATCGTCAATATCTCGGGCAGCGGCTGTTCCATCGGTCACCCGATCTCGGCGTCCGGCGCGCGCATGCTGACCACCCTGTGCAACGACCTGCAGCGTCGCGGCGGCGGGCTCGGTGTCGCCGCGATGTGTGCGGGCGGCGGCCAGGCCGGCGCCGTGCTGATCGAGGTGTAGCGCGCCCGGGCGGCGCTGCTCGCGATGACGGAAAAACGCGCCCCGGCTGACCCGGCCGCGCTCGACGCGAACGTCGAGTACCGCGTCGCCGATGCCGTGGCCGTGATCACGCACGACGCACCGGCGCGCCGCAACGCCTGGAGCGTCGCGAGCGTGCGCGGGATCATCGCGGCGCTGCAGCGCGCCAACGCCGACCCGGACGTGGGCGCCATCGTGCTGACCGCCGCCGGCGACACGTACTGCGCCGGCGCCGACCTGAAGGCGGCGGCGGAGTACGACCCCGACTCCGGACGCCGGCTCACCCCGGCGACGTTCACCATGGGCAGGGGCGAACACAACTGGCTGTCACTGCTGGCGGAATCCAAACCCGTGGTGGTCGCCGTGAACGGCCCGGCGATCGGGCTGGGCGCGACGCACACCCTCGCCGCGGATATCCGCGTGGCCGCCGCGTCGGCGAGTTTCGCTTTCCCTTTCTTGCAGTTGGGTGCGATGCCGGAGTGCGGCAGCACCGCGCTGCTGCCGCGCCTGGTCGGCGCCGGCCGGGCGAGGGACATCTTCCTGCGCTCGGCGACGGTCACGGCGGACGAGGCGCTCGCGATCGGCCTGGTCAGCGCGGTCTGCCCCGATGATGAACTGCAGCAGGCGGCCCTGGCCATGGCCGGGCAACTGGCCGCACTCCCCGCGCTGCAGGTCAAACTGACCCGGCAGATGCTCGACAACAACGCCACGGCGACCGACCCCGACGCGATCATGCGGCACGAGAACGCCGCATTCGTCGAGATGCTGCGCAGCTTAAAGCGCGAAAAACCCCTTTGATTTACGCACGAAACGGAGCTGCCCATGCAGACTGACTACGCACCGACGGTGACCGCCGCCCTGAACTTCGCCGCGAACCGCACCGACCTGGGCGAATGGTCGAACACCGACCCGGCGCGCACCCGGCAGAACCTGCTCGCCGTGGATGTCGAGATCCGCAATGGGCGCACACAGGACCCGGCGCCCAGCCTCGCGCGCGAGGGACTGACCATCGCCGAGCACGCGCTGGACGCGCCGGACTGGTTCGACAACGCGTGGATCACCGGCCAGTACCTGCCGTCCTGCGAGGCGCTGGTGCAGTCGCTGACCGGCGCCACCGCCTGCGCGTCGATTTTCGTGCCGCTGCAACGGCGCGTGGACTTCGGCGAACAGCCGGGCTCGATACCCGCCGCGCACTTCGTGCACCTGGACAACACGCGCGACAGCGCACTGCCGTGGGCGGAACCCATCGCGCAGGAGTTGGGACTGTCGCTGGAGCGCGCGGTGATCTACAACGTGTGGAAGTCCACCACGCCGCCGCCGCAGGACTGCCCGCTGGCCGTGGCCGACCTGCGCAGCATCCCGGAAGGCGATCACGTGGACGGCGCGGTGGTGGAGGAGCTGGGCGAGCGCACGATCGTGTCGCCCTACGTCGGGCTGCTGCACTCGGACGAGCAGGTGTACTACTACTTCCCCAACGTACAGCCGGACGAGTCGCTTGTATTCCTGGGCCTGAACTTCGACCCCGCGCAGAAACTCGGCTGCGCGCACGCCGCCTTCCGCTACCCCGAACCCGTCGCCGCCAGCGTCGCGCGCAGGAGCATCGAAACGCGCGTGCTCGCCTTCTTCGACTGACGCCCGGCTAGATGCTGCCCGCCGCGCGCAGGCCCGGGATGTCCGGCTGCCCGGTGTGCGCGGTAAGGCCGCCGTCGGCGACCACGATCGAACCGGTCATGTAGGACGCCTGGTCCGACGCGAGGAACACGGCCACGTCGGCCATCTCCCGCGCGCTGCCGCCGCGCCCCATCGGAATCGCCTGGTGCCAGCGCTCGCCCAGCGGCGTGCCCTCGATACCGAGTGTCAGTCCCGTCTCCTGGATAAAACCGGGGCACAGCGCGTTGACGCGGATGTTGTCCCTGCCGTGGTCCACCGCCAGGCTGCGCGTGTAGTTCACCACCGCGCCTTTCGACGCGTTGTACGCCGTGAAGCTGTAATCGCCGTACAGACCCGAGATCGACGCCGTGTTCACGATGGCGCCGCCGCCCTGTTGCCGCATGTGCGGGATCGTCGCACGGCAGGCGTAGAGCACGGCGTGCACGTTCACCGCAAACACCCGTTCCCAGGTCTCGTCGTCCATGTCCGGCGTCTCGGCCAGGCAGCCGATACCGGCGTTGTTGAACAGCATGTCCACGCGACCGAAGCGCGCCAGCGCCGCCTCGACCATGGCGTCCACCTGCTTCGCGTCGGCGACGTCGCAGGCGTGGGTGACGACGTTGTCGGGTGTGTCGGTAAACGCCTGCGCATTGATATCGGCCGCGAGAACCTGTGCGCCTTCCTGTACGAGTGCGCGGGTGATGGCGGCGCCGATACCCGACGCGGCCCCGGTTACGATAGCGGTCCTGCCGGTGAAGCGATCTTCTGCCATGTGCTGGTCCTGTCTGGTTTTATGAAGTTACGAGTCTTGCGCGGCCATCGCCTCGGCCAGCAGCGCCCGCAGCGCCGGCTGGCTGATCTTCATGGACGGCGTGCGCGGGAAATCGTCGACGGCATGCAAAAACACCGGCAACTGGTAGGGCAGCAGGCGCGCGCGCAGGAATTCCTCCAGTTCGTCGGGATCCGGCGGCACGGCCGATGCCTTTAAAACGTAGGCCGCCGCGGGCACCTGGCCGAGGCGCGCGTCGTCCATGCCGACCACGCCGGCTTCGCGGATCGCCGGGTGCTGTTCCAGCACCTCGACGAGTGCGCCCGGCAGGATCTTGAAGCCGCCGCGGATGATGGCGTTGTCGTGCCGCCCCTTGATGAAGAGGAAACCATCCGCGTCCAGCACCGCGAGGTCGGTGGTGCGCACGAAGTCGCGACCGTCGCCGATATTCTCGCCGCGCAGCTCCAACAGGCCCTCCTCGCCCGCGGCGAGGACCGCACCGTTCCCGGGGTCGACGATGCGCGCCTCGATGCCGCGGTTCAGTCGCCCCACGCTGCCGCGCTTGTCGCGCCAGTGCGCCTTGAAATCGTCCAGCGTCCAGCCGGCGGCGCCGCCGGCGAACTCCGTCGCGCCGTAGTTCTGCAACACGGGAATACCGTAGCGCTCATAGAATGCGTCGGCGAGCGCCGGGTCCAACGGCGCGGTGCCGGTGCGGTAAGCGAGCAGGCTGGCAAAATCCTCCTTCGGTATGTCGGCGTCCATGATCATGCGCAACGCGGACGGGGGCGCGCCGGCGACCTTCGGCCGGTGCCGGACGACCGCGTCGCGAAAACCCTCCACGGTGAAGCGTTCGAGCAGGCAGATGCGGCGCCCCGCCAGCAGGTTGTTCATCACGGCGGTTACGCCCGCGATATGCGCCATCGGGGCGGACACGACCTGGACGCCGCCGCGCAAACGCGGCGCGTCGTTCTCGCGCCGGCCCTTCTCGTAACTGGCCGCACTCAGGAGCGCGCGCTCGAGGTTGCGGTACGGTAAAGGGATGCGTTTGGGCGTACCGGTCGTGCCGCTGGTCAGCATCTCCACGGCGATGCCGGGCGCCGCCGGTTGCGTCCAGCGCTCGCGTGCGCCCTGATACCCGGGGTGCATTGCCAGCGGGTTCGCCATGTCCCCCGTCAGGCCGAGGGCGAGCGTGCCGGCGTTCGCGAGCGCCGCGCCGACCGCCGGGCGCTCGAGGTCGCCCTGCAGGGCCAGCACCACGGGTACCTGCACGCGTTCGATGTCCGCGGCGAGCGCGTCATCCGGCGCGTGCGCGTTGAGGGTGGCGAGGCAACGCCCCGTGGTGAACAGCGCGATGAGCACGGGCACGAACTCCGGGCGGTTGCGCAACAGCACGCCGACGCGCGCGCCCGCCGGCAGGTCCAGCGCGTCCAGTTGTTCGCGCAGTGCCTGCGCGGCGGTGGCGAGTTGCCCCCAGGAGTAGTCGATGCGCTCGAACTCCAGCGCGGGGGCGGCGGGATCGAGCGCGAGCACGGCGCCTATTCGTGCGGCGAAGGGCGAGATCGCGCCCGGCTCGTCGGGTGCGTTCAACGCCGGCCAGCCTCGCGTAGTGACATGAACATCGCGTTGCGCACGCGATTCAGGTGTTGAGCGCCGGCATCTTCGCGGCGCGCCAGTCCTCGTTGCGCCGCTCAGAGACTTCCGCCGCGCGCTGCCAGAACGCCTCGCCCTTGACCAGCAGCTTGAAGTCGAACGCGGTCGCGTTGCGGAATTCGAGCAACTCGACGCCATCGGGGCCGGGCGTGTAGGTGTACGGCACGTCGGCGGGCAGGAAGAAACTGTCGCGCGGTCCCAGCTCCTGTGTGCCGAGCTTGAGCGAACCCGCGATGATGTAATACAGGCAGTGGGCGTCGTGGCTGTGCCGCGGCAGCGGGTACTCCGCCTTGAACCAGACATGGGTCAGGCTGAACCCGGGCAGGTTGACCAGCACCTTGACCTCGTCGCCGCGCGCCCGGTCCGGCTGGTGCATGCCCGCCATCGCCTCGATCTGCTCGGGCGTGAACTCGGGCAGCGACATGATGTCGGTCTCTTCCAGGGGCACGGCGTCGGCCGCCCGGTAAATCTGCATTGTCGTCGGAAGCTGTGAATCGGTCATGCCTGTCTCCTTTGCATCCTGGGTGTTGATTATGTGCGTTGCGGCCTTGCTCAGTCTCGCGTCCTCGGCAGTCCCAGCACGCGCTCGGCGACCATGGACAGGTGGATCTCGCTGGTGCCACCGTACACGGTTGCAACCTGTGAGTGACGGTAACACCAGTTGATGTAGGCCGCATCCCGCGAGGTGTTCGCGAGCGACTCCGGCGCCGTCAGGTTCAACAGATCACACGCATCGGCGCGGTACACCTCCGAAGAGAACATCTTCGAGGCCGGCCCGACGGCCGCGTCCGCGGCACCGCCGTCGGCGGCCCACAGCGCGCGGAAGTTCAGTACCTCGGACGCGCTGACCCGCACCGCGCCGCGCGCCAGCACGCGCTGCACCGCCGGGTCGTCGCCGCGCTTGCGCCCGTCGCGCGAGGTATCCCGGCACAGTCGCCGGGCCGCGCGCAGCAGCCGCGCGTGCTCCTTCACAAACGTCATCGCGTGTTCGATCTCGAGCGAGGCGACCAGCACGCGCAGCCCGTCGCCCTCCTCGCCCAGCCGGTAACTGTCCGGCACGCGCACGGCGTCGTAGAAGGTCACGTTGGTGCGCTCGTCCTGGAAGGTGTGCACCGGCTGTACCGTCACGCCGGGCGCATCGAGCGGCACGATGAACATGGTGAGGCCGCGGTGCTTGGGCGCGTCGGGGTCGGTGCGCGCGAGCAATAGCACGTAGTCGGCGATCTCCGCCCCGCTGGTGAACATCTTCTGGCCGTCGATACGCCACTCATCGCCCTCGCGCGTGGCGCGCGTGCGCGCGGCAAACACGTCGGAGCCGGAACCGGGTTCCGAAAACCCCAGGGCACAGCAGGCCTCGCCGGCCGCCACACGGGCCAGTGCCTCGGATTTCAGCGTGGGCGTGCCGAAGCGGTCCATCACGTAACCCACGATGTTGTCGGTGGCCTGCGCGTGGGTGGTCCACCCGTGCTCGTGCCACACGTCGAGCGCGGCGTGCATCGCACAGGCCGACGCCGCGCGCCCGCCCATGTGCCGCGGCCACGCCGGGAACAACAGGCCCGCCTGCGCGAGTTGGCGGTGCAGGTCCGCGTCGTGCCCGGCAAACGAATAGTGCGCCCGCGCGCGCAACCGCGGCGTGAGCCGGTCCGTGAAAAACGCGTCGAGTTCCGCCGCCAGTGCGCGCGCGTCGTCACCCGGGTCGAAGTCGATCGGTACGGGGCCGACATCGGGCAGCGCCGCGGGCTCTGCCGCGTAGCGGCGCCGCGCGGCCTCGTCCAGCAACCGTTCCGGGTCGCCGAGCACCAGCGGCAGCGCCTTCGCGTGCAGGTTGTACAGGTGAATGTCGTACTCCAGCGTCAACCCGTAGCCGCCGAAGGTATGCAGCGCGCAGTCGACCGCTTTCTGCGCCGCGGTGCACGCCCACCAGGCGGCGTCGGAGATGCGCGCGCCGGCGTTGTCCTGAGAATCGTTATGCGGGTCGTTGTGCGGGGCGTTATGCGGATCGTGATGCGGGTCGGTCTCCTCGGCGCCGGCCGCGTCAGCGACCGCCCGCAACGCGCGCCACAACAGCAGGCGGCCGGCGTCGACCTCGACACGCGCCTCCGCGAGCGGGTGCGACACCGCCTGGTAGGTGCCGATGGGGCGCCCGAACTGCTCGCGCTCACAGGCGTACTGCGCGGCGCACCGCAGCGCCTCTTTTGCCAGGCCGTACAGGGCCGCGCTGACCAGCAGCTTCCACTCCTCCACGGCGGCGGCCCAGTGCGCGACGGCTTGCGCGCCGCTGCCCAGCACCGTGTGCTCGCCGCGCGCGAGGTCAACGCGCGCCAGCGACGTGGCCGCGAGTGTGGGCGCCGCCTCGTCCCGCGCGGCACCCGGTGCAACGAGCAACACCCGGTCGCCGTCCCGCGCGAGCACGGCGTGGGCGAGGGCGCCGCCGGCCACCAGTTGCGAGGGCTGTACCGCAATGTCTTCGAGCGCCAGCGTCACCACCGCGTCGCCCGCCAGGGCCGCCGCGAGCAGGCCGCCCGCATCCGCCGGGTCCAGCCGCGCCAGCAGTCCCGTTGCCGCGATGGCTTCGGCAAGCGGGCCGGACACGAGCGTGCGACCGGCCTGCTCCATGAGCAGGCAGGCGTCGAACAGGCCGAGTGCCAGCCCGCCCACCGCCTCGGGCAGCCGGATGGCGAAAGCGCCCTGCCCCGCGAGGCCGCGCCACAGGTCCGCGTCGAAGCCCCGCGGCAGGGCCGCGCGCACCCGCTCGATACTGCTGTGCTCATCGAGAAACCGGGCGAACATGTCGATCATGAGTTGCTGCTCGCCGGTGGGTTCCAACCGCATCACCCATCTCCGCGTTGCGCCGGGTCAGGCAAGAACCGGCCGGAGGGCCGGATCTGAAGGAACGGCGAGTATTGCAAATGTCTATCTATTTAGTCAATCAACCGCTCCCCGGCAACGCCAACGAAAGCTCCGACAGGTACGTAGTATCGGGTCAACTCCGGGAAAAACGCACGAAATACAGCGTTTCAACGGGGTTAAACGGCCGGCACGGCCGAAAAAGGCGCGCCGCCATGCGCGCATCCGGGGTCGGCGTTGACAACCCCAATCATCTAACTAAAATCAATCGACTGCCCGCGCATCGAGACTCCAACCGGCGCGCCGGGGCACTCCGACGGCCGCCAGGAGGGGCGCCTTTGTCAGCGCAATCCGCCATCGAAGACCCCTACCTCCTGGCCCGCTACCGCGGCGCGCGGCCCGCGAGTCCCGCCTGGTTCACGCAGGCGATCGCGAACACGCCGGCGCGCACGTTTTTCCAGCATGACGGCGCGAACATCGAGTTGCTGACCTGGGGCGAACGCGGGCTTCCGGGCCTATTGTTCCTGCACGGTAACGGCGCGCACGCCGACTGGTGGAGCCACATCGCACCCTTCTTCAGCGGCGAGTGGCGCTGCGCGGCGCTGTCGTTCAGCGGCATGGGCCGGTCCGACCGCCGCGAAGAGGGCTACACGATCGCCGGCCTCGCCCGCGAGGCGCTCGCGGCAGTGGGCGCCGCGGAACTGGACGCCGGCCCCGCGCGGCCTGTCGTTATCAGCCACTCCTTCGGCGGCTCGGTGGCGATCGAGGCGGCAACCGCCGACCCCGCCGCCTTCGCCGGCGTCGTCACCGTCGACACACCGCTCAACCTCGACCCCGAACAACTGCGGGCGGCGCGCGGCAAGGCCCAGAAGCGGCGCACCACGCACCGCCTGTACAACAGTTTCGAGGAGGGCCTGGCGGGCTTCCGCCTGTCGCCGCCGCAGGCGTGCGGCAACGACTTCATCGCGGACCACATCGCCCGGCAGTCGCTGGTGCAGATCGAGGGCGGCTGGACCTGGCACTTCGACCCGCGCCGGGTGACCATCGACTCGCAGCGCAACCTCGCCGCGACCCGGCAACTGGCGTGCCCCGCGGCCTACCTCTACGGCGACCAGTCGGTGCTGGTGACGCCGGAGTCACTGCCGCGCGCGCTGGACATACTGCCCGCGGGCACCCCCGCCATCGCCATACCGAACGCCGCGCACCACGTGATGGTCGACCAGCCGCTGTCGCTGGTCACCGCGTTGCGCACATTATTGGCGACCTGGCCGCGCGCAGCGGCCTAGCGCTGCGGAACACGGGAAAGGAGAGGCACTGCATGGCAATCGACATCGGCGACCTGCTGCAACCGGGCCGCGCGGCGCTGTTGCTGTCGGAAGTGCAGCGCAGCGTGATCGGCGACAGGGCGCGCCTGGCGGCCATGGCCGAGGCGGCCGCCGAGGTGGGCGTCATCCCCAACAGCGCACGCCTCGCAAGCGCGGCGCGCGACAACGGCGGCACCGTGGTGCACTGTCTCGCCAGCATCGACCCGCAGCGCTTCGGGCGCAACACCAACGCGCGGCTGTTCATGGCATCCGGCAGGCGCAAGGGCGCCGACGCCCCGGCCTACGACCCGCAGTACGACGTGCCCTGCCCGGACGTCTGGGCCGAGGGCGACGTCGTCTCCCTGCGCCACCACGGCCTCAACCCGATGGCCGACTCGCAACTGGACCACCGGCTGCGCAACGCCGGCATCGACACCGTCGTCGTGGCGGGCGTATCGCTGAACATCGCCATACTCAACCTCGTCATGGAGGCGGTGAACAACGCCTACCAGGTGATCGTCGCCACCGACGCGGTGGCGGGCTACCCGACCAGCTACGCCGAACACGCCATGGCGAATACGCTGCTTCCCATCGCCACCTTGGCGACGACGCAGGAAATTTGCGCCGGCTGGTCGCGCGACCGGGTCGGCGAGTGAGCGCGGCAACGAATGCATACGGGGAACGACGCCAGTGAATGAATGGCAACACAAGGCCGCCATCCGCGAGGTGCTGAACGGCTACTCGGGCGCGGCCGGGCGCCTCGACATCGAGGCGTTCCTGGAATTTTTTACCGAGGACGCGACCGTGTACGGCATCGCCCCGCTGCTCGGGCAGCCGGACCCACTGGCGGGCCACGCGGCCCTGCGCGCGTTTTTCGGACCGTCCTTCGAGCGACTGGAATGGCTGGTGCAGATGAACAACATCACCGACGTCGTGCTCGGCGCGGACGGCGCCAGCGCGACCACCAGCACCGGCCTGGTGGAAATGGCCAGGCGCGCGGACGCGGACATGATGGTGCTGATCGCGCGCTACGATGACGAACTGGTGCTCACCGAAGACGGCTGGCGCTTCGCCAAACGCACACTGACGCCGTTCAGTTTCAAGACCGTACCCGAATGAACACTCACGTCGTGAAGGAAAGCTACTACTCGCGCGAGTACCTCGCACGCGAGTACGACCGGTTGTGGCCGCGGGTGTGGCAGTCCGTGTGCCGCGAGGAGGAATTACTCGAGGCGGGCGCGTACGTCACCTACGAGATCGGCGCCGAGTCGATCTTCGTGATGCGCTCCGCCGCCGGCAACCTGCGCGCCTTCCACAACGTGTGCCAGCACCGCGGCCGCCGCCTGCTTGACGGTTGCGGGATCGCCGAGAGCATCCGCTGCCCGTTTCACGGCTGGCGCTGGGACACCGAGGGCGCGAACACCCACGTGACCTTCGCCGAGGACTGGGCGGGCGCGCTCGAGGGCGAGGACCTCGGGCTGCAGGCCGTGCGGCTCGACACCTGGGGCGGCTTCGTCTTCATCTGCCTGGACCCGGACGCCGGACCGCTGCTCGAGTACCTGGGCGAGGCGGCCGAGGCGCTGGCGCCGTTCGAGCTGGACAAAATGCGCTACCGCTGGCGCAAGTGGCTGAAGCTGCCGGCCAACTGGAAGGTCGCGCTGGAAGCCTTCAACGAGGGTTACCACGTGTCCATCACCCACTGGCCGCTGAACGAGTTCGGCACCAGCCGCTTCGTGAGCCGGGCCGCGGGCATCCACGGCACGTTCGCCGCCGACAACTCGCGCCTGCGCCCGGAATCCAGCAGCTCGGACGGCACGCGGGAGGCGCCGCCGATGCCGCAGGCGCAGGAACTGGCGCGCACGATGGCGGGGTTCTTCCGCTTCCTCAAGGAGAACATCGACTCGAACATGTCCGACTCCATGGTGTACGCCGCGCAGGCGCTGCCGGCGACCCTGCCGGAAGACGCCACCGCGGCCGACGTCATGCCCGCAATCATGCAGGCGGCGCGACAAATCGACGCGGCGCGCGGCGTACAATGGCCGGACATCACGCCCCAGCAGTACCAGCGCGGCGGCATCGACTGGCACCTGTTCCCGAACACGGTGCTGCTGCCCATGGCGACCAACTGCCTGTGCTACCGCGCGCGCCCCGACGGCGACGACCCCGACAGTTGCATCTTCGAGGTCGCGCAGATCGAGCGCCTGCCGGAGGGCGAGGTGCGCGCGGTGGACAACCCGCGCAACGACGACCTGCAGGACTACGACTTCTGGGGCTCGATACTGCTGCAGGACTTCCAGCAGATGGAGGACACCCACCGCGGCATCAAGTCGAGCGG